>CAYLVR010000278.1:0-3983 GCA_964387165.1 uncultured Chitinophagaceae bacterium | reverse complement strand
GTTAGTGCCATAGTATTATTTTTTAGAGTTGCTAAGCTAAAGAAAATTCAGGTACAGATCACACATATTGATGAACATAAGCAGTTACGTGAACAGGTGCCGGGCTTTTCCGGGCTATTAGGTTATTTCATTCTCCACGGCAAATGTCAGTCCATAGAACAATCTTTCAGAACTATAGATGACCTTTACACCTTGAAATTACACGCATTTAACTGAATATCACCATATTGAATAACATATTGTCAAATACGGATTTATTTTCCGTATTTGACAATATAAATAGGGCTTTGGCTACCGTAAACACCTCAATTAATTTTCATACTGTTTAAATGCATTCTTATGTGCATTTCTGACTTCAGTAATTAATAACACTGGCTTAATGACTCTCACATTATCGGCAAAAGAAAGGAGCTCCATTACAAAATCAATAGTTACGCACAGCTTAAGTTTGATCCGCAATTCATCTTTATCATCAATAAGAATTTGCTGTGTATTGTGTAATGGTAACGATTTAATATATTTTCCCTGATAAGGATCAAATGACAAGATTATATCTTCCGGCTTGTTGCCATTCGGACTGATAATCCCAAAACAGTAGCGATAATTCTTTTCAACATCAAAATCTTTAGGATATTCAAATATCACAGAAGTAATATCAAGGTTTGTCAGCCGGTCAAGCGCGAAACTTTTAATGTGCTCATCATTAATATCTTTTGCTATTATATACCAGCGATTCTTAAACTCCTTTAAAGCGTATGGTTCAGCAAGTCTATAGCTAATTTCTTCTTCCCAAAATTTCTGATACGTAAATTTTACCTGTAACCTGTTTTTAATGGCATGAAGCATGCCCTGTAAATTTTCTGTTCCCTGCGGATTCCTTTGTTCAAGGCAAACAAAAGGTGCAAGGTCTTTTGCTATATTTAGAGAATTGAACAGGTCAAGCGCTTCAATCATCCGCTGAAAATTCTTGTTATCTCCTTCGGTAGAGGTAACAAAATAGCCTTTTTCCCGTTTTGAGTATTCAATATCAATTCCAAACAAAGTTCTTATTTCACGCAAATCTCTCTGTAAGGTACGCTTAGAGAAAGCGATACTGAGTGTGTCATCCCAAACTTGTAAATGTTCGGATTCGACATTTATATACCGTTGCAATTCCTCGAGAGAAGAATACGGTTTTGCCCTGAGTTTTTTCAAAATGAGCAAATAGCGTGATATATAGGCACGCTTCGACATAACTTCTTATTATATTAATTTTAGAATTTCATCAACACAATCATTGCTTTTCCCGCCTACATAAGGCCTTTTAGTTACAATAACCTTTGTTTGGATTTTTGGATATTGCTCATAAGATTCTATGTATTCATTGTCTTCAAAAGCTGCTATTCTTTTTGTTCCCAATTTTTCTCTGAAAGGCCGCCACCAATCATCATTGGTGAGTACAATACAATAACGAGGATTAATTTCTTCTATTTCTTTTTCTACCAGTTCAATAGATTTTTCCTGCTGCCATTTGCATTCTTCATCAGAAGGATTCGTTCTTTCGGCCGGAGCTATCTTATATAGGTTTGACCAAATTATTTTTTTTACCCAGGTATGATCATTTTCATGTAGTCCATAATATCTTGCAATTAGCTTATACGTAACATTCCAAAAAAATGACCTGAATGCATAATATGTTCCAAAATATTTATCGCTGTAAAACTCCTGCTCATTTCCTTTTAATTGCTTATATATATTCGGACTCCAGCGAACATTTACCCAATTCAAAGGGCTGTGATTGCCCTTTTCTTTATCACTATAAAAGGAATTGGAATATTGTATGCTTGTTTTAAGAAAAGCATCGTCGTCAATATTGTCAGTAGTTTTAAATTGCGGCTGCCAACCTTTTATTGCTTGTCCATAAATTATAAATTCGCAGCTTTTCCCATCTATACCGAACGACGGATAGAAGCAGCAATAATTCTCATCTGCTTTTTGGGCTGCCTTATTAAACTTCCTGATGCCTTCAATAAATAACTTATTGTATTTTTCTGAAAACTGATTATATATTTCTTCGTTCATGATTATTTAATAGAATTTGAGCATTAATCAAAAACCTGTTTTTTAAACCCTTCCATAGGATCAAATCTTTGCTGGATACCCACTAAATATATTCCTTTGGGAATGATGATATGCCTATGATTTTTCTTTTCCAGTATTTGAAACCTGTTAAGATCAATAGATATATTTTCTATGCCAGACAAAAAAGAATGATTTAATACGCATTCACTCCTCACATCAATAACGCTAATGCGATAAATATATTCTTCCCACTGAAACATATTATAATCTCCAAACAACGCATGGAATCCGCCTCCATATTCAGCTTTAGCAATAAAGCGTTTTTTGATCTTTATCGCGCCGTCCGGTAATGCATTTATTTGAAACCACTGCGTATCGCCCTGGTGAATATTTATCCCTGTATATTCTATTTGCATAATGTTGGTTTAACAATTTAAAACAAAGATTTAGCTGGCACTTGACCATATATATGGAACCTTTTCGGGTATAAATTCGGGACGATGCCATTTTGCAGCATCTGTAGCATTTTTAAATTCCGGGCAGGTTGAAATCAAATAGGTTTTTTGAGTAGAAGGGCATGTGAATTCAATCCAGGCAAAAGGTTGATTCATTTCTCCAAACCTGTTTTGCAAAAAGCCATAACACTCCTTAGTTTGATAGAGTTTTATTATTTCAATGTAACCATTCGCATGCTGAACCTCTCTTTCATCTATTAAACAGGCATTTAAAAACGTAAGCAACTCATCATCACTAAAATTTTCCTTTATTAAAGAAATAACAGCAGCTTTTTTTTCTTCGCTTTTTATTCGCATAAATGCATCAAAGGAGAGTCCGCAGTTGTTTACCCTTTCAAAGATATCCGTATCAACATAAGTTCCATTTATATAATGGCAATCAAATTTTGCAAAAGAATAACCCCATTCAACTGCTCTTCCTAAAGGATTATGCAGATCCCAACTACCATTTTCTTTTTGAAATATTTTTTTAGGATACTTACTAATTATGGCAACTTGCTCAAAACAGCAACATGAAAAAATACCACTTTCTCTTTGTAATTCATAAAAAAAATTAAAGTCTATTTTGTCTGATGACGGCAGGTCAAGCTCTTCAACCATAAACTTAAAAAAAGTCAGATAGTATATAGAAAAAGCAGAAAGCACCTCTAACAAAGGAATACGCATTTCTGCTTTCCTTTTAAAGTGGAAATTACTCTTGCACCTTGTCAATATGTGATTGCCGGGTTGTGTATCAAGAAATTTTAATACCTGTGAAGGAACCTTGCCGAGATTACCGTTACCGAAAGCTTCTACTATTCTATCATGCGATTCGGCTTCAAATAATACTTGGTAAAGAGGGGAGTTGATCCTCCTTCGCAATTTATCACTTATTGCAGAGCTTAACTGTGAATAAAAATCGTCACTTTCATAACGGCAGTATTCTATTGCATTATCAATCCCAGAATATATTTGTCTACCTATTTTTGATAAAGGCGCACCATAATCATCGGCTAACGGATCTATTTCTAAACAATTTAATAACAATATTTTTTCTAATGGATTTTCAACTACAATAATAAGCGGAGCTTTGTACCCACACTTTTCATAACACCATTGTACGGCATTTTTTGCTTTTTGTATATCAAAGTTTTCGAACTTTTTACCATCAAAAATACCATCTATAGCTTCTTCGTAATATTCAAAAGCGGCTTTAAGAATCTCCTGGATCGGTTTTTTAAGCAATTGCATAACCATTATTTTATCAAAAATAAAAGCGGGTAATGCCAAACGGTGTCGTTGTAAGATTTTTTTATGCCGAATTCCGACCGCAAACGGCTAATAGCTATGGCTAACTGTTGACAGCCCACCGCTACAGATTCCACCAGTAATTAAATTTCAATACAAAAGCTCTTGTCTTTACCGCAA
>CAYLVR010000277.1:0-3986 GCA_964387165.1 uncultured Chitinophagaceae bacterium | reverse complement strand
CTTCTGAAGATCAATTGATGAAACCAAGAGATCCAAGAACCTTAGTGGCAGATTCAATACTTGCACAATTAGATGCTGCCATTTTATATCTAAATCCACGGTCAACAACGGGTAACAGTAGAATTAGCAAAGAAGCAGCATTGGCTTTTAAAACAAGAGTGGCGTTGTTCGAAGGTACCTGGCAGAAATATCATGCTAACACCGTATTCGGAACTGCCGGCGCTGATCCTAATAAATATTTTCGACAGGCCGTTGATGCCGGAGAAGAATTATTTACCTATGGCATTACGCTTCACACAGCAAGTGGTGAGGATAGCTATTTTGAACTTTTCGGGTTAGATAATATGTCTGGCATAGATGAAGTGCTTTTGTACAGAGCATTTAACGCGTCTGACGGATACGGAACAAACACGCAGCTTAGCATTGTCAAAGATGTAAACCTGAAAGGAGTAACATGGGATCTTGTTAGCTCTTACCTGGGAAAAGACGGAGCGCCCTACGATTATGAAGCAGTCGCGGAAAATTTTAAGGGAAATGATTTTCTCCTCAAACTCGCGAATGATGTTGATCCGCGCCTGAAGTCTACCATTTGGATACCGGGAGATTTAATGGCGCTGGTAATCAATCAATATTTTACTTATCCTACTATTAATCTCGGTGCGTTATTAAATAACCCGACAGGCTTTCAAGTGAAAAAAACTGCAAATCCACTTTCTCCCTCAATGAGTGGTCAGATATTAAGCGAAACCGGTTTTATAATTCTTCGATATGGTGAGGCTTTATTGAATTATGCAGAAGCAAAATATGAATTGGACCAAACGGTTGCCTATGACCAATTGAATCTTCTAAGAAGCAGGGCAGGAATGCCATCATTTACTGTAAACTCTCAATCTTTAGACAACAATAAGGTCGACTATGGTTATACTGTCTCTGACGAATTGTATGAAATAAGACGGGAAAGACGTGTTGAACTTGCTTTAGAGGGACATCGTAAAGACGATTATAGAAGATGGGCTGCTCATGCACTATTCCAAAACAAACGTCCAAAGGGCTATCCATTTAAGGCATCAGAATTCCCTGGGTTTTCACCCGTTTTGGATAGTGAAGGTAGGCTGGATTACTACAATACAATTTTACCCAACGGATACAGATTCCGCGAGGGGCAGGATTATTTGACTTCTATTCCCCAGGATGAACTTGTTTTAAATCCAAACCTTACTCAAAATCCCGGTTGGTAATCAACCGGGATTTAGTTGCATACTTTAACTAATCTATTTGATACCCTGTTATTCTTATAAAAAATGTTGCTTAATGAACAAGTTTAGCACACTGTTATTGATGTCTGTGATATTTTGTTACTCATGCAGTCAAAATGTGCAACAAACTCAAAATGATGAGTCTGGTTTATACAATACAATTAATAATTTATCACTGGCAAAAGGGCTGAACATTTCATTGTTCGCGTCGGAACCCGAAATAACCAATCCTTCTAACATTGATGTTGACCACAAAGGTCGGGTGTGGGTATGCGAAGCATATAATTATCGTCCCGAGGTTACAGGTTTACCGGTTCATACCAATGGCGACCGTATTTTGATCCTGGAAGATAAGAATGGCGATGGTAAGGCAGATACCGTAAAAGTTTTTTATCAGCATCCACAACTGAAAGCTCCCATTGGAATTTGCGTTCTCGGAAGCAGTATTGTTGTCTCACAATCACCATATGTCTGGTTAATATCCGACCGTGATGGTGATGATAAGGCCGATGATATTGAAGTGGTTTTCCAGGGAATCAGCGGGGAAGGTCACGATCATGCCATCCATTCTTTCTCGCTCGGACCTGATGGGAAATTATATTTTGCCATGGGTAATCTTGCCCGTCAATTGAAAGACAGAAATAACAATCCTGTTAAGGATAAAAATGGCAATATCATTGATTTTTCTATTTATCGGGAGGGATTATTATTGAGGTGTGACGTTGATTTTTCTAACATTGAAGTACTTGGAGATAATTTCAGAAATAATTTCGAAGCAGCAGTTGATAGTTATGGTAATATCTGGCAGTCGGATAATGATGACGATGGAAATGCAGCAGTTCGTATTAATTACATTCTTGAGCACGGTAATTATGGTTATACAGATCAATTGACAGGCGCAGCGTGGAATGAAGATCGAATCAATAGGGAAGATTCTATTCCGAAAAGACACTGGCATCAGAATGATCCGGGAGTAGTTCCTAATATGTTATACACCGGGGCTGGTTCACCCACAGGAATTGTAGTTTACGAAGGTGATCAGCTTTCTCCGGTTTTTCAAGATCAGATCATTCATTGTGATGCTGGTCCGAATGTAGTTAGAGCATATCCCGTCACGCCTGATGGCGCAGGTTTTAAGGCAACAATTGTAAATCTGCTAAAAGGAAAGGACCAGTCATTCCGACCAACTGATGTTAGTGTTGCACCAGACGGGTCAATTTTTATTGCTGATTGGTATGATCCTGTTGTCGGCGGCCATCAGATGAATGATCCTGAAAGAGGCAGGATTTATCGTGTCGCAGCAGAAGCACCCGGCAATACAAATCCGGCAATAGATTTAACATCAGTTGACGGAGCTGTAGCAGCGCTGAAAAGTCCGAATCTTTGTTTACGCTTTTTAGCTTCAAAGTTTTTAACCGCAGCAGGCAAACCGGCAGTCTCCAAATTACTGGATTTGTTACACGACAGCAAGGCGCCCTCAAGGCTGCGTGCGAGAGCGCTGTGGATATTGAGTAAAATGCCCGACCTCGAGCCGACCTCATGGGATTTTATCTTTCGGGATCCTGATCCAAATCTTAGGATTACCGCTATTCGTGCCATTAAACAATTAAATACAGATTATACAGCGTATATAGCGCAACTTGTAAAAGATCCGGAACCGCAGGTGATAAGGGAGTCCGCACTGGCTTTGGTTGGTCTGACTACCGAAAATGTCAGCAAGATTTGGGCAGCTCTTGCGCTGAGGTACCAGGGAAACGACAGATGGTTACTTGAAGCACTGGGGATCGCCGCCGATGGGAGATGGAATTCTTTCATGAAAGTCTGGTTAAATGATGTTGGAGCAAATGCCGAAGCTAATGCAGCTAAAGATATTCTATGGAGAGCCCGGTCAGAGTACTCATTAAGGTATTTGACAAAATTTGCATCCGACACAACCTTGAATTCCAGCGATCGCCTTCGTTACTTAAGGGCCATAGAGTTTAATCCGGATTCAGCCAGGCGATCGGCAGCCTTTATCGATGTAATAAATGGTACATATTTATCAGAGCCTGTATTCGCCGGAATCAGTTTGTTGAAACTCAAACCAGTAATAATTAATAATAATGTAGATCTATTTTCGAAATTAGCTGTTTGCTTGAAAACAACATACGGATCTGGTCTTTATGTAGACCTTCTGAAGCATTTCGGTATTCGTAGGGAAGGCAGAAATTTGATGCGCCTTGCTATTGATAGCTCAACTGCAGATGTGGGCTTTCTAGCATTTCAATTGTTGTTGAAGAGAGATGGAGTTCGACTTTTAAACGGTAAAACGGAGGAGTTTAGTAATTCAATATCGCGTGAGCTTTATCAAAAATACGCAAGTACATTGAAAGGTCAGGAATTGCTGAAACCTTATCTTGGAGATCCTAAACTCGAACCAGGTGTAAAACATGAGATTGTTTCTCTCGCACCAAAATCAAATAATTTAGTATCCGACAAAGAGAATGCGCTAAACAAAGATGGTAACGAAAATAAATCCAGGCATCCTTCAATTGAAAATTTAAGTTTAAAGAAAGGAGATGCTGCGTCTGGAAAACTGATATTTAGTAATTATTGTTCTGCTTGTCATAAAGTAGCAAATAATGGAATTTCTTTTGGTCCCGAATTAACACACATTGGAGCGAAATTCCCTAAAGAAGGATTTTATGTTGCCATTCTCAAACCTGATGCCGGTGTAAGTTTTGGTTTTGA
>CAYLVR010000276.1:3258-3988 GCA_964387165.1 uncultured Chitinophagaceae bacterium | reverse complement strand
CTTATCCTGGAAAAATAATTGCCCTGGATCTTTTAAGACTGGGAGGTAAAATGATTTGTCAGAAAGATTCATTTTTATGTGCAGCAAAAGGAGTTTCTGTTGGAATTGAATTTCAAAGGAAATTAGGGACCGGATTATTCGGTGGAGAAGGATTTATCATGCAGAAACTGGAGGGAGACGGATTGGCATTTGTGCATGCGGGTGGCCATGTAACTGAAAAAGAATTACGAGCTGGTGAATTATTAAAAGTTGATACCGGATGTATTGTCGCATTTACTCAGACAGTAAATTATGATATCACATTTGTTGGAGGAATTAAGAATACAATATTTGGGGGTGAGGGCCTGTTTTTCGCAACTTTAAGAGGCCCCGGCAAAGTATGGATACAAACTTTACCAATCAGCCGTTTGGCAGGAAGAATATTGGCCTACGGAACATATAAGCGTAAAGAGGAAGGAGGTATTTTAGGAGGAATTGGAAATGCGCTCGACGGCGATGGTTGGTAAAATATTGACACCAATAGTTCCACCCGATGGCGGGACTATTGGTGCTATTTATTTTTAGGAGGAACCCTTCTATCATTGTTATTTGATCTTGGCGGATGACGCTGATCACGACGATTATTATTTTGAGGCGGACCACTTCTTTTTTTAGCAGCAGCAGCTTTGTCAAGCGTTTTCAATGATATCTGCCCAACTACATCTACAAATTCCGGTTCTACTTCTTTCGG
>CAYLVR010000276.1:2076-3248 GCA_964387165.1 uncultured Chitinophagaceae bacterium | reverse complement strand
TCGAACTATCAGGCAGAATATACCACATCAGGTTCCTGAAAATATCTTTCTTGATCAATATAGCAGTGCCTTTGGAAACCTGGAGAGTATCGGCATTATCAGGAAACCCCTGCAATGCATCAAGGTAAGTATCCAGCTCATAATTGAGACAACACTTTAACCTGCCGCACTGGCCGCTTAATTTACTCTGGTTAATTGAAAGATTCTGGTAACGCGCGGCTGTAGTGTTAACCGATTTAAAATCGGTGAGCCACGTACTGCAGCAAAGTTCGCGTCCACACGAACCGATGCCTCCAACCTTACCCGCTTCCTGGCGGGCACCGATCTGGCGCATTTCCACTTTTACCTTAAATTCCTTAGCGTAAATTTTTATTAATTCACGGAAATCGACACGGTCGTCGGCAATATAAAAGAAAGTGGCTTTACGTCCATCAGCCTGAAATTCAACCTCACTTATCTTCATGTTCAGATTCAGCTGTTTCGCAATAGCTCTTGAACGGATCACTGCTTCAGGTTCACGTACCTTATTCTGGTTCATTATCTCGATATCACGATCTACGGCCCTGCGAAGTACTTTACGCATTTCCGGATCCTGCTCACTAATACCCCTTTTCTTTAATTGCAGCCTTACTACTTCTCCAGTAAGGTTTACACTCCCTACATCAAACCCGCTAACCCCTTCCACTGCTACCATCTCACCTTTTTCAAATACGTGAAGGGTGCTGTTCCTGTAATAATCTTTGCGGCTGCCATTATTGAAACTTATTTCAACCACACGGCAGGCAGTTTCGTTATCGCTGATCGGCAGATTGACGAGCCAGTCGTAAGCATTCATCCTGTTACAACCCCCGCTGCTGCATCCTCCATTACTTTTACATCCCGGCGCTTTGTCTTTTCCCGTTCCACACGAACTACATCCCATTTTTTTGTTTTTTCAGTTAAGTCGATCTCTAACCTCAAAGCGTCAAGCCGTCAAAATTAAGGATTTATCAGCAATGATATGGTATAGTTTGATAGTGAGCGCGTGAAACAGCATCTTCGAATTTGCGTTCCTTTCTATATAATATGCGGCCCTGTCGAGCTCTTCAACAATGGCTTGTTGCTGTTCTATACCAGTCATTTTATTAAGCCGCGATGCAAAATCTTTTTCATTTTCAGGAAAAGCAAGATCG
>CAYLVR010000276.1:0-2066 GCA_964387165.1 uncultured Chitinophagaceae bacterium | reverse complement strand
GCAAGATCGATTCCTGGCATCACCTGGATCTTAATAGCTACTTCCAGCAGATGATTAAAATATCTCAGGAATTTTTTCTGTTTTTCACGCCCCTGCTTACTCATTTCTTCTATCCATTTAACCTGGGCGACAGGACCGGATTTCATGATCGCATTTAACCATTCTCTTAATAAACTCTGCCAGTCTTCACCGGCGTGTTGTAATAATTGAAGCGATTCGCGATAGTTGCCCCCTGAAACGGAAGCTATCTGTCGCGCTTGCTCAGAAGTAAGTTTTGCCTTAACTATCAACTCAGCCTCGATATCCCTGTCACTTATTGGGGGAATTCTTACAAGCTGGGTCCTGGAAAGAATAGTAGGCAGAATTAGATTTTCATTTTCTGCCACCAATATAAATAAGGTATCAGCAGGAGGCTCTTCTATTAATTTTAATAACTTGTTTCCTTCGGTGCCCAGGTATTCCGGCATCCACATCACTAAAACCTTATACCCGCTTTCAAAACTTTTAAGATTGAGCTTGCGGATAATATCATTGCATTCGTATGCCGTAATATTTCCCTGTTTGTTTTCTGCGCCAATAAACTGAAGCCAATCGTACGCATTACCATAAGGGTATTGGCTAATAAATTCACGCCATTCACCGATATAATCGGTACTTACTGGTTTGTCGCCGGGCTTTTTTGGAATAACAGGATAAGAGAAATGAATATCAGGATGAACCAGTTCGCCGGCTTTTTTACACGAATCACATACTCCGCAGCCATTTTTATTTTCACATAAAACATACTGGGAAAAGGCGATGGCCATAGGCAGAGCGCCCGACCCTTCCTTACCGGTAAAAAGAAGGGCATGGCTAAGCCTGTTGGTCGAGATCATCTCTTCCAGGTGATTCTTTACCGCCGCCTGACCAATAACGTTTTTGAACAGCATGGGGGCAAATGTAAGAAAGCTGAATTATTTATCGGCTGACAGGCAACTTGCCCTCTTATAGGAGAAGTTTCAAGCGAATGTAAGGCCGGTTGGTCGCCGGGAATTAATCCCTCCTGCTTCCCCCTAAATAGATAAGAATATACTGTACCAGGGTAGCAATGGAAGCCAATGCAGCAACAACATAAGTTGTAGCGGCCCATTTAAGTGCATCCTTAGCTTTAGGATATTCTGAAGTTGTAGTAATCCCGGCAGTGTTTAACCATGCTAAAGCCCTGCGGCTGGCATCAAATTCAACAGGAAGGGTAACCACCGAAAACAATGTTGTTACACCAAACAGGATGATACCTCCAAGCAGTAATTGGGGAAAGGCGTTGACCATGAGTATACCCGCCAAAAGCACCCACTGTACCATGCTGGAACTGAACTGAACCGCCGGAACCAGTTTGCTTCTTAAAGTAAGCCAGCTATAAGCCGTAGCATGCTGAACAGCGTGACCACATTCGTGGGCAGCCACAGCAGCGGCAGCAATGGAGGTTCCGTTATAAACTTCGGGACTAAGATTCACTGTTTTATTGGCTGGGTTGTAATGGTCAGACATAAAGCCCTGAACAGATATTATTTTTACATCATATATCTGGTTGTCGCGGAGCATCTTTGCGGCCACTTCGGCCCCCGAAAGGCCAGAGACCAGCCTTACCTTACCGTAAGCATTGAATCTGCTCTTCAGGATGGAAGAAACAAGCATACTTATGCCAAGAAACACAAAAGAGACGATCATTATTGAAGGTGTCATATTCGTTGAGCTTTTTGCTTTAAAGTAGGTTCATCAAATAAGAATCCACACTTTTTTAAGTGACAATTTGATTAAAATTAAGATTAATTTTTGGCCTTTTTGTCATTTGATAAGTAGATGAAAAACAAGGGCTGACAATTTAACACAATGAATGATATATAAAATCAAATACTGTCATAATATATTGATATACAATTATATATGAATGTTTTAAAAGTTAAAAACCAGAAAAGCAGGCTGAGGTTAAATTTATGCACAGGGTCAAAAATTTATTTTGTTATGTGCCGCGAATTTGTAATTTAGTGCAAGAATTTAATGGGTTAGTAAGTAAGGGGTCAGCAGCA
>CAYLVR010000275.1:0-4031 GCA_964387165.1 uncultured Chitinophagaceae bacterium | reverse complement strand
GTGAGAATACCAATTGCTGTAATAAATAATAGCTTTTTCATACAAAATCGTTTTACTGTATAAATAGATCTTCACTACAGAATAACATCAAAAAACAAACCACACTACCTGTTTTTGGTAAAGTTCGGTAGTGTATCAGTCTGAAACAAGTCGCACTGAATGCAAGACTACAGGGGGATTTATGAACTATATGAAAAAATCGCCCTGCAATTAGTGTTTCTGTGATGCTTGCACACCCCCTTTTTCAAAGGAGAGCGGCACGCTGTTTCAAACTAATGTTGTCACAAAATTCGATTTATGGGCAAAAGATAGGGAAGCGGGGAAGAAATGAAGCACTTTAAACTCCCCATCAAACTATTGGCATTACCGACATGCCCAACGAATGATAAGAAACAGCTCAATTAACGTTTTATCTGCGCAGTAAAGGATTGCTGGAGCACATTAGTGATCTCGGCAAATGGAACAAAAACTGTTACCTGGCCCATGGAATAAGGAGCTATTTCGTTTGGAAAATAGCTAAACCCGAGGCCGGTGGAAGTGAAATAAAAATTGTTGGATGGTTTGATCACCTCTTCGAAAAACTCCGCTTTTTTAAGCGTTTCATATTCTTTGATCTTATAGGCAGCCCGAAGTTTTTGCACTATTAATTTACTTACTACAGAATCCCAGCCTTCCTGGAAAATATCTTCGGTGGTAAACAGTTTTTTGTTTTTAAGATCGTAGCTATGATAGATTTTTGAAGATAAACCGTGAGCGCCACCATCATAAGTATAATGATGAATAGCAAGTGACATTATATTCTCCGACTGCCAGCATATCATCAGGTCCGTAATATCATCCATTGAAAACTTGTATTCCACTTCTGCAACGTGTTCTGGCTCGGCGCTTTTATACTGCTCCCTGTATTTTGCAAAAAAATCCTTCTTATTGCGAAGAAGAGCAGGAGCTATGGATTCATCCGTAGAATCTCCCTTAAAAATATCTCGTAATATTTCTTTCAGATAACTGTCTGGCTCATCATTTCCTTTTGGCCATATTGAAGAGGCTGAAAATTCAGCTTTAGGTCCGTCGCGCAACGCAGAGAATAATCGCTGGCGACCTTTGGTAAAAACATAATCGTATTTACTGTTATTTTTGATGCTGGCATTAAATGTCAGCGTATCTCCTTCAGGATTATTTTTCCATGTTCCTTCAATTGCACTGTCGCTAGCTAAAAAATCGAATATTTCCGTTTGACCTGATGGATGATATGCTTCCACTTCAATAATAAATACCCCTGAATCTTTTTCAATTTCACCTCCCCAAAAATAAATGGGTTGCTGAAGTGAATCATAATAATAATAGCCACTGTATTCGCGCCCTGCTTTATGCAGGTTCATGGTGATAGCATTATGGTCAATTGAACCCGCGAAAGAAGCATAATACCCCGTGGTGTCCTGGGCATCAGATGTGGAAAGAAGAAAGCACAGGCCTATACTAAGTACCAGTATTTTCATAGATACAGCGATATTGGTGCAATATCCTATAACTCAACTGTTGAGCATTTATTGTTCCGGGAGCATATCTTTTTAGAAAATAATTTGGGTAAGAACAAGATAATCACTTAGTTATGCATATCGATTGTATTACAGGAATTACTCCTGTCACCCTTCTTTATTGAATATCATTTTTTTATTTCACGCATCTGAAGCCTAAATTATTGCTTGCACTGGTGGTTTCTCCCTTTCCCCGGCTGCCTGCCCTGTACCTGTTGCAATACTGATCGCTGCACATAAAGGACCCTCCACGCTGCACATGTTTTATTGTTCCGGGCTCCTGTGGGTCATAGCTATCCTTCGGACCAGTCGGGTCAGTTGAAGGGCTTGATTTATAATAATCCGATCTGTACAAATCGCTGCACCATTCCCACACATTACCTTCCATATCATACAACCCGTAAGCATTAGGTGGAAAAGATTTGACTGGCGCGAGTTCTTCATATCCATCGTCACGTGTATTATTCACGGGGAAATTCCCCTGGAAGATATTAGCTTTCCATTTCCCACCAGGTATTAGTTTGTCGCCCCAATAATAAGAGGGATTATTTTGTTTGGCACGCGCGGCAAATTCCCATTCTGCTTCTGTGGGTAATCTTTTACCGGCCCATTTAGCATAAGCAACGGCATCTTCGTAACAAACCTGCACAACGGGTTCATTTTCTTTTCCTGTAATATTCGATTGTGGTCCTTTAGGATGTTTCCAGCTCGCCCCGGGAACATATGACCACCATACCAAAGGATTATTAAACGAAGCTACATTGGAAGGAGGGGTAAACACTGCGGACCCCGGAACGAGTTTATCTAATGGAACACCTGGGAAATCTTTTGGATCAAGTTCTCTTTCAGCAACAGTAATATACCCGGTAGCCTTAACAAATTCCGTAAATTGGGCGTTCGTTACCTCGTGCTTATCCATCCAGAATCCCTTTAGTTTCACTTGATGAAGTGGCACAGCATCCTGAAACTCATCACTTCCCATCATAAATTCACCTTCTTCTATCCACACCATTTCATCATCATTATTACCAGAGGGATTTATTGCAAATTTCGCGGCAGATGCCACGGGCCTGGAAGGTATTTCTGCACAGAAAGCATGCTCCTGTTTAGTCTTATTATTATCGCATGAAAATAATAAGACGGTTAGACTAAATAAATATAGTTTCTTCAAAATTCTGTTTTATTAATAAACAGCAAGCTCTCTAGGTTATACTTTATTATCACATCAAAAATAATCAATTATAAGATCTAATACACATTATTGTCATGCCTGTTTCTCTTATTATGATTTTATTTAGATGTCGCGTTTAAGCCCGGTTTCAATCATCTATGACTACCAGGCGGCGAGTAACCTGTACTTTCCAGGATGAAAGCGGGATCATTATCCCTACCAAAAAATTATACCTATTGAATAAAATTCGTAACAGACCCCATCTGGATTTGTTGCATATCTTCGTTTTGTAAGAGGAGAAGACAAAAGCTTAAAAGTAAAATTTCTTAACAGGCGATGAATAAAATATTGTGTTTCGGGGAATTATTGCTTCGCTACTCCCCTACTGAATCAGGTGATTGGATTAGCAATCAGTCAATGCCGGTATTCATCGGTGGGGCAGAATTAAACGTAGCAAGATCATTGGCCCTCTGGAGTATGCCTACAGCCTATTTAACGCAGATACCAAACAATTATCTTTCCAAAAATATTGTCGATTTTCTTTCATCAGAAAATATTGACATGAGCAGAACATCAATGGATGGAAATAAACTCGGAGTATATTATTTAAAACAATCCTCCGATTTGAAAAATAAATCGACCATTTACGATCGTAAAGATTCTTCATTTTATAATTTAAGAGCGGGAAAACTCGACTGGAACAGTATATTTGAAAATATCAGCTGGTTTCATTTCAGCGCTATTACACCTGCCCTTAATTCGAATATGGCGACGGTTTGTGCCGAGGCTATTGCTGCTGCCAATAAAAAAAACATTACTATTTCTATTGATCTGAATTACAGGGAATCTTTATGGAACTGGGGCGCCCGGGCGCTGGATATTATGCCCGAACTGGTTAGTGGCTGTGATGTAGTAATGGGCAACTTATGGTCGATAGAGAAGATGTTGGGAATAGCTGTTCCCGAAAATTTCAGACCAACAAAGTCTGAAGCAGTATCGCAGGCAGAAATAACTTCCAGGGAATTAATGAAGAAATTTCCAAAATGCCGCCAGGTGGCTAACACCTTTAGAATGGATGATAAGGAGCATACTGATTATTATGCTACCATCTTTGATAATGATAAACTATACTGTTCTCCCAAGCATGTAGCTGATAACATAATAGATCGTGTAGGTTCAGGTGATTCATTTATGGCAGGATTGATCTATGGGAATTACAAACGGTGGTCGCCGGCAGATATTATTAATTTTGCGACTGCCGCAGGTTTCAACAAGCTTTTTATAAAGGGTGACGTAAACACCACCCCATTACAATCCATTTTAAA
>CAYLVR010000274.1:0-4148 GCA_964387165.1 uncultured Chitinophagaceae bacterium | reverse complement strand
GGTAGAAGTTATGTTTCTGATGGAAGCTCACATATCATGAATTTTTCCGTTAATGGCCAGGAAGTAGGAACAAAAAACAGCCAGATAAAAATAAAAGGAAAACAAAAAGTAAAAGTAACGGCAGATATCGCAGCTTATCTTCCGGAAAAACAAACTCCTTTTTATGCAAACCTGGTAAAATTAAAAATGCTTGACGGGTATTTCTGGAACGTTGAATTAGCGAGAGTGGATACTTCAAGAAAAGTGAGGGTTGAATTAATTGTGAACGGTTATCCTGTGGATACTGTAGAAGTTGAGGCCGATGGCAAAATTAATAAGGTAAAATTTAATTATACTGTTGATCATTCGTCCTGGATTGCATTGAGAGTATATGCCAGCGCACATTCCAATCCAATATTTATTGAGGCCGATGGAAAACCAATAAGGGAAAAACGAAGCGCTGAATGGTGCATAAAAGCGCTTGATCAATGCTGGTTTAAAAAGGAACCGAATATTCGTGCAGAAGAAAAAGCAGCAGCCAAAGCGGCTTATGATGAGGCTCGTGCCATTTATGAAAACATGTTAAAATAAGAATATGAAAGTTAAGGTTGCCATGGCGCAAATGAACGTTAAGGGAAATGACGTTGACGCTAATTTAAAAAGTGCAGAGAAACTGGTTGAACAATCTGCCAAAGGGGGTGCCAGGATTGTGATATTACCTGAGTGTATGGATATCGGATGGACGCATCCGGGCAGTTTACAAAACGCTACGACAATTCCGGATGGGAAAGTGTATAAGATGCTCGTGTCTCTCGCAAAAAACAATAATATATACATCTGCTCGGGTATGACCGAAAAAGATGGCGATAAACATTATAATACAGCAGTATTTATCAACCCCAAAGGAGAGTTATTATTAAAACACAGGAAAATAAATGAACTGGGAATCGGTAAACCATATTATGCTGTAGGCGACCGGTTAAATGTAATTGATACGGAACTAGGAAGAATCGGATTAATGATATGCGCTGATGCATTACCTTGGGACAGGTCAATAACTACTGCGCTTGCGCGGATGTCGCCCCATGTAATTTTATCTCCCTGTTCATGGGCGGTGCCTCCCGGTTTTGATAATAAAGTAACGCCCTATGGCGATCTCTGGCGCGATGCATATATACCCGTTGCAGAGCAGTTCTCAACCTATATTATTGGTGTAAGTAATGTAGGGCCGATAATTGATGGTCCGTGGAAAGGATGGGATTGTATTGGTGCCTCATTGGCCATAAACAATAAGGGTAAGGAAATGCTTCAATGCCCTTTTGGTGTTGATGCCGAATCTGTTACTTACGTGGATTATGAATATTAATCCGCAGGATAAAGTTACCCCATCACTTTTTTCCAGAGTTCAGGTATTCTTTTGATCCAGACAATTTCTCTTTTTTTCAAAGAAGCATCTTCGGCTGGATATCCGAAATACACTTTATTTCCTTCAAGGGATGAAGGAACACCGCTTTGTGCAAGCACCACTGCATTAGCGCCGATGGTTAATGTTTTGCTTACCCCAACCTGTCCCCACAATGTAACTCCATCTTCTATTATTGTACCACCGGCAATTCCTACCTGTGCCGCGAAAAGGCAATTTTTTCCTATTACGGTGTCATGGCCAATATGCACCAGGTTATCAATTTTCGTTCCTTTACCAATTCTTGTTTCAGCAGTTACGCCGCGGTCTATGGTACAGCCTGCACCTATTTCAACATTGTCCTCAATAATTACCGATCCACAACTTTCCATTTTTTGGAACCATACTTCACGATCTTTTTTGCTGTTATAATAGAATGCATCCGAACCTATAACTGTTCCGGATTGTATAATTACATGATCTCCAATAACTGTATAATCAAGAATGGTTACGTTAGGTTGAATAACACAATTTTTGCCTATCGTTACATGGTGTCCGATAAAAACATTCGGCGCTAAATACGTGCCTTCACCAATTATTGCCGACCCGCTTCTTGTAGAAGTATGTTGAACAAAAGGCCTGTAATGTCTCACAATCTTTAAATAAGCTTCAAACGGCTGATCGTGAATAAGTAAAGTTTTGCCCTCCGGAACATCTACTTTTTTGTTGATGATGATAAAGCTCGCTGCCGAGTGGATACATTTATCATAATACCTGGGATGATCAACGAATACGATATCTCCTTCTTCTACTCTATGAATTTCATTAATTCCCGTTGCGTGCCCTGCTGTATGGCCAACCAACTCGGCTGATATCAGTTCTGCTAATACTCGTGCGGATACTGGTGTTGGAAATTTCATCAGTTTATTTTTTGTTTTTAATGGTCTGCCGTGCGTCGCCATAAGCTTTGCCGGCCTTGCTCCGCCGAAGCTTCGCGAAGGCGCAGCGGCACGATGGAACTCCGCAAATAGTCATTCCTCTGTGTGGGAATAAATTATCATGCTTCGTTTCATGCTGATAGTTTTCGCAAAAATAGGTGTTATGAATATGCTTTTCCACAACCCCAAAAGTGAATGTTAATAAAATAACCAAAAAAAATTTTTTTGAAAGGAAAAATTCTTTTTAATATTGTGCAGGGAAAAGTTCATTTTCCTGTACTTACTAACCCATCCATATATTAATCCTCCTGATTTTTCAGGGGGATTTTTTTATTGTTTTTTGCGTAGCGCGGGGAGAGTGATCTTAAATTTCGTTCCCGAAATATTATTGGATATTACTTCTAAAATTCCTTTGTGTAATCCTACGATACGTTTTGCCAGGGCAAGCCCGAGGCCAAAGCCACTTTTTCCTACAGAATTAGATGACCTGTAAAACGGTTGAAATATTTTATCGATTTCGTCTTCTGCAATTGGTTCACCAGAGCTGTTTACTTCTATTAAAGCTGAATGATTGCTGAATGAAAGATTCACTTTTGCCACATTATCCGAAGAGTACTTACAACCATTCTCCACCAGGTTTTTTACTGCGATATATAACATTTCGCTGTTCCCGAACACCAGGAAACCATAATCGTCATTGTCGGGGGAGTCTATAAAGTCCAGTTCCACTTTGTAGCTGGCGTTTACTTTTTTCATATCGGCCATTACCTTGAATAATATCTCATCTATTCTTATATCATTCAATTCAATACTTCCTTCAGATCCTGTTTTGGCTATTTCAAGTAAACTTTTTGTGAGCTCCCTCATCTGCACTACATCCTCTTGCACAGATTGCATTACCTGCCTGTATTCATCTATTGATCTGTCTCTTTGTAATGTTACCTGCAACTGGCTCGAAATAGAAGTAAGCGGCGTGGATAATTCATGCGAGGCATTTGAAATAAAGCGGCGCTGCGAAATAAATGATTCCTGCAGCCTGTCAAGTAACTCGTTAAATGTATTTGCCAGTTGATTCAGCTCATCCTGTGTGTCACCTGTTCTTATACGATGGGAAAGATTGTGTGATGAAATATCATTCACTTCCGAAATGATCTGCGCTACGGGCAGCAATAATCGTTTTGAGAATACATGCCCCATAATTAAAGCCGCTGCAATCCCGAGAAGCAGCGCCATGCTGAATATCTGTTTAAGCTGTTCGAGCTGCGTCCAGCCGTCCTGGTCGTAACCGGCAACAATTACTATGATATCTCCTTTATCTTTTTCCGAGTAATGAACAGCAAGTGCTTCCCTGCCTTTTACATTAAAAAAATATTGCCGGTTTGTGATTACTTCTTTTATTATTTGTTGAGAAATGCCCGAGGTGTCTGATTCTTTTAAGGTGTACCGGTACACGAGCTTTTTGTCGAGTGTGTATATGTCAACACTTTTTTTCAATAGCATTTCCATGGAGCCCCTGTTGATCCTGTCGAGGATCTGGTAACTGCTGTCGGCGAAATAAGTATATATCTGGGCGTAGCTGTTGGCGCGGCTGGTAAGCCGCTTTTCAAATATATCCTTGCGTTCGAGCGCAACGAAATAATACACTGAAAAGCTTACGCCCAGCATAATAGCGGAAACCAGTAGTGTAAACAGTAATGTTATTTTGTGCCTGCTCTTCAATCAGGTTGTTTCTTTTAGTATATAACCAACGCCCACCTGGGTATGAATGATCTTCTTCTCATAATCATTATCCAGCTTTTTGCGTAGGAAATTTACGTAAACATCTATTA
>CAYLVR010000273.1:3210-4152 GCA_964387165.1 uncultured Chitinophagaceae bacterium | reverse complement strand
CCGCCACCGGCCACCTCGGCGCTGCCGCCGGGTTGCTCGGCGGTTCGACGGCCGCGATGCTGCCGCGCTTGCGCGGGGTGCCACCGACACAGGCCGTGCGCCTGGCCGGCGCCGGACACCTTGCCGCCGGGGGCGCCCTCGCCACTGCCGTACGCCGGGTGTGGCTGCCCTTCGCCGTCATCGCCGCCGCCCGCTCGCGGCGTGCACGGCTGCTCACGCTCGTCGCCTTCGCCCCGGCCCTTGCCCGCGGCGGCCTCGCCCGCTGGTACGACGACGTCGCCTACAGCATCGGCGTGTGGCGCGGCGTGCTCCGCGATCGCCAGCTCGCCCCGTTGCTGCCGAGCTTCGCCGGCCGCGGCTGGCGGCGGCGACGCCATCGGGCACCGCAGTGACGCTGCGCCTCACCGTCGACACGGCGGCGTGGAAACAGCGCCTGGCAGCGACCGTCGACGACTTCGAGGGGCAACTGCTTCCCGTCGTCAAGGGCAACGGCTACGGCTTCGGCCGCCGCCGGCTCACCGAGGTCGCCGACGAGGTGTTCGGCGCCGGGAGTGACGTCGCCGTCGGAACGGCGTACGAGCTCGCCGATCTCGTCACGCTTGCACCCCGCCGCGTCCACGTGCTCGTGCCGGTGCGCAGCGCCGCCGAGACGGCCGAGCTCGACCTGGCGATCAGCGCCGGCCATCGCGTCGTCGCGATGGTCGCGGCGCCAGGCGACCTCGAGCATCTCGGCGAGACCGCGGTGGCGCTGACGATCAAGCTGCGCACGTCGATGCGACGCTTCGGCTGTGGCATCGACGACGTCGCCTCCGTGGTCGACCACATCGGCAATCGCTGGCCGCTCGCCGGCTTCGCCGCCCACCTCCCGCTTGCCGGTACCTCAGGAGCGCGCGCCACCGAAGCGGCGGCCCTGTTCGTCGAGGGCGCCGAGCAGGGCCGCCG
>CAYLVR010000273.1:1499-3200 GCA_964387165.1 uncultured Chitinophagaceae bacterium | reverse complement strand
CACCGACGCCACGGCGACAGCGGTGCCGCGCCGACTGTCGCTCAGCCATCTCGCCGCTGCCGACTTCGCCGCCATCGCCCGACTGTTTCCTGGATGGGAGCTGCGACTGCGCGTCGGTTCGGCCCTGTGGCACAGCGCCAAGCACGAGCTCCACCTCGGCACCGACGTCATCGCCGTCACGCCGGTCGCCGCCGGCGTGACTGCCGGCTACCACGCCGGCACCACCCCAGGCGAAGGTCATCTCGTCGTCGTCGGCGCCGGCAGCGCCCACGGCCTGGCACCGCTCGACGACGGCCGCAGCCCGTTCCACTACCGCCGCAGCCGCGTGGCGTTGCTCGAGCGCCCGCACATGCACACGACGATGCTGTTCGTTCCTGCCGGTGACGCCGTTCCTCCGATCGGCGAGACTGTCGACGTGCAGCGCCCTCTCACCCACGTGGCCGTCGACGAGGTGATCTGGCGGTGACCTCCACACCGCCCGCCGCCGCCAACCTGCGCCAGGCCGATGAGGCATCGGCGCTCGCCATTGACGTCGCTCCTGATCAGCCTGGGACCCGCCTCGTCGGTCCCGACGTCGTGCGCGCCGTGGCGTTGATCGGCGTCGTGTTCATGAACTACTACGGCTACCTGATCAACGCCGGCGCCAACTACTCGCAGAGCTTCTGGGGCCGCGCCCTCGACCCCTGGTACGGGCCGCTCGCCACCCGCTTCGCCGCCACGTTCGTGCTCACCGCCGGCGTCGGCACGACACTGCTCACCCGGAGCGCCGTCGGCGATGCCACCGCCACCGCCGCCCGGCGCTGGACGTTGCTACGACGCGGTCTGCTGCTCTACGGCGGCGGCCTGATCGCCTACGACGTCTGGCCCGGCTCGATCCTGCCGTACTACGGCGGGATGTTCTTCCTGGCGGCGTTCCTGTTCACGTTGCCGAGCCTTGTCCTCGCCGCCGTCGGCCTGGCCAGCGCGCTCGGCGGGGCGGCCGTCAACTGGTGGTACCAGCACGGGCTGGCCCAAGGCACCTCGCCGGCGTGGATCCACGCCGGCGCCCGCGACTCGCCGCGACAGCTCATGCTCGACCTCTTCGTCAACGGCACCCACCCGCTGCTGCCGTGGATGGCGTTCTTCTGTGCCGGGATGATCGTCGGACGCCTGCTGCGCAGCGAGTGGTGGAAGCCGGTGGTGCTCGGCGCCGCGCTCACCGTGTTCGCCATGACCACGGTGCTCTCCGACGGCCTGCGCGACGGCACCACCTTCCGCCAGAACGTCTTCACCCTCGATCCGATCCAGCGTCCGGGCCGCGGGCTGCTCTACACGTTCAACACCTTGAGCGTGGCGCTGATCGCCTTCATCGTGATCTCGGCGATCGCCACCCGCTACGCCCGACTCGGCGTCACGCGGGCCTTCGCCCATGCCGGGCAGATGACCTTGACGCTCTACGTCGCCCACATCGTGGTGTTCAACCTCGTCGTCAAGTGGCAGGGGTGGGTCGCCCCAGGTGGCCTCACCACGGCGCTCGTGTTCACCGCCGTGTTCTGGCTCGTGGCGATCGTCGCCGGCGCCGCCTGGCACCACCGCTTCGGCATCGGCCCGTTGGAGTGGCTCTACCGCAAGCTCAGCGCCTAGCTGTACCCGGCCAGCGCGCCCACTTCGGCGGTGACGCCGCGCCGGCGGGACGATCAGGCCGGTCGATCAGGCGGGTCG
>CAYLVR010000273.1:0-1489 GCA_964387165.1 uncultured Chitinophagaceae bacterium | reverse complement strand
GCCGAGAATGCCGATCACCTGCGGCATTCCGGGGCCGACGACCGCGACCACGACACCGACGAGCGCCGCTCCCGCTCCGGCGATCGCCTTCCACCGCAGCTGTGAGGCCATCGAGTCGGGGTCCTTGGCGCTCCAGATCTGCTTGCCGGTCAGGTGTGAAGCGCCGTCGGCGTTGGCCGCGACGGTGCCGTACACCCACACCCGGTCGCCGTCGACCACTGCCACCTCCTCGATCCGCGAGCGCTCCGACGATCCCAACGAGAGCGGGCCGATCGTGATCGTCGGCAGGTTCGCCGCGCCGCTCGCCGTCGTCATCTTGGCGAAGTGGCGCAGCGTGATCTTGTCCGTCACCCGCACCTCGAGCGCAGACGTGCCGGTGCCACCTGCGTCGGCGATCTCGACCCGTTCGACATGCGTGCCGAGCGCCTGTCGGGTGGTGCGCTGCTCGGTGGAACCGTCCTTGCCGCGCCGCGGCGAGTCGACCACTTCGGTTGCGCTGAAGAGCAGTCCTGGGCGGCCCGTCCACGGTGACGTGGTGGTGGTGCCGCGGGCCACGCCCGAGACGATCACCTCGCCGCTGTGGGCCGCGACGTTGGCTGGCTCGACCACGGGTGCGCCGAGAATCCGTGACCGCTCACGCCACGACCACGCAGCGACAGCGATTCCAACGACGGCGACGACGGCGCCGATCAGCACCAGGAGAAGGGTCATGCGCGGCCACCGTAGCGGTGCCCGTCACGCCGGCTCCCAGCGATCGGCGGCAAGACTCAGATCAGGTTGAGCTCGTCGAAGGTGTTGCACGACGTCGGACCATCGGTGAACCCGCGGCGGAACCACTCGACGCGTTGCGCCGACGTGCCGTGCGTGAAGTTCTCCGCCGACACCCGACCACCGGTGATGCGGTCGTCGCCGACCGCGGCGGCAGCGCCGAGCGCCTCGTTGATGTCGCCGTCTTCGAGCAGCGGCAGGCCGGTGTCGGTCGTGCGTCGCGAGGCGTCGGCAGCCCAGGCGCCGGCAAGACAGTCGGCCTGCAACTCCATGCCGACCGACAAGGCGTTGCTCTGCGAGCTCGACGAGCGCGCTTGCAGCTGACGGACCTCCTCGTTGATCCCGAGGACGTTCTGGACGTGGTGGCCGTACTCATGGGCGGTGATGTACATCGCCGCGAAGTCGCCCTCGGCGCCGAGCTGGCGCTGCATCCCCTCGAGGAAGTCCAAGTCGAAGTACACCTGGTTGTCGCCGGGCGCCGGGCAGTAGAACGGGCCCATCTGCGCCGACGCCGCACCGCAGCCGGTGTTGATCTGGCCGCTGTAGAACTGCGTGTAGGCCGACTCGTACTGCTGACCGAACGCCTTCGGCAGCTCGTCGTGCCAGTAGGCATCGATGTCGTTGACGGCGCCGCAGATGATCTGCTCGATCTCGGTGTTGCAGTCGGTCGATCCGCTGTCGGCACCGCCCTCCGCCGGGTTGGCGGCGGGGAGCGCCGCCA
>CAYLVR010000272.1:0-4230 GCA_964387165.1 uncultured Chitinophagaceae bacterium | reverse complement strand
TACAAAACCGTCAAGCGATAGGTGCATAAATGAAATTATCTTTCTCATATAGTTCAGTTTTTGATGTTGATATTATTACGAACAGTACCATTCTACCCGCATAGCTACTTTGATTTAAGTACCAATTCCACCCTGCGGTTTTGAGTCTTTCCGCTTTCGGTAGTATTGTTGTTAACAGGGGCGAGCGGACCTACACCGTGTGGCAATAACCGATTGCTTGCTATTTGGTGCTGGTTAATGAGGTAATCGCTTACGGCTTTGGCCCTGCGGGAAGACAAATCAATGTTGTATTGCACTTCTCCCGTCATATCAGTATGACCCACTACAAAAATGATGGCAGCCGGGTTTTGTTTCAGGAACCTGGCTATTTCATCCAGCAGCGCTTTTGACTCTTCTTTGATGATAGCTTTGTTGTGGTCAAAAAGAATACCCTGTAAAGCAATTTTACCTTCTTTAAAAAGTTTGTCGGCAATAAAATCAGCATTGACAGAAATTAAATCGTCTTCCAGGTCCTGCGTTTCCATAATGTCGAGCAGGACGACGGTTTCATTATCGGAATAGCGTTTGCCCGAAACGGTGATGTAGATATTCCCTTTTTGAGCTGCAACATAAAATGTGCCTCCCAAAGAACCAGACCCGTGGTTGATTTTTATTCCCACGTTGGATGGGAACGGGTTGGACTGATAAAACGTAGTTAACCAGGTATTGCCACCAATGTCGGGAGACACGTTTCGTTCCTGGTGCATTTTGTTGGCGAGCAAAGTAAATCCTCCGTTTTTCAATGCCATGAGATAGTTTTGATAAACTTCGGATACAATTTTGTCTCCTTTCAGTGAATAATAAATCCGGGTTTGTTTTCCCGATACGTTTGTCCATTTGTCTATTTTCCGATAGCCGGTTTCCGGCCCGGTGGCAATGGCAAATTCGCTGTGGTTCCTGATGTCGCAGTATTCTATGATCGCTCCGGGGTAACGGGTTATTACCGGATGGTCTTTGCAGCCAGACTTGTCGGTTTGGGCATTGGCTACATTTATCACCATCCCCAATAACAATATTAAAATTAATTGTTTCATATCGATCCGCTTTTGTTTGTATTGACTATCACGGTTCGGGGCTTGGCGTAGTGGTGGCAATACAGCATCGCCGTTGATACGAAGCACCAAGGTTCAAATTTAGCAATAAGTTTCATACGAAGTACATTACCCCGCCTGACACAAACCCTTGTTATAGGGCGTTTTTTCCTCGGGTTGATTTTAACAACGACTTTTTTAATTCATCGGGCAGGTCGTTCCAATGTGAGTTAAGCAATGCACCCTACCCTGCAAGGAGTAAAGATAATAGCAAACAGGAAATGTTTTGTCCTGATGTAGTTTGCAAATTGCCTGATACGCTTTTACGGGTGTCATTGCTGACAGGTCGGCAAGTGAAAAAACACCAATTTCATTTAAGTGCTTTTCAATTGTAGCACCTATATTTTTTACTCCTTGCAGATTACTTTTCATTAGTCCTGAAGTGGTGAATATTTTACAATGTCAATGCCTACACCGTTTGGGTCTTGAATGGCAAAATGTCTGTCGCCCCACGGTTCGTTGCGAATGTCAATTTTTATTTCAACGCCTTTTCCTTTCAACTCTTGGTAAATGCTGTCCACATCATCCACTTCAATGGTCAGATAAACGCCCTGATTTTGGAAAGGCTGTTGAAAAAGTGATTGTTGGCTTGGGTGATTTGGAAGCAAAAAGCTGATTTCTGCTTCACGGTTTGGTGTATGCAACAAAAGGTAAAATTCATTTTCAAACGTTACGCCAAAGTTCAACGTTTTGGTGTAAAACTCTTTGGTTTCTCCCAATTTTGATGTTATAATACCCGCATTTAGCTTCATCTTGTTTTTATTTTTAATTGTTGAACTTGTTTGTGAAAATACATTTGCCGTTAAGCAGAATGTAGCAATGATTAAAAAACTATTCGCTTCATTGTTTCTGAGTTTGATTAACGATACAAACTTCATACAACAGGGACTTTTGGAATAGTAAAAATCGGACAACTTTCATCTGCCAAACGCTTTGCTTGGCGTAACACCATAAAAATTTTTAAACTCTTTTATAAAATGCGATTGGTCATAATAACCCACGTCAAAGAATAGTTTGTTTTGTCGCAGGCTTTGGCTTGACGGCTTGGCTTTCAGAATATTTTGAAAACGGACAACCTTGCTGAATGTTTTGGCTGTGTCGCCAACGTAAAACTCAAAAAGTCTGCGAAGTTGCCTTGTGCTGATACCTGTGTCTAAATCCTTTTCAATGTCAAGCAGTCCAAAGTTTTTCAGAATAATTTCTATTGCACCGTATAATCGGTTGTCGTTATCAAATGTTGTTTTTGCAATAAGGTCAAGGAAATGCTTGTCAAGCAACATTTTTATTTCTTCTTGCCGTTGAGTTTCATTAAAACTGTTTGCAATAAAGTCGGACAAATGCGGAACAACCGAATGTAGGTGTTCGTAACAGTTGCTTAATTCCATTGCGTTTATCCTGAAAAGTTGCGGAAACATTGTCGGCAAAAAGCGAATACCAACGTAATTGAATGTATTGTCAAGCAGAAATTCCGTAAACTTTTTACAGAAACCCATTACATAATTTTCTTTCGGATTGTTTAGCTCAAAATAGATGTCAATGCAACCGTCAGCTACTACACGGTAGTTGAATTGCTCCGAAAGCTGTTGTGTAGTTTTCAGTTGCCAATAGCAATAAATGAAAGGTTGGAGTGCGATGTCAGGCAGAAATTCGGTGTACGTTACATTGTCAGCCGATTGTCTGACTGTCGGTTGAATGGGATTGTATAGGGTTCGTATTTCTGCCGTAATGTTCATTGTTTTTTGTTAGCACGACTGTCTGTTTAAAATGACCGTTATTATGTGCAACTATTCTATTTTTTTAGTTGTTGCATTATTACTTTCGCTATTTCTTTGGAGCTGAACGGGTTTTGTCCTGTAATAAGATTCCCGTCAACAAGCACTTTTGAAGTCATCGGAATAAATGCTTTTTTGTAGTTTGAGTTTCTCTTTTTCAATGCTGCTTCAAGGTTAAAAGGAACTTCTTTTTTTCGTCTGGCTAAACTTTCTTCAAACCAATTAAAACCTGTAATTGTCTTGTCTTTGATTAAATATTCTCCGTTTGATAGCCTGACGTTTAACAGTCCGCCAACTCCGTGACAAACAGCCGAAACGATTTTATTGTTTTCGTAATGTTCTCTAATAAATTTTTGCAAAGTTGTGTCGTTAGGGAAGTCATACATTGTGCCGTGTCCACCTGCCAAATACACACAGTCGAATTGTAGTCCTGAAACCTCGCTTAAACTTTTTGTGTGTTTCAACAACTCTCGGAACGAACTATCCGCCCAATATCCTTTGGTTACCTTATCCAATACCATTGGCTTCAAACTTTCAGGGTCAATTGGCGTGTTTCCGCCTTTTGGGCTTGCGATGGAGATGTCATAACCCTGCTCTTTTGCGCTATGATAGAGATGTGTCAGTTCACTAAGCCATAAACCTGTTTCAAATTTACCGCTTTCATACATTGCAACGCTTGTAACTATAATCAGAATTTTCATCATCCTTGTTTGGTTCGTTCATAATTTTAGTAATGCCGCCCTGATACGTTGTAAATTTAAAATCAGGCTAATATTATTGAATGATTTAACTCCGCTTTAGGAAAGTTTTTTTGTTTTAAATTTTCTGTTTTATCTATCATTATTTGTTCATTCTTTTCTTGTTTTCATTCTTTTCTAAAAAGCCGTCTGCAATTTGTGAAACTAATGAATGGTTTGAACTCCAAACCTGATAAACTTCTGTCGCCCATTTTCTGATTAACTCAATACATTCGTTTGTCGTTGTCGCAGTCGTCAAGTCTTTTGATGTTATCTTTCCCCTTTCTAATGGTTTGGGAATAGCAAGAATTTCATTGGGTCTGCTTAATTTGTATTCATTTAAGTAGTCGCTGAGTCGTGGCGATTTTTTGTAGTCCCAATACTGTTTTTTGTCAAATATTAAATTCAGTCTTGTCAAGTGAAAATGATTGCTCCACCGTCCGTGAATTTCTGGATGTTGCAAGGCGTGTGCATCAACGCTTAAAAATCTTGATAGGTGATATTCCGAATTATTAAAGTCTAAAAGTTCAAGTCCGTTGTTGTAATTGTCCATACAGTCAAAAATGCCTTTTGGGTAATCCGCACCACAAA
>CAYLVR010000271.1:0-4305 GCA_964387165.1 uncultured Chitinophagaceae bacterium | reverse complement strand
TTTCAACAACACCATGAATCTCTGTGACAGACTTTTTATTTAGAATATCTGCAGTCACATTTTTCTTTTTGTCGTCAACCGACTTCGCGGAGATAATAATAAGTTTATTATCTATTCTGTACCGGTATGGCTGATTTCTTAAAATCTCATCAAGAAATAATTTCAATTGCATACCCGATGCAGCAACAGTTACAGGCTTACTGTTGCGAAGCATAATTCCATCGTAAAAGAAAGAAACGTTCGTTTGTTCTTCAACAGCTTTTAATACATTCTCAAGCCTAACATTAGTACCAACATAATTGATAGTCTGGGAAAAAGCAAGCCCCCCTGAGCAAGCAGCAATTATTGTGAATAGAAGCGTTAGTTTCATAACTAACCGAATTTTCGTCTCGTTAAGCAGTTTTTTCCTCAGCATATGCAACAAGCTGCGAACGCCAATTTCATTCAATACCTAATCAAAGATATTTATGAGGGGTGTCATTTAGACTTGCAATATTGGACTAATAAAATAAATTCATTTCAACTCAGTACCTGACGATATTCGTCATTGGCTAATAATCAGTCGTTTTCCTTCAAGCTGAGAATGAATTCCAATTTCAGCCAATATTTTCAATACCTCTGAAAGTGGTAAAGTTCGGGAAAGCTTACCGTGCAGTTCTCTTGGTGAGATATCCCCCTGGTACACAACTTCCAGATCATACCACCTGGCAAGGTCATCCATTACTGTAGCCAGGTTACTCCCTTCAAACTGAAACAATCCGCTTTTCCATGCCATTACCTGATCTATATTCGCCTTATCAATAACTGTGAGTTTCTCACCAGCAATCATTGCCTGCTGGCCTGAAGTTAGAGTTTTCTGATCGCCACCACCCGTTACTTTCACTTTTCCCTCCAGCAATGTCGTTTTTATTATTCCGGAACCTGGATATGAGTTGATATTAAAGTGGGTACCCAATACTTCGATATCCAGTTCCCCTGATCGAACACGAAAAGGTTTTGACTTATCCTTTTCAACTTCAAAATACAATTCACCTGTTATGTTAACGGTTCGTTCGTTCCCAGAAAAGCGTGCTGGAAATTCAATGGAGCTCATCGCGTTCAACCACACATTTGTACCATCGGGCAACTGCAAACGAAATTGCCGGCCTCTCGGGGTTCGCATTGTATGAGTACCATCAATTTCTGACATGCCTTCTGTAGCCGGGTATGTTACCATTCCGTCTTTTAAGTTAATAGACATGCCATTTTGTATTTCGACTTTTCCATTTGAAACTGTATCCAGACTGATTTGCCGTCCAGTACCAAGTATCAATATTGCCCCGTCGTTAGATGCCAGTTGCTGAATAGTTTGTGCCTGATGCATCACAACGGAATTTTTTTCTTTCGACGGTAGTAAAACCAAAAGCGCAATAATGCAAAAAGCCGCTATGACAGATGCCGCAGCCAGGTAGTAAAATTTTTTTATCGAACCTCTGGATGGTAGTCTTACGACGTCGCCCGGCATTGTAGTAAGACTTGTGTTATTGAGTAATTCTGCCCTGATTCTTTCTGCTGAAGCGGAAGTCATTTTATCATCTGCATTTCCGGCACGTTCCTTTATTTTTTCGTGGAGTGCCATATCTTCAGATAATTCCTCGTATACACCGGGATGTTTATCAATGAAATCAAGCAGTTCATTAATTTTTTTCGGAGGAAGTCGGTTATTGACGAAGCTTTCCAGCAATTCCCGGTAATATTTATCAGGCTTCAACATGATTATGATCTAAATGACGATTAAATTGAAGATCAGGGTGGTATAATTAGTTATTATTTTAAAAAAAATTTATGAGCGAAGTAATAAGAAGAGTAAGTTCAGCTTTACGTCCAATAAACTTGCGCAAGCAAGCGAGTGCCCTTACCATATGCTCTTTCACAGTATTCTGAGAGATGTTAAGTTCGGCGGCAACTTGAGCGTAACTTTTACCTTGTCTTTTACAAAGTTCAAAAATTCGACGGCGTTTTGGTGACAGTGATTCCAGAGCTTTTATAAGGATAGGATCTATTTCTTCTGAGTGTATTCTCGTAAATTCTTGACAAAAGGCATCTTCATAGTAAGAGGCCAGTTCCTTCCGTAGTTTGGCATGCCTGGCAGTCATTCGAAGTATATCAATTGCGTGATTATGAGTGGTACGGAGAAGATATCCTTTGAAATTTTGAGTGATTAACAATTGATGGCGCAGTTGCCACAGTTTCATCATGACTTCATGAACACAATCTTCCGCCAGCTCTGGAACTTTCAGCAACTGAATGGCGTACCGGTAAACATCCTGATGATATCTGGTATATAAATCTGAAAATGCTTCACTTGCCTTCTCTTCATCTTTTAATAAAGACAACAATTGAGCAACAGTTAGCAGTTCGGAGGGAGGCATATGGCAATTTTAGTAATGCAACAATTTCCAACATGTAAGTTACTTTGATATAGCATAATTTCAAAACAGCTCATTTAATGAATGGCCTGTCTGGGGATTGCTGTTACCAGGCAAAGCACGTACGAGAATATCCATTAAGAAATGTTAATTAGGTTTTTCCAAATATGTTTCTGAATTCTTATTTCTATTTATTCCTATACTTAGCCAGTTCAGCATCAAGCCTTTCCGACGAACCAATGTGCGCCATCCTCTTCAAATCCGAAATAAACAACACCCCAATTGTATCTTCGGGCCAACTTAAGGAAGAAAAGTCAACATTACTTTTCTCAAATACTATTTAAAGCTGAAACCCAAAACTAGCGAGGGTTTCAGCTTTAAATAATAACCATGTTGTGTTTCTTTCAATCCTTCAATTTCATTGGTTTTACAAACACTTTGATCCCCACCTACATAAATATCTTTGGCGGTCTATGATTATACCATTGGTTAATGGTTGTCATTCCAGGAATTCCTTCATCAAGTGAAAAGCCAGAGCCTAGAAGAAAAGAAATCATTGATTATTAATTTTTTATTTCAAAGTGTACAAAAAACAGGCTCGAATTCAACTGAAATTTCGATTAAGGCAGTATGTACCATGTATTCTTACCCCTACCCTGCATAGTAATATGATTATTACTTACTAACTGTTGCAAATGTTTTTTTACTGTGTTTCTGTTTGCTGCTGTTGCTGCCGTAGCTTCATTCAGATTAATACGCCCATGTTCTTTTACCAATTCAATAATTTGAAGTGATAATTCAGGTAGCTCTTCCTGCATTAGTCTTTCTTTAGCTACTTTGTTCTCCAATTTGTTTTTTTGCTGTTGCAATGCTTTTAAGAAAAACAATATCCAGGGTTGCCAGTCAGGATTTTCATTACGGATGGTAGCTTGCGTTTTTCTCAAAGCCAGGTAGTATGACTGCTTGCTTTGCTCAATTACACTTTCTAAAGAACTGTAAGGTACGTATAGGTAATTTGCACGCAATAATAACAATGTAGTTAAGGCACGCGATAAACGTCCATTACCATCCTGAAACGGATGAATTTCTAAAAATACAACCTTAAAAACAGCGATGATGATTAATGGGTGATGTCTACGGTCTTCAAATCCTTGGTTTGTCCATTCTACAAGTTCTCTCATACGTTCGGGAGTTTCAAACGGGGTTGCAGTTTGAAAAACAACTCCTTGACTTTTACCTTTATGGTCGAACGCTTCTACATGATTATTAAGTTTTTTATATTCTCCCCGGTGCCTTTCGTCTTTTTGAGAGAATTTGAGTAAATTCCTATGTAATTGTCTAATATAACTTTCTGTAAGAGGTATATGTCGCCAATTATTAAAAATAGTCTCCATCAGATCTGCATACCCCGCCACTTCTTCTTCATCACGAGACTTAAATGATTTGACCCGGAGATTAGATAATAACTTTTCCACTTCCGCATCTGTTAGCTTGCTACCTTCAATCCTCGTAGACGATCCAATACTCTCAATGGTAGCTACCCTTCGTAAAGCTGACAAGCGTTCAGGAGCCAGCACACCTAAAGCTCGCCACGCACCTTTAAATTCATCCAATCCAGCAATAAGGGATAGGATTTCTTCATTTATTATTAAAGTATGTAAATTCAAAATAACTAAATTTTTATCCGCAAATATCCGAATAAAATTCATTTTGAGTGCCTTTATCCGAATTCTTATCCGCAAATACCCGAATAAACAACCCAAAGAAATGTTTAAATAGTTTTGACTTAATCGCGCTAACAACTTCAAATCTTGTATAAACCGATTCGTAAATCGTCCCGAAAGGCCAACAAATGCCTTCGGCGAAGCTGGGGGCATTTTTATTTGGTAGCGTTGAA
>CAYLVR010000270.1:0-4326 GCA_964387165.1 uncultured Chitinophagaceae bacterium | reverse complement strand
GAAAACATTGGTTTGCGGTTGCAGTTATCCAATCTTATGCTATGGAAGGCTAATCGCGAAGGCATTGATCCTGAATTTGATTACGAATTACCCTTTGCCCAGAGAACGGTTTCTTTTGGCGCACGTGTAAATTTTTAATAGCAGTTAATTTGGATTAACATGAAAAAAATATATCTTTTCCCCATTCTATTTCTTTTCAGCTTTATTATCTTTTCCTGCAGTAAAGAGTTCCTGGAAATTACTCCCAAGGGTAAGCTGATAATAAAGACGACTGCCGATTACGAATTATCTTTAAATAATCTGAGTTTCTGGCGAAGTATAGTTCTGGTAAACAGAGGAGCATCCCAGGTAGCGCTGGGTGATGATGTGGCGGCAATCGAGTCATATTTTACGGTGTCGGACTTTCATACGCAGCGTTTGTTCCGCTATGAGGATGTTGTTTATGAGCCTGATGAAGATGCCGCCGAAATGTTGGAAATGAAAAATATTTACAGTTTCAACAAAGTGGTTAATGAAGTGATGAATTCTACGGGAGGCACGTTGGAACAGAAAAGATCCATCCGTGCCGAGGGGATGGCTAACAGGGCATGGTGTTATTTTTCACTGATCAATTACTATGGAAAACCCTACTCCGAAGAATCTTCTTCCACCGATCCGGGCTTTCCTATCGTTACGGAAGCGGACGTTACTAACACAAAGTTTGAACGGGCATCCGTAGAAGAAGTCTATAATTTTATTATTAACGACCTCTTAGAGGCGATCCCGGATTTGCCGGAAAATGCCCTGCACCCGTTAAGGATGTCTAAAGCCGCCGCCCGGGGACTTTTAGGGAAGATCTATGTTTTTATGGGAAAGTTTAATGATGCTTTGCCCTACCTGGATGCAGCCTTTGCCGGGTTAGCGTCTTCAACCTTTGCCGTGGCGTTATACGATTATAATGCAACTTTCGGACCTGGCGGAGAATTTCTGCCAATAGGGCTTCTGGGGCCGACATATCCCACTGTTCCAAATAACAGGGAAGCTCTTTATGACAGGGCCTTTTTAAATTACTGGGCTTTTTTTAGCAATGAATTGGTTTTAACGCCACGGGCGCAGGCTTTATATGGCGCCACCGATCTGCGGCTTAACTTTTTCTCACCGGAGGCGATATTCGGCGCGGGGGCTTATCCAAATAATATGTTAAGAAGAATGGGGCCTGCTCAAACAGAAATCGGCATAAATATTCCTGAACTCTATTTATTAAGGGCGGAATGCAGGGCGAGAACCAACAACCTGTCCGGCGCTGTTGCAGATGTGGAAACCTTGCGCAAAAACAGAATGCCTAATACGGATGCATCGGTTCCACCTTCTATTGCTTCCAATCAAAATGCGCTGGTGATATTTATCCTGGAAGAGCGTATCCGTGAGTTTGCTTTAAAAGGTCACCGATGGTTCGATATGCGGCGGCTTTCTGTTGACCCGGTCTATAGTTCAACTGTCAACTATTCTCATGACTTATACGATGCATCAGGTAATGTCAAAGAAACATTTACACTTAAACCTGAACGTTTCCAGCTTCGCTTCCCTCAGAAAATCATCGGCCAGAATCCCGGCATGAAAAACAATCCATAATATTTAACGATCGGGAAACCTATAAAAAGTCAATCGCATAATAGTCTCTTAAAACGTTATTTGAAGTAATTAAAAAATCAAGGAATGAAAAGGATCTTTCTAAGTTTGTCGTGTGCCCTGATAGTACAATTAACATTTGCTCAGGCAGGGTTCACCATAAAGGCAAAAATTGACAACCTAAATGACGATGTGCTGTATTTAAAATACAACGACGGCGTTAAATGGATTATTGATTCAAATTACACTATTAAAAACGGGTGGGCGATATTTAATGGACGAGTAGATAATCCTGTAGCGGCCAATATACAAATGAAAAGCAATCCCAATCTCTGGGTCCCTTTAGGGACAGGCAGGATGGGCGGACCCATGCTTGATTTCTTTTTAACCAACGAAAAAATAGAGATTAAAGGCGATGCGAATGTTATTTATATGGCCGATGTAAAGGGGGGTGTAGCAAATAAGGAATGGTCTGTAATTAAAAAGGAGCAAAATCAATTGACGCATGAAGGTTGGCTGTCAAAGAAAAAGTTTCATTCAAAATCAGACCTAACTTTGGCGGACCTTGAAATTCACCAGAAGGAGCAGGGGAGCATTATGGAAAAAGATTTTTATTTGCGCGAACGATTTGTAAAGGAGTATCCGAATTCAATCGTAAGCATGTATTTCCTGTCGGAGATGGCGAAGTATTATAAGCTTGATGAATTAAAAGAAATATATGCGACCCTGGGTTCCGAACATAAAAACAGTGTGCCCGGAAAAAAACTATCCGATTTTATCAGAGCCATGGATAACACCAGCATTGGCGCCAGGCCCGTATCTTTTTCCAAGAACGACATAAATGGGAATATAGTAAATCTTGAAAGTTTAAGAGGCAAATATGTACTGCTGGATTTCTGGGGTAGCTGGTGCAAGCCATGTCGCGCCTCTCATCCTCATTTAAAGGAGTTATACGCTAAATATAAAAAGGACGGGTTTGAAATACTTGGGATCGCAAATGAGATGAGAACGCTGGAGGAAAGCAGGAAAGCATGGAAAAACGCTCTTGAAGAAGACCCTCTTCCCTGGCTACAGGTATTAAACGAAGATGGTATAGAAAAATTCAATGCCACCAGGGAGTACGGTGTTGATGCTTTCCCTACCAAGATCCTGTTGGACAGGGAGGGAAGGGTATTGGGTGTATTTAAAGGATACAGCGGATCAGACGATAAAAGAGTTGATCAGAAACTGGAAGAGGCTTTCGGTTACTAAACTATAATTTTTATTTGAGCTTATAAATCAACAATGGCGATCATTATGAAATACTTCTTATTTCCGGTTATACTTCTGTTTATTTTCAACCACGCTGTTTTAGCGCAGAACAAAGTCAGGTTTTCTCCCGAAAAGCCTCAGGCGGGTGAAAGCGTCACGGTTACATTTATTCCGGGCACAGACGTAAGTAAATCAAAAGTAGAAGGGGTAGTATTCATCAGCGGAGAGAAAGGACAGGATTTAACCTCGTTCGCTCTTGTGAAGAATGGAAACGAATATACCGGAACTTTTCAGACAGGTAAAGAGGACAACTTCGCGGCTGTCGGAGTTAAGATCGACGGCCTTTTCGACCCCAATGAAGAGGAGGGATATTTTGTTGAATTATACGATGGAAGTGATTTAAAGCCCGGAGTTTACATATCCGCAGCTCAGTTCTATGCGGGAAACTCCCGGTTTCTGGGCATAAAAAAACCCAACGCCGAAAAGGCGGTTGAATATTTTGAAGCGGGATTTGAAAACGACTCAGAGGCGAAATTAAAAAATATCGTTTCTTACGCCCGGATTCAGGCTCAGAAAGACGACAACAATGCCGGCAGCGTTTATCAGGCTGCAATTGAATGGCTATTGGAAAACGATCCTGGAAGCGAAGAAGATTACAATAAGCTGGAAGCCCTGTACAAACTGGCTAAACTTCCCTCACAAACAAATTTTATTACCCGGATTAAGAAAGAGAAATTTCCTGATGGAAACTGGTCGCTCTTTGATATAGCGAATACGTTTGTAGCGGAAACGGACGCTACGAAGAGAAAACAATTATTGCAGGATTTTATCCCCCGTTATAAAAAAGCGGGCAGCCCGCAGGAGCTTGATGCACCCAGAAATTATATGATTACTCAGTTATTAAGGGGCTATGTGAAGGATAAAAAATATAGTGAAATTGAAAATGGAATTAAAGAATACGAAGTGTCCGGGTCTCTTAAAGCTCAGATCTATAATGACGCCGCGTGGCAGATGCAGGAACAAAATGAGGATCTGGATCAGGCCCTGATCTTCGCACAGAAGGCGACCGAAATCCTAAGCGCTGAAATCATTACCCCTACAGATAAAAAACCCTACTTTCTTACCAATGAAAGCTGGGCTGTCGAGAGAAAGAAAATGTATGCTTCGGTCGCCGACACCTACGCGATGGTACAATATAAGTTAGGGAATTCCAAGGCGGGATTCCAATACGCAAAGGAAGCGGCCCTGGAGATCTATAGTGGTGAGAATATTAATCTTAACCGCACGTATATTCTTTTAGCGGAAAAAGTAGAGACGTCAGGCAAAAAGTTACAATCCCGGTTAGCGGGTTTTGTGGCTAACGGCGCCGCCGATGCGGATGCTGTCGCGGTTTTAAAGAAACTATATACGGGGTCCAGGCAAAAGCAAAGCTGGGATAGCTATTACGGAGACCTGCAGGAAAAGGCC
>CAYLVR010000269.1:0-4355 GCA_964387165.1 uncultured Chitinophagaceae bacterium | reverse complement strand
CCTGAAAATTGCTTCCGGATGAATGGGTTTCATTGCTCGGTTCATTATTTCCTATTTAATGATAACCCTGATAATCGACTACATAATCATCCTGATCTTCATACATAAAGTAATCCTATAATTTCCGGTAATTGTCACTGAATAATGTCCTTTTAGATTTCCAGTAAAAAAGGTTATAGCCGATTGCAAAATCAAAAAAGGAGGCGAAAACCTCCTTGTAAGTTGAGTGGACCCACCTGGGCTCGAACCAGGGACCACTTGATTATGAGTCAAGTGCTCTAACCAACTGAGCTATAGGTCCGTTCCCGTTTTTATACGGGGAGTGCAAAAATAGCTATTTTGAACAATTAAAGAAATGAAGTTTCCGGCTGGCAGTGACCCATTTTGAATTGAAGCAAAAAGATTCATTGAGAATAGCGATCCTACTCGCCACAGCTAACGAATTCTACAAACAGAAACTCCTGACAGGCGCAATTCTTTTTAAGAAGAACATACAGATAGGACCGGCACAAACGAAACCTGCATTTCATCCCAACATTATTTAACCTGTCAGGCAGCATTCCCCAGCACAGATTGGTCTACCTATAAGATTGTTGCCTATGATAAAGATAGAGAACATTGAAGAGCTCCGGCACCGCGTTGCTATATATAATGATGCACAGGCGTACAGGCAACTGTTTTTTATTTTTTATAACCCCCTGGTAAAATTTGCTTCTGGTTTTATTGAGAGCCGTGAACTGGCGGAAGAGATTGTGTCTGATGTGTTTATAAAAGTTTGGCAGAAGCGCGCCACTCTTAATAATATTGATAACCTGAGAGCGTATTTGTATATAAGCACTAAGAATACTGCCCTTAATTATATCGCTAAAACAAGAAAGGCCGAAACTGTTAGCCTGGATGAAGTGACTATCGATCTTCCCTCAACAACCTTGAATCCCGAGCAATTAATGATCACGGATGAAATTGTGAAAAGGATAGATGCTGCAATCAAATCCCTCCCGCCGAGATGTAAACTGGTTTTTAAACTGGTAAGAGAAGACGGACTGCCTTATAAAGAGGTGGCCGATATATTGAGTGTTTCTATTAAAACTATCGATAACCAGTTGGCAATTGCTATTAAAAAGATAGCACTGGCCATTAACCTGCAACTGCATCGGAAAATACAGTTGTAACCTTCCGATGACGACTGGACGGGAATCCGATCAGGCACAGATTGCTTAGCCTAAAGGCGAAAATACCTGCGCCAATAAAATGAGTGCTCACCCGAACCCCGTTTATTTTTAAACCATTTAGTAGATTTTCCTTTAATCCCTGTCTTTATAGTTACACTGATCAACGATTATGCTGAACGACAGAACATGGTTGTTATTTGGGCGAAAGATGGCCAACGAAGCTTCTACTGAAGAAATTCAGGAACTCGATGGCATTCTCAGGGCCAATCCCGAGCTGCATTTTATTTTTCAAACTCTTGGTAAAACTGCCCTAAGTGACCCAAAGGATATTTTCCAGCTTAACCTCGCATATAACGATCATCTCCAGCGAATGCAATCACAGGGCGTTACCCTCCCTGCCGATGAAGATGCTGTAGAGATAATTGATGAATCAAAAGAAGAGGAGGTTATCGACGAATCTTTTCCCCATAAATCGAAAAAACGATTATATATAATTGGATCATCAATGGCCATAGCCGCTTCGTTAATTATCTTCTTTTTAATTCCCCGAACAGGAACCAATCAACCCGAACCCACTACACAAAGTGAAATTTCTACGAAGAATGGATCAAAAACAGATATTCTTCTACCCGATGGAACGCGCGTCTGGCTGAATTCTGGCAGCAAAGTGATCTATAACAAAAACTTTGGAGAGACTATAAGAGAGGTGACGCTTACCGGCGAAGCTTATTTTAACGTGACCCATAATGCGCAAAAACCATTTGTTATTCATACCCGTGCAATGAATATTAAGGTGCTGGGCACGGAATTTAATGTAAAATCTTATCCGGACGAACCAACTACCGAAACCAGCCTTATTCACGGCAGCATAGAAGTAACGCTGAATGAAAGAAAGGCTGAAAAGATTATTCTGAAACCGAACGAAAAGCTTGTGGTGACTAAAGAGGAAAAAGTAATTACTTCAAAGCCGAAAATCCCGGTACAACAAACTCCGCTGATCAGTTTAAGTCATCTCAATTATTTTTCTAAGGACAGTACCATAATGGAAACCTCATGGGTTGAAAATCAACTCATTTTTGAAGATGAATCATTTGCGGAACTCGCAAAACGAATGGAACGATGGTATGGATTGCAATTTGATTTCAAAAATAATAAAGCGGCCCAACTAAGGTTTACAGGAAAATTCAGGGAAGAAACAATCGATGAGGCACTGAAGGCAATGAAAATAACGGCAGACTTTAATTATACAATTAATAATAATCTCGTAACAATAAAATGAAAATAAAACCACCGGAATAATAAAAAACAAAACGAGGAATGCGCTAACATTCCCCGTCGGTTAACAGTTCGGATGACTGCACAAATGCGATCATCTTATTTATTAACGATCTAATGCTTAAAGTATGAAAAAAATAGGGAATTCACCCGGATTTTCCGGGTATCCTCTCATTTTAAAGTTCTTTCGGATTATGAAAATTACGGTTGTCATTATCCTCGCCGCCTGTCTTCATGTCTCCGCGACTGGATTCTCCCAGAATCGTATCACGCTGAATCTTAATGCGGTAGAAGTAAAAACCGCACTTTCATTAATTGAGAAAAAAACGGATTTCAGGTTTTTATATAACCAGGCGCTGGTAACCGGACTTGCAAAGATTAACATTACTGCAAAGAATGAGCAGGTCCAGGATGTGCTGTACAATATATTTAAAAATTCAGGGGTAACTTTTGAATTGCTGGCAAATAATTTAATTGTTTTAAAAACAGCTGATATTATAAAAGATGAAGTGTATGTGACCGGTAAAGTTGTTTCTTCAACAGGTGAAGGAATTGCCGGTGTTTCGGTTACTGTTAAAGGAGCAACAACAGGTACAAGTACCGATGGCGAAGGAAACTTTTCCATCACTGTTTCCGATGGAGCGACACTTGTTTTTTCTTCAGTAGGATTTACTTCGCAGGAAATTGTTATCACTCCTTCCAATACTAATTTAACGGTTACACTTATAGCATCTACCAGCGCAATGGACGAAGTGGTGGTGGTTGGTTATGGCACGCAGAGAAGGCAGGAGGTTACAGGATCTGTAGCTTCGGTTAAAGGGGTGGATATTGCGCGACAACCAGTAATCAACCCAACACTCGGCGTACAGGGTAGAGTAGCAGGTGTACAAATTATCAGCTCGGGCCAGCCAAATGCCAACCCGATAGTGCGCGTGCGCGGCACCGGTAGTATGCTTGGTGGCGCAAATCCTTTATATGTTGTAGACGGGGTAATTACCGATGATATCAGGAATATTAATTCAGCAGATATCGTAACCATGGACATATTAAAAGATGCATCTGCAACTGCTATTTATGGTATGCGAGCAGCAAATGGTGTTTTAATTGTTACTACGAAAAAGGGTCGTTCCGGTAAGATGATCGTTGCTTACGACGCTACAGTTGGCATTAATGAAGCAACTGACCTCGTAACAATGGCGGGTGCAAATCAATATGCAGGGTACATGAATGAAGCCGGTATTTATTATGACCAGGGAGATAGTGTGGTTACTGCAGAAGATCTCGCAGGAGGATATAATACCAATTGGTACGATGCGATTTTGCGCAGGGCATTCCAACAAAATCATAATCTTTCGTTATCAGGAGGAAGTGAAAAAATTAATTATTTTTTCAGCGCAGGGTATATCACAGAAGATGGCGTGGTGCTCAATAATAAATTTAAAAGATTCACACTTCGTTCAAATAACGAGTATAAAATAACAAATGCATTAAAATTTTCCACACTTGTAAGTTATTCCCGATCGGACTTAAATAATATCAATCGCGATGTGTTTAACCCCGCTTATCGCGCGGCCCCTTATGTTCCTTCAAAAGTGGGCGATTTGTACGGTAATACATCTTTATCGAATAATGTGGGCAATCCGCTCGTTGACCTCGATAAAAACTACGATCGCGGTTTGGGTAATCGTTTACAGGGAACAATTATAGGGGAATTAAAACCGATCAGGTGGCTGACGTTACGTTCAAGCTACGGCGTTGATCTTAATTTCTTTAAGAATACTATTTATGGTTATGTATATGCAAATGAAGGCGACGAAAACATATTTGTTCCATCTGGTGGAAACCAGATACGCAATTCCAGTACCCTCGAAATAGTACAAAATGATGCAACAAAATGGGTATGGGATA
>CAYLVR010000268.1:2604-4391 GCA_964387165.1 uncultured Chitinophagaceae bacterium | reverse complement strand
TTAAGCGTGCTGATCTCATTGGCAGGGATGGTGCGAAAGTTATATTTCTTTCCATATCATTAGTCTTGCCTTTGCCCTATTGGTTTACATTCTTTTAAACAGGATTAAAAAGATGAAAACAATTCCGCTGGCTGGCTTGCAGTCTTTATTTCTTTTAGGCATTAAACTTATATCCAATGACTGACAACCAGGCCTTAAAAGAAATATCCAACAAACAGGCATGGTACTACAAAGTAGTACCACAAAGCATCAATAACAATAAATTAAAAGTTTTTATTGATAAGGAAAGAAAAGGCGTTGCACATGTGGAAGAGCTTGAATTTGTAACAGGAAGAGAAATTATTATTGATGAAGTACCTTCTGAGCAAATAATTGAGCTGCTCAATAAATTCTATCCCCGGGACCAGACAGATTCACGGCTACAGCAAAATTTTTATTCCGGCTCCCCTGATATGTTTCTTGGTCATCTGATAGAAGAAGCCAGAAATTTAAAAAGCAGCGATATTCACATCGAGGTTTATGAGGCGCAGTGTAGGGTAAGAATACGTATTGATGGAACGTTGGTACAACGTTACCTGATAGAAAAAAACCAATACCCCTCACTGGTCAATAAAATAAAGATCATTGCCAACCTTGATATTGCAGAAAAAAGGTTACCGCAGGATGGAAGAATTCTTTATGAAAATAACGGCCATAAATTCGATATAAGGGTTTCTGTGCTTCCCACTTTACATGGCGAAAAGATAGTTTTAAGATTACTAAGCAATGATGCCACTAATATTGAAATAAAATCTCTCGGATTTGCAGATAACGACCTGCATAATTATCTGGAAGGTATACGGAAACCCAATGGTATTTTATTGATAAGCGGACCAACAGGTTCGGGTAAAACAACTACTTTATACGCAACATTAAAATTACTGAATAAGTCAACCAGGAATATTTTAACCATCGAGGATCCAATTGAATATACCCTTGAAGGAATTAACCAGGTTCAATTAAAGGAAAGCATTGGCCTGAGTTTCGCTGCCGCTTTACGAAATTTTTTAAGACAGGATCCCGATATTATTATGCTGGGAGAGATCAGGGATAACGAAACAGCTAACATGGCAATTCGTGCCGCATTAACCGGCCATTTGGTTTTATCTACCATACACACCAATTCAGCCTGGGGAACAATCTCCAGGCTTATCGATATGGGAACACCTCCCTTCCTCCTGGCCAGCACATTAAACACTTCAGTTGCCCAGCGCTTGGTAAGATTACTTTGCGATGATTGTAAAAAATCAATTCCTTTCGACTATAAACTTTATCCCGTTGGCTTTAAGCCTTTTGCAGAAATAAAAAATCATTATACACCCGTTGGTTGCACCAAATGCTATAACACAGGATATCGCGGAAGAAAAGCAGTATATGAAGTAATTCCTATTGATACTGAATTATCATATTGTATAAAAAATATGCAATATGATATAAGCAGCTTGCTCGATCAAAGAAAAATAAACACCCTCGCCAGGAATTCTTTTGAATTATTTGCAGAAGGAAAAACAAGTCTTGATGAAATTTATACACTTTTAATGAACTGAGTATACCACCTATGAAACACCATTTGCTTTTAAAATATTTATTACTTCCAGCATTCTTTATAATATTTCTACAAACACTCTGTGCGCAGCAGGACAGGTTCGTGCTCCTGGAAAACCGGTTAAGGGATCTTTCTCAAAATGTTCCAGCGTTAAAGGAAAAAGTAGAGACCTCCATTTCAAACGGCTCACTACAGGAATTCT
>CAYLVR010000268.1:0-2594 GCA_964387165.1 uncultured Chitinophagaceae bacterium | reverse complement strand
GAATTCTTGAGAGGCCTTGCCACAACCCATAATCTGAATTTCAATATTGATCCAACACTCAATCAAAAAATATCAAGCTATTTTTCCGGGGAGAGTATCTACAATATCCTTATTTACCTGGCTAAACAATACAATCTCGATTTTGTTTTCACGGGAAGCATCATTTCTATCAAAAACTACGTAGATCCGCTTTCTGTTCTGCCGCCGAAACCCAAAGAACTCCAGATCCGGTTCGACTCCTCCACAGAAAGAATAACAATGGATCTGCAAGGAGATACACTGCTGAATATTGCAAAAAGGATCACCCAACTATCGAACAAAAATATTGTTGTACTACCTGAGATATTTTATAAACCAATAACGGGATACATACAACAACTTCCAGTTCAAAATGCTTTAGAAAAACTCGCTCTTACCAATTCCTTTAAGCTAAATAAAACAAATGATGATGTTTTTATACTTGAGCCCCTGAGGGAAAATGAAGAGCTGACAAGCAGGCAGAATCTGAAAAATACTAATTATGTTGTGAGAAGAAAAAACCCAAACAACTCACCAGGTTCGTATTCCGTTCAATTGAACCAGGACAGTTTAGGCAACCGCCTGATCACCTTGAGTATCACTTCTTCACCTATCAAAGAAGTGATCAGGAATATAGCAGAGCAGGCAGAAATTAATTATTTCATTTATTCAGAAATAAACGGTAACACCACGGCCAATGTCGAAAACCTACCCTTTGACAAAGTATTAAGCTATATACTACAGGGAACGGATTATACATATAATGTTGAAGGCGGCGTGTATATGATTGGCGAGAGAAAAGATGAGGGCCTAAGAGCAAGCCGCGTGGTTAAACTAAAATACCGGTCAGTAGATTCTTTATGGGTGGTTATTCCGGAAGAGCTCAAAAAAGGAGTTGATGTCAAAGAATTTAAAGAACTAAATAGTTTTCTATTAAGTGGTTCACTTCCACAAATAAAAGAAATAGAAGCCTTTCTGGGACAGATAGACCAGGTGGTACCAATGGTGATGATTGAAGTAATACTAATGGATGTACAGAAAAGCAAAACCATTTCTACAGGAATAAAAATGGGAGTTTCAGATTCCGCAAGAGCAGGTGGAACATTGTTGGGACCAGGCCTGGATTACACTTTTGGTTCCCGCGATATAAACAGATTCCTCGATCAGATAGGATTGAACAACGTATTTAATATTGGCCGCGTCACCCCCAATTTTTATGTTTCATTAAAAGCATTGGAAGCCAATGCTAATATCGATTTAAGACAAACACCTAAACTATCTACACTGAATGGTCATACTGCAAATCTCAGCATTGGAAGTACCAGGTATTATGCTGTAAAGACGCAAAATGTATTAGGTTCATTAAATCCTCAGACAGTGGTTACCGAACAATATGTTCCGGTCGAAGCAAATCTTGCAGTTAATATAAGACCATTTGTTTCAGGAGATCAGCAGGTTACCCTTAATATCGATGTTGATATTTCTGATTTTATAGGAAACACTCCTATCAATGTTCCTCCACCTTCAGCGAGCAGTAAGTTTACTTCTATTGTGAGAGTTAAAAATGAAGAAATGATAATACTTGGTGGTATTGAGCGAAGTGAAAAATCCGATAACGGGTCGGGCATACCTCTGCTTTCCAGGATACCGGTAATTAAATGGCTCTTTAGTGACAGGGAGAAAAAAACAAGTAAAACCGTTTCTGTCGTATTCATTAAACCAACAATTATCATGTAATATGTTGAGTAAAATAAAAGAATATCTTTTACGCATTAATAAGGCAGCCGGTATCGAACTACTGTATGTGGATGAAAACAAATTGGAGATCCGCATAACAATTAGTTCTGTAGAAAAAAATAAAATTAAGCAGGAATCATTGCCCGTGATTAGCCAGTTATCAGACCTACCTTCTGTTCTAAATACTAATATTCCACTGTTTATAACGATCAATGGTAAAGGAATACTTACAAAAACAATCCCTAAAACAAATTCCGAAAACGTACTCCCAGAAGATATTTTACCTAACGCAAACCTAAAGGATTATTATCTCGAAATAACCAAAGGCACAAAGGAAAATTATGTATCACTGGCAAAACGGGATAATATTGACTCAATATTTAAACAATTACAAACATCAGGCTATAGCGTATTAGGATTTTCGCTGGGAATTGGCATTCTGGATAAACTAATTCGTTTTATCAAATTTGATGGAAATAATGTTTTATACACAGCCTCACATATTTTAAGCTATAATTCAGAAAATCAAATTGAAAGCGTTGAGGCCAATCGGCAACAAAAAGAAGTTTTATCACCCGAATATTTGATAGGAGATCAGTATGTTAAATCCAGTGATATAACTGCTTTTGGTGGTGCAATAAATCTTCTTTCAGATAATCTTGCCGGCCATCCGGTTTCTCAAAGCGAATCTATATCAGAAATGAGGCAGCATTATAAAAATTCAAAATTATTTAGAATGGCAGCCTGGACCTCATTGTCCTTTATTTTGCTGGTGTTATTAGTTAACTTCTTTGTGTACAACCAGTATTTCAATAAAAACCGGCAATGCGGTTTTTATT
>CAYLVR010000267.1:2825-4450 GCA_964387165.1 uncultured Chitinophagaceae bacterium | reverse complement strand
AATATCCTTCAAAAAAAGCAAAGTTTTGATACGACTTTATACTTTGATTTTTATCCGGATAATCCGGATATTCATTGCTGACCACTTGTTCATAAAAAGCTTCAAAAAGCTGGATTCTGTCCGGATCAACTGGTTCGCCTAATACCCTGGCCCTTGCAAGTGCAGTGGTGAATAAAAAAAGATAGGAAAAATATCCTTCTAAATATAGTCGTGAAAGCAGTAAAAAAGAAGCGGTGCCGGCCCCGTCTACAGAGCAAGGCAATGCTTCTTTTCTTACGGTAATAATTACCCCTTATCTTTAAACAATCAATTAACCACTGTATAGTTATAGACGGACGAGTCAAAATGTTTACTACAGCAAAAGTTAACATTATCATGAGAAAGGAACTATACGTCATTGAAATAAAATAATACATTCAATTAATCTGACTTAAGTTAATTAATTAAATATTTTCCAATGGTTCATTCTTATAAAATTACTGGCATGTCATGCGATGGTTGCCGCATCAAGGTTGAGAAAGCTTTAAATACAATAGAAGGTATTTCCGCGGTGGTAACTTTAGATCCCATGGAGGCAATCATTAGTATGAGAGAACATGTGCCCACAGAAAAATTGCAGGAAGTGTTATCTGTTGCTGGAAAGTACACGATTGAAATGACCCATCATCCATCGAATAATGCACAGGGTATTTTGCATCAGCATCAGGATGTTCAAAGCAAGCAAACTCACAGTAGCCAGCATCCCGAAACAATGACCTCAAAACCGCCAGCAGCAAATAACAGAGGAAAATATTATTGCCCCATGCACTGCGAAGGTGATAAGCTGTATGATAAACCGGGCCATTGTCCTATATGCGGCATGAATCTGGAAAAAGTACCGGAATTAACCCAAACCTCATCGAAATATACCTGCCCTATGCATCCCGAAATCGTAAGAGATGCACCTGGCTACTGCCCAATATGCGGAATGGATTTAATACCTGTAACGCCAACCGAAGACGGCACATATAAAAAATTATTAAAAAAGTTTAAAGTTGCTGTGCTTTTTACGGTCCCCATTTTCATTATTTCGATGAGTGAAATGATACCAGGCAATCCGGTTTCGCATATTTTGCCACCTGCTTTTTCTAAATGGGTACAGTTTTTATTTTCACTGCCTGTTATATTTTATGCTACGTGGATGTTTTTTCAGCGTGCCGGGGTTTCTATCCGCACCTGGAATTTGAATATGTTTACACTTATAGGTGTTGGCGCAGGAGCTGCTTTTATTTTTAGTGTAATTGCGCTTTTGTTTCCTTCCCTTTTTCCGGCGCAGTTCAAGGGGCACGACGGTTCCGTGCATCTTTATTTTGAAGCGACAACCGTTATTCTTACGTTGGTATTACTGGGACAATTATTAGAAGCCAGGGCACATAGCCAAACCAGCGGCGCCGTAAAAGCACTTTTGAAGCTATCGCCAACAGATGCTGTTTTGGTAATGAATGGAGAAGATAAAATCATTTTGATAAATGATATTAAAAAAGGAGATTTCCTGCGTGTTAAACCCGGAGAAAAAATCCCCGTAGACGGAAAAATTATTGAAGGCAACAGCGATATTGATGAAGCGATGATTACTGGCGAACCTA
>CAYLVR010000267.1:0-2815 GCA_964387165.1 uncultured Chitinophagaceae bacterium | reverse complement strand
CCGGCAGATAAAAAAGAGGGCGATAAAGTAAGCTCCGGCACCATTAATGGTACCCGCAGTTTTATAATGGAAGCAGAGAAGGTAGGTGCAGAAACTTTGCTTTCACAGATTATACAAATGGTAAATGTTGCTAGCCGTTCAAGAGCACCTATTCAAAAACTGGCGGATAGAATTGCTAAATATTTTGTTCCCATTGTAATTTGTATTGCGTTGCTCACTTTCGTTGTGTGGGCTGTTTGGGGACCCAATCCTGCTTATGTTTTTGCATTTGTAAATGCACTGGCGGTTTTAATTATTGCCTGCCCCTGCGCTTTAGGACTGGCTACTCCTATGTCGGTTATGGTAGGTGTAGGTAAAGGGGCACAAAATGGTGTGCTGATAAAAAATGCTGAAGCATTGGAGAACATGTACAAAATAGATGTGTTGATAACCGATAAAACTGGCACTATTACAGAAGGAAAACCATCCGTAGAAAAAGTAGTTTCATTTAATAATAATGACGAAAGCGAAGTATTAAAATTCAGCGCATCGGTTAACCAGCACAGTGAGCACCCATTAGCTGAAGCAGTTGTAAAAGCAGCTAAAGAAAAAAATATATCACTTGCTTCTTTGCAAGATTTCTCATCGGTAACCGGCAAAGGTGTGACCGGTTTGGTAGATGGGAGAAAGGTAGCACTGGGAAATAAAAAATTGATGGAGCAGATACAGGCAAATGTTTCACCCCAAATGGAAGAAGAAGTTATTAAAGAACAGACATTGGGTAAAACTATTTCTTATTTATCTGTTGATGGTAAAGTGAATGGATATGTTGCTATTGCTGATGCGATAAAAGCTACCAGTAAAAGCGCCATTAAATATTTAATGGATAAAGGCGTGGAAGTAATTATGCTCACCGGCGATAATGCCAACACCGCAAGGGCTGTTGCAAACGAATTGCATTTAAACAGCTTTAAAGCAGAAGTGTTACCTGGTGATAAACTCAACGAAATAAAACGATTGCAGGCACAGGGAAAAATAGTGGCCATGGCAGGAGATGGTATTAATGATGCTCCCGCACTTGCACAGGCAGATATTGGGATTGCGATGGGCACTGGCACCGATGCTGCTATTGAAAGCGCTACCATCACACTATTAAAGGGAGATCTGCAGGGAATTGTAAAAGCAAAAAAACTAAGTCATGCTGTAATGCGTAACATCAAACAAAATCTCTTTTTTGCTTTTATCTATAACGTGCTTGGCATACCAATAGCAGCGGGAGGGTTATATCCTTCCTTCGGCATATTGCTTTCACCAATGATTGCCGCTGCAGCAATGAGTGTTAGTTCGGTATCAGTAATTGTAAACTCATTGCGATTGCGAAATTTGAAGATTTGAAGATTTTTATTTTTAAATACAATCCTAAAACAAAAGTTTAAATTGATTTTGATGAATAAATTATTTTCTTATAGCCGTTGAACTATAGAATACCGGAGGTTATGTTGCACGATCTGGGATAGTAATTTTAATCGTATAGATTGTGGGAGTGAACGCTTTTAATATGAAGCTGCTTAGATAATCAACAAAATAAAGATCATGACAAAAGTTACAGCCAATAATGGCAAAGAAAATTATTTGATAGAAATTCAATCATCTACAGCAAATGTTGTAATTGCAGATGAACCGAAAGAAAAAGGCGGGCAGGATAAAGGTTTCTCGCCAAAAGAATTACTGGCATCTGCCTTGGCGGCCTGCACCAGTGCCACCGTACGGATGTATTGTAACCGTAAAGGATGGGATCTGAAGAATGTATATGTTCAAATTGAACTGATAGAGGAGGAAAGCAAAACCATTTTTAACAGGAAAATTCAATTTGAAGGCACCCTGGATGAAACACAACGCCACAGGCTATTTATTGTAGCGAATGCATGCCCCATACATAAAATACTGACACATACTATTACTGTTGATACAGCATTGATTTAATTGATAACAGAAAGAATCAGTTTAATATAGGTGATTACAAAAACCTCTGTAGTGAAGAAGGAGGTATTCTATTACAGAGGTTTACAGGAGTGGAAATTAAGGATTGTGTATTTTTAGTAAAGAGGGTGGCTATTTCAGGTATACTGAATTATCTTTGTCCGATATGCCTTTGGTAAGTGAGATATCCTTTAATAAATTCAATCAAATACAGTTCATATCTTCAACATCACTCATGAGCTGACAATGAAATTCATAAATTTCAGGCTATGAATACCTCAAATACACACAATCAGCGTATCGCAAAAATGACTTTCTCATCAGTCTATCCTATGTACGTCACAAAAGTGGAAAAGAAAGGGAGAACCAAGGAAGAGCTGCATCAGGTTATCGAGTGGTTAACAGGATTCAATAACAAAAAACTGCAGGAGCTAATAAAAGAAAAAGTAACTTTTGAGACATTTTTCCAACAAGCCTCACTAAATTCCAATGCGAAGTTCATCACTGGCGTAATCTGTGGATACCGTGTGGAAGAAATCGAGGACCCCTTGACTCGGCAGGCCAGGTACTTGGATAAGTTGGTGGATGAACTGGCAAAAGGTAGGAAGATGGAGAAGATTTTGCGCAGCTCTTAGTTTTTTGGTCTCTCGTCACTCCATCAGAGTAATTATATTTTACAAGTCACACTCGCTACATTCCGCGGAGATATGCGACGCCGTTAATTCTTATTAATGGCAGGCTTCTTCACGCAGATTTCGTGTGTTTTTCTAACACCAATTTGAATATCTGTACTGACTACAATTTTTTGAATGATATGGCAGGGAGTAAACTGGAACAATGGTTGTAAAGACCATTA
>CAYLVR010000266.1:0-4470 GCA_964387165.1 uncultured Chitinophagaceae bacterium | reverse complement strand
CAGGATATTACTGAATTAAGGTCCGAACTTAAAGCTGATTTTAATAAGCTTGATGCAGGCGTCAATTTAAACCTGGCAAATTCTGCCATTATACTCGAGCGAACGCAGAAGGAGCATCTTAAATGGATGATGGGACTAATGATCGCTATGCTAACTCTTGCAATTGCTGTAATTAAACTCACCTGATTTTTTGTAAATATTTTCCTCATTAATGCACACTTTAAAAAAGTATGCTTCTTCATCCTCTACATCCTGCTAATTTCTATCAATATGTGAGGCTCAAAAAAGTTCGCGATTGCCGGACAAGCGAGATATGAGGTACGGCTTTGGAATGGCCACCAATAGATTGAAGGCTTGAAATGATGTTCTTGTTGCAACAATTAATGCTATTACATCACACCACATTGCCTTTCACCAACACAATTATGTATATTGATCCCTGATTATAAACTACTAACCTGTATATCCGAGAATAATATGCTCAAAATTGAACTATCCAGCAGTATCCTGATAACATTGCTTGTCATTGCATTTACATCCTGCCAACCAAACCAAAAAGCGTTACAGCTTAAAAAAGCCAGTCGCATTGCACTTGTCGGTAACAACCTTGGGTCGCGTATGCTGAATTACGATCATTTCGAAACAGAACTGCACTTGCGTTATCCCGATAGCATGCTGTATGTACGCAACATGTGCGATGGTGGCAATACGCCGGGTTTCAGGCCCCATTCGGGGAGATCTTCGCCCTGGGCATTCCCAGGAGCAGAAAAATTCCAGACAGAACTGGCTACCAATTCAGAAAGTGAAGGACATTTTGAACAGCCTGATGAATGGCTCAAACGACATAAAACAGATATAGTCCTTGCATTTTTCGGGTTCAACGAATCTTTCCAGGGACCAGAAAAACTTGATAATTACAAGGCAGAACTTGATGCATTTATTAAACATTCACTCAGCCAGAAATATAATGACGACACTATTCAATTTGCGTTGATTTCGCCAATTGCCTTCGAAGATCTCTCCGCTAAAATGGATGTTCCGGATGGTAAAAAGGAAAATGAGAACCTCGAACTGTACACTAACGCAATGAAAGAAATTGCAGCAAAAAATAATGTGTTGTTTGTCGATGTATTTCATCCTTCAAAAGAATGGTACGCATCAACACCGAATCCATTAACCATTGATGGCTCACAATTAAATAATGAAGGATATAAAAAATTTGGAGCATTTCTCGCAGATAAATTGTTCGGAGAAACAAAGCCGAACGAAGAAAAAAGGAGCCTGGTATATGATGCGGTAATGGAAAAAAACTGGATGTGGCACAACGATTATAAGATCCCCAACGGGGTACATGTTTATGGTCGCCGTTATGATCCGTTTGGTCCTGATAATTATCCTTATGAATTAAAAAAGATCAGGCAGATGACAGCCATTCGAGATACCGCTATATGGTTAGCCGCTACCAAAGGAGAGAAGATGAATCTGGAAGAGGCAGACAGCAAAACTGACACCCTGCCCCCGGTAAAAACAAACTATAATGCTAAACAAAATGGAAGCTTACAATATTTATCAGGGGAAGAAGCGGTAAAACATTTGAAGGTTCCCAAGGGGTATAAGGTGGAGCTATTTGCATCTGAAGCAGATTTTCCTGAATTAGCCAAACCCATGCAAATGTCCTTCGATAACAAGGGGCGCCTGTGGGTGGCCTGTATGCCATCTTACCCGCATTATAAACCGGGCGATCCCAAACCTAATGACAAGTTAATCATTCTTGAAGACACTAATGGTGATGGAAAAGCAGACAAACGAACCGTCTTTGCCGATAAGTTGCACCTGCCGATAGGTTTCGAAATTGCCCCGGAAGGAGTATATGTATCACAGGGTGAAAATTTAGTTATTCTAAAAGATACTAATAACGATGACAGAGCCGACATCGAAGAAATATTGTTGAGTGGTTTTGATGATCATGACACGCATCATAATATTCATGCATTCACAACAGATCCATCCGGTGCCATTTATATGGGGGAAGGGGTGTTCCTGCATACGAATGTTGAAACTTCTTATGGTCCCGTACGCGGAACGAATGGCGGTTTTTACCGGTATAATCCAACACGCCGTCATTTAGAAAGAACCGCGCAGCTGTCAATTCCCAATCCGTGGGGTATTGCATTCGATAATTGGGGACAATATTTTTTCTCGGAAACTTCGGGTCCGGATAACAGGTGGATGATGCCGGGAACTGTGTTACCGCGGTATGGAGAATCTACACACAAATCATTTAATTTAATAGAACAGGCTCATAAGGTGCGCCCAACATCGGGGCTTGAATTTATTTCAAGCAGGCATTTTCCTGATGAAGTGCAGGGTGATCTTATACTTTGTAATACTATCGGGTTCCTGGGCATTAAAGAGCACATGATCGGTGATAGTGGAACAGGTTATAAAAGCCGGTTCAGGCAGGATTTGTTAGTATCCAGCGATAAAAATTTCCGTCCCGTTGATCTTGAATTTGCCCCCGATGGTTCCCTGTATGTTATCGACTGGCATAATATCCTGATCGGCCACATGCAGCACAATGCAAGGGATCCACTTCGTGATCATTCGCATGGAAGGGTGTACCGAATTACTTATCCTTCAAGACCACTCGTAAATCCTGCAAAAATTGATGGTGCTTCCATTGAACAATTGCTGGAGAATTTAAAACTTCCTGAATACAGAACGCGCTATCGCACCAAAAGAGAATTAAGAGGAAGGGATAAAGAGCAGGTATTATCGAAAATGAAAATCTGGATCGGCCAGCTTGATAAAAATGATCCTAATTATGAGCACCATTTACTGGAGGCTTTATGGGTAAGTTGGGGAGCAAACAAAATTGACCAGGATCTTCTGGAAAAATTATTGAAAGCGAAAGATTTTCATGTAAGAGCTGCTGCAGTGCAGGCTGTAAGATATAATGGTCACCAGCTGCCGCACCAGACCGAAGAGCTTGTTGAAGCCGCGAAAGATGAGCATGGAAGAGTGAGGCTCGCCGCAATTGTTGCCGCATCCTGGATAGGTCAGGAAAAGGGCATGCAGGTGTTGAATGAAGCTAAGAATAAACCAATGGATGAGTGGATGATCCATGCGTATGAGGCTGCGGTAGCGCATGTTAACGACAGACCCGTTGAAGAGGAAAAAGAAACGGAGGTGACGCAGCTTAAAGGCGCAATGCTGGCTACTTATAATAAGGGTAAAGAGATTTATTTGCGGGATGGTTATTGCGCTACCTGTCACCAGCCAGATGGAAAGGGCCTTGCTGCTTCAGAATTTCCGCCACTTGCTAGTTCTGATTGGGTGACTGGCGATGAGGATCGTTTAATAAAGCTTGTACTGAAAGGAATTATGGGCCCGATAGAAGTAAATGGTAAAAAATATTCGGGGCAGGTGCCGATGACGCCTTTTGGAGGTTTATTGAACGATGAAGAGATGGCCGCCGTGCTGAGCTATGTAAGAACATCGTTTGGTAATAATGCTGCACCAGTGAGTGCAGACAAGGTGAAAAGCATCCGTGCATCCGTAGCTGATAAAAAGGATTTTTATACAGCAGAAACGTTGCTGAGGGAACATCCCAGTCGAGGTAACAAGCTTAATTAGGGAGACTGGTCATTAACCTGGCAAGGTAACTGCATTTATAAAATGCCTCGAGGCGATGCATATACAAAGCCAATAGGGTGAGAGTGGAGTATATGCCAGGAACAAAGAGGGTACCCCTTGGGTCGTCGCTTTGATACGAAAAAATAGATATATTACTAACTGAAACTATCCTTATGGGTATCGGACTGCTATGATTTAGATACGCGCAGAGTTAACAGAAAGTATTCAATTAATTAACGGGTTTTAATTATATTCTTCTTTTAATTTTTAAATGACCATATATGCCAATTGTAAAAGTGATTGAAGTTATCGCTTCTTCAGAAAAAAGCATTGAAGATGCCCTCCAACAGGCAGTAGCAGAAGCCTCGAAGACGATTCATAACATCGACTCTGTTTATGTAAAAGACATCAAGGCGCATGTGAAAGACAATAAGATCACCACTTACGGAGTGGTCTGTAAAATATCCTTCCGCCTGGATTCAGAAAGGTAAGTTTCCTCTCGTGCAGCAGGCATAAAGCCGCTACGGAACAACCTCTTTTATTTACGGCAACACCTTGTCGACAGGTATCGTATTGAACTGATCCGAGCTAAGTATATTACCCAGGTTGGCCCCGCCAGGATTTAGGGGACTACCTGCAACAGTTGGCACATTTACTGTCGGCAATGGCCTCCTGTTGGCCAGATAGCTTTAGGTAATTAACAATCATATACATTGATTTTCTTTCACAATGCGGAGGAATGCTCGGCCTGCCGCGAACAAAGGAGCTTTAATGACTTTCTCTGTAATTTCTCCAATTTAATTTCATCCGTTTGAGCGAACATTTTAGGTATAT
>CAYLVR010000265.1:0-4492 GCA_964387165.1 uncultured Chitinophagaceae bacterium | reverse complement strand
CGATATCTATCAAGCACTTTTCTCGCACCGCATCTGTAATGCTTGTTACCAGGTCTATTGAAAGGCTACTAAACTTAAAGCCTTACACCTATGACACATGGATAGATACCCTATAGGTGTTAGCTTCCGATCTATAAATTCATAAAGGAGAGATGAAATGACTGCTGATGGCTTATCAACCTTAAGATACACGAACGCTTTGAAGAAGTTTTATGGCACTTATTGTGATGTGAAAGACTTCCTGAGGACGCACCTATACCTCGATTACACCAACGATCATGCGATCGTAGACGGTGATTCATTCGTACACGATGACATGCGATACATATGCATAAGCGGCAAAGTGTTTCGCTTCCAACAAATTCATGCATAATAACACACGCCAGGGTCTAGCGCTGTATGTCCAAGGGGTAACCCCAAAGAGCCTAGTCGGGAAACTGCATCATACCTTTAGCCCGTTGAAGCCCTGGCTCTAAATTCATTAACAACAAAAGGAAAAGACAATGATCCAGTCCAAACACGTATTCGATCCTGAAGCTACAATTAACCTCGGTGAAAGCTTAAGGTACCATCGTAACCGAGCAAACATGCGCATTGATGAAGTGTGCTTAGAGCTTGGTATGTCGAAAGCTCATTATGGAAACTTAGAGCGGGGTACAGCTCATAACCCTTCTCTCGATACACTCCTGCGATTAGGCAGCCTTTATAACATCTGCGTATCAGAGCTTATTGGTGAGCTGTCAACGTGTGAGGATACTCAGGAACCTGAAGCCGCTGATCAAAGTTGGATTGAGCTATCTGGCCTTCACCGTCTCGATGCATTGCAAGATGACATTTCTAAGATCAAAAAGTTCTTGCGTATAACGGACTAATCAAAATGATCTTGATTGCCATTGGCGTTTTGATCACCATAGTCGCTTGGTGGATGACGTCGCTATTAGGCCGCATCGAACGTAATGAGCATGACCTCAACAGAATCAAACATGTCTTAGGACTTCAAGATAAGGATAACTGACATGACCAAACTTACCCTGGAATTCAAAAACCTACGCGATCTAAAAAAATTCCATGAGCGCTTAAACGACTTCCTTGCCTATCATGACGACCATGAATGGGCATGGGCCGTCGTATGGCATCTAAAAGGCGATTTAAAGGCCGCTGAGGAATTCCTAAGCGATTACTCTGTCATTGGTCTCTACAAAGACCTTGAGGGATTCAATGACGGCTTATTCGCAAGATTCGCATTCTGTGAGGATATGGGCTACCCAGAAGCGAGAGCCAAAGCAAAATATATTATCGATGAAAAACTCTATACATCCATTCCCTACATCATTCACGCACCGGAATCCAAATTCTGGTTCATTCCACAAGATTTAAAAAAGGATAACTGACATGATTAGCGAATTAGCTAACACACTGCATTCTCGCTTTCAAAATAACAAAACAGCCATGATTATGGAATTAGCTCCCATCGCCACAGCTAACTTTCCTCAACCTGGCAGCTTTGCAGAGAGCGTGTTCGTTCTCAATAGACTCTGGGAAGGGGAAGAGCTTGAATACTTACCACAGAGCTTCTACGGCGCCTTACAGGCATCTTTAAAATAAAGGAAAATGCAATGACCTTCGACAAACAAGCTTACCTCGATCAGATGGCGCTTTGGCAAGACCTAAAGTACATCCAATTGCCAGTCACAAACCTGACCGATGTAATGATAGTTACCTACAAAGGCAAAACTGTGGGTAAAGTCCCCTTTACGACCATTCCCTTTGGCAACGCATACAAAGATACTCCGTTTTATCCCTACGATTCAAATGAGTCAGAAAACGAGCAATCTGCTGAAGATACTGAAGAAGAGCCATATATTTAACTTATTCACAAACTTATACGCAACTTACCCACAGGAATTGAGGATAACATGGAGCCTAAGTACATCACCTTTATCCTGGCTTGTGCCGACGCTATCCTTCTCTTGTGGGCTTTTGCTTGTATCTTTACCGACTATGCCGCTGAGGAAGCGCAACAAAAAGCGCGTACCGAACGTTAATCAACTGACACCTCAGCTTCGGAAATAACCACTTCATCATTGTATTCCCCGTACCTTTCCATAATTTTCTTAATTGCTTCCAAGCCCTCACCCCGCGCAAAGGCTTCGATAATCTCTGATACCTTCTTACTCGCATGATCTGTACGCATTTTGTAAACACGCTCAATCAAGCTAAATGCGGTATCACACTCACCAGATGTAATCTTACCCAACCGAAAGCCATCCCACACCTGCATCATAGCCAATTCAATGTTGGCCATGCTGTCTAATGGAGGCAACGGATAAGGGAACAACTGCCCCTTTGGACCTTCAGGCAAGATCCTGCCCGCAAGAAAGGTGACGACGCGGGGATCTTTGTCGTCAACCATCTCCATCATCGTGTCCATAACCTTCTCAGCATTATGAACACCAATGACGCTTATCTCACGAACCTTCGTCTTGTTGTTGTTAAGCAAGCTAAGGTTAACAAGCTCCCACTTACTCTTTGTTTGGGTTTTCATCCACTAAGCCCCAATCAGCGCCCCATTCCTCGTTATACGTAGCTTCCCACGTTTCACGTGCCATTTCTAATATTTCCGAGTACGGCCTATCTGGAAAATGATGGCGAAGACACGCAATCATAGGCTCCCACATAGGTTTCTTCTTTACCGTGCTATGAACATGAGGCGTGAACACCATCGAAAGCTCTCCCTCCGTGAAAGATGGAGAGAAAAATGATGGATCATACAGCAACTTAACTTCCTTAATGGCTGTCAGGCTCAATTCGTACGGATCAAGCTGCTTTGCTTTAGCAGCTTCAGCTGCGTTCATCGTGATAAGAGTCTGCCCATTGTGCAACACCATCACCGCCAACGGACGCTTCCAATACTCACCATTCAAAGGTACAGCCTTCCGCTGCTTGTCCAAATACTCTTTCTGCCTATCGGCGGTCGCTTTGAAACTCTCCAAAGCCGCCTTCTCGTCCTCCGTCAGCTCATGCTCAGGGTCTTCGCCCCAATAAAGTTGGCGAGCTTCCTTAGCAAATTCTTTTGCATATTCGGCAATTGGTCCCTCCGTCAAAGGCACAAGATGATCTCTAGGGTAAGAGTCGTTACCCACCAACGGGCGTATCCCCTCAAATCCCTTTACCTTTTCAGAAAACCTCTCTTGTACAGCCTTATATGATTCAGGATCATCAAGATATGCCGGAACTTCCGATTCTTTGTCATTGTCACTCATGCTCGGATCATCCTTATTTCTTTTTCAAGTTCGTCGACTCTATAGTGTGTAATGTAAGGGATGCTACGCTCTCTGTAGAAGTTAATGCGCGTGGAAATCTCTCGACGATACCTCGTAAATTGATCCTCAATGTCCATGTGAATAATCGTAGGATCAGTGGCAATGAAGATGTCCACAATAAAAGGCTGCCCTAAAACCCTGTCTTCCTGCCGAATATTTTGCATAAACGCATCTTTGTTGGGCTGAATATTGGTATTAACCACAACACGCTTGTTTCCCCAAACAAGACCCTTAATACCAAGAGCCGCTTGATCAAGCTCACCGTTAAATAACGGGCCACCAATCTTAAACAACGTGTAATTCGGAAACTCTTTGTTCAACCTGCTCAACAGAATCTCAATGGTCTGATCCAAACTCAAAATCTGGACTGCCTCCTTATTGGATGGCGGCGCAGCTTGAGGCGCGCTAGACGGCTGAGCCACAAACTTCATCAAATTCACCATCTGCTCACTAAGGACTTTCAGATTCTCCTCTAGTCTTTCAATCGCAGCTGACTCTCGCACCTTCCCTATGACTTCAACATCAGAGGTTATGGATTGAGGTTTATCAACGTTCTTTTTCATTTATAAAACCCTTTACAAATTATATGTATTTTCATAAAGTTACTATAATATCTTGAACAAATCACCACATTTAAAGGCGCAGAATTCATGCAAAATTTCTATCAAGCCACTCAAAATGCAAGTTACCTACAAGACGACCGATACACACTTCAACTCATGAGCCTTTATTGGGACTGGGATAAGTGGAAAAACATCATGATGCTTACCGCTTACTTCCGCGTTACAGATCACCCCACGCAGACAGGCTTTGCACTCAAGAAGAACTTTAACCTTCTTGGCGCTAAGAACGAATACGCGCAGGCGGAATACAAAGATTTCAAAGAGATGCTTGGTGTTCATGACATCCCTTACGAGTCTCTTCCCAATGGACGTTGGGTGATTCCTGACTACGTCTATCGTGAGATATTGCTCAAGAAGATCGTAGCCTTAGTCACGCTTAACGATTGGCAGGGAAAGAAATATCACAAGATCGTCTTCCAAGGCCCAGCTCCTAAAGACATCAATGAGGATATGCCTCGGGCAACACAACACTCCACACAAACTCCTCTGACGCAACCACAGGCATATCCTCATTGATGTCTTTAGGAGCTGGGCCTTGGAAGACGA
>CAYLVR010000264.1:0-4596 GCA_964387165.1 uncultured Chitinophagaceae bacterium | reverse complement strand
AATTTTGCAGTTTCTTTAATTAACCATAAACCGCGTATTATGCTCTCTTCTAACCTGCATGAATTACAAACCCATACACAGAAAAAAGAAATCAGGAACTGGGTTTGGAGGGCATCGGTCGTCACTATTTTGGTATGCTTCCCTGTAGGCATTGTTGGTTTAATTTATTCCATCATTTCACGGGTAAAACTAAAAAAAGAAGATTATGATGGTGCAAAAAGAGCAGCAGGTATTGCTGGCAAATGGACAATAGCCGCATTTATCATCGGCATGGTGTATTTCGCTTGCCTCGGCATCTATTATATCGTTGATCCCGAAGGGTTCCGGGAAGTATTTCTGTAAAAACTTATTGTCGGGTTAACCTATGTTCCTTTTTTGCTTTGGCACGTTCTTTTTGTATGTCCTGGATATTTAACCAGAACAAATAAATAAATGCAAGGGATAATATGGCTATAGTAAGCCTTACATGCCAGAGTGATAAAAGCGCTTTTATTTTTCTTGATCTTTTCATATGTTCCAGGATTCACTTTTATACATTAAAACCAGGTAAAAATAGACCATCATCAACGCGGCAAATAAAGCCACCACATAAAATTCAATTAATTCTTTCCTGGTGTTCTCATATTTATACCAGCCGCCATCTTTTTTCCATTTGATAAAATTGTGTTTCACTCCAACTACATCGAGCCATTGTTTGGCCCAGTCTGTTTTCGTATCGTCGAGCAGGTTGTCGAATAATTGCAAATGATTCTCATTTTCCAGCAGCCACCTATTTAGCAGGTGAATATCTTCTTTGTTTTCCCTGTTGCCCATGTATCTGGCGATCATGCTTCCATATTTATATTTATCTTCTTCACTTATCACGTAATCCACCCTTTTTCTCGTTCCCCAGAATTGATTTCTGAGCTCGGTTGGAGCGCGACCAAACACTCTTTTGAATGCCCTTGTAAAATTGGTTGGCGCTGAATATCCCCCAACATCCGCAAGATTTTGAATAGGCTCGTCATATAAAATAATTCTTCTCCCGATTTCGGTAAGCATCTGGGTTTTGCGAAATTCTTCCAATCCCATACCCGTCAGTTGCCTGATCCCTCTTTTTATTACAGATTCACTCATCGCATTTTTAATGGCGAGCTGTTTAATATTTATTTCGACAAACGGATTCTCTTCAATATCTTCTTTTATAATCACCACTTTATTCCACATATATGTCGAACATTTTTTCCTTCTTTTTTTAAGATCAGTGGATTCATCGAGGATCAGCCGGCAGAGCTTTTTCATTTTTTCATTTTGAAACCTGGCTGCTCCCGGTGTCGTATAATCGAATCTTAATAATTCCTGCAGGATATCGCTCATGGAGGCCGACAAACTGAAAGTAATACCAGCAATTTTAGCAGGGTACCCTGCAATGATTTCTGCAAAACATCCCTCGAGCGATGGGTATTGATAAACCATTTCTCTTATAAAATCGGCCGACCACCAGAGCCCTACGCTATTGTATTCGCCAGGGTCGTACGGCATCAGCGAGGAGCTGAAACTGCTGCCAATTACGGAGAAGAATTCCATGATGCCGACTGTTACATCTCCTACACCGGGAAGATTTTCTGTTAACGCATCGTTGATCATGATACGTGTAAATAGGCCGGGACCAGCGTTATGATGACACAAGAGTTTTTTCTGTCCCCCGTGCCATTGCAGTGAATGCCGGGTGAGATTTACCTGCTTTGTACCTACTGACTGTACAACTGCGGAACCAAAATTTTCGATAAGATGATAATACTCTGCACCCTTAATTATAGGCTGCTTGAAGCTGCTGGGTAATCCCGGCAGCATGCAACAAGGTTGTTCGGTAATAGAATAGGTGGTGGTCATCGGGATGAAGGTTAGGTCGGTCGATAGCAAATATGCGCAAAAATTGTCATTTTTATAGGCCAATATTAGTATTAGGGTTCATCGGAAGACCACCCTCCCCCTTTGAAAAAGGGGGGCTTCGGGATTTTGCATCTAACGCATGACCGCAGGGGGATTTGTTCTCTTCTCAGCAATAAATCCCCCTGCGGTCTTTCTCTATGTGTAATTCGCTTTTCAAAGGGTAGATCGCTGCGACCTTCTTTTCTATCTTCTGAAAAAAAATTATGAGCCGGCTGTATCTTTTTATGATCTGTTTGGGTCAAAGAATATGCTTTTTAGATTTTATTTCCTGTTTAATTCGGTTAAAGGTCTATTTAATGGCAAATACGTTATTAAGCTGGCTGTTCATTTTTGAAAAATATTTGCGCAATTCGTAGTGTACAGCACTATAGTATTGGATAATTTTTTAACATACAAACCTATTCCTGTTCCTGTTGCGAAGGGATTTATATTTCTTCAGCCGATGGAGATCAGGTTTATTGAAGCTATTCATAATGGTTGTCGTATTCACAGTTTGCGCCAGGAAGAACCTTTTGTTGCTCCTTACACATTATGGCGCATACTGAAACGTTTGCCCGTAAAAAAATTCTGTCGGGTGCATAAAGGTTTTATTGTTTGCATTCCGCATATGAGCGGATCCAATAAAACGAAGACGCGTATTTATTTTTTAAATACCCTACATGTGCCCGTTAGTGAAACTTACCGGAAACGGTTTCTTGAAATGGCTGGCTTTGAAGTTAAGCAGCCAACTCAGCCCCCGACTCGGCCGACTCAGCCGCCAAATAAGCCATTATAACCTTTTTTAATTGAAACGTTTGTTCGCAAATGTATTCTTGCATTGTCAATCGCAACTGTGGGACAGTGCCGGAAAGAAGGGAGAGGCGCCTCTTTTTTCGCCTGCAGAAGTGAGAGACAGGAGTTCTTAGACAAACGATTTTAATCATGTTCAGACGGTCCATCGACGGCTCAACGACGGTTCAACGACGGCTCAACGACGGTTCAACGACGGCATTTTAGCCTGAAACTAAAAAACATATTTTATGGGTAAATCAATAGACAACCTGTTTGCCGACGGCTTTACAGGAAAAATAGGTAAGAATATGGTGTTCCGCCAAAAAAAATCAGGAACCGTTATCGTTGCCAAGTCACCAGGAAAAATTTACAAAAATTGCTTTATCTCCAACCCATTTTTTGTTTGAAGATAGTGGTGATTTTAAAATGTTATCTGACGAACAATTGGGACTTCATTTGTTATAACATGACTTGAGCTTCATAAATTTGATAATCATTATAACCATGAGAAGAATTGCTTTATTTGTCGCCTCACTACTTTTGACGTGTGTTTTGTTTGCCCAGGGGATACGATTATACGGTACGATGATGAAATTGTATTCATAAAGGTTGAGATAGAATCTGAATTTCCCGGTGGACTTAAAGCCTGGGCGCAGTTTCTTCAGAAAAATATGGTATATCCTACTAAAGCATTACGCAAAAAAGTTCAAGGGAGTGTGGTTGTTCAATTCATTGTGGATGATAAAGGGAAGCTTTCCCACATAGAAGCTATCAGCGGGCCGGAATTATTACGCCCTGCAGCAGAAGATGTAATACGCAAAAGCCCGGAATGGATTCCTGCTATTAATGAAGGAATCAAAGTTAAATCGTATAAAAAACAACCAATTGTTTTCCGATTGAGTTGACGTATCTTAAACATTTAGCAACTATTTCCTAAACCATGAAACCTTTATTAAAAGTACCTGGCCTGCTTTTGCTGATATCTTTCATCACGTCAAGTAAACCATTGCAGGCACAGAGAATAACACTTATTCCCAGGACGTACACGTTTTACAATATGGGAACAGGAGGTTCTACCTCGGATCGCGTTTATTATTTTATGTTCGACGACGATAAGGAACCAAAAAAAATAGGCTATTTTGGACAGCATATCAGGCCTCATCTTTTATTGGATACAAATGCCTTAAAATATCTGAATGCTTATCGTGGCCACCAGACATTTAAACTGTCTACAGCAATTGCTGCCGTTGGTAGCTTTATTGGATTTGCGGCTTCCGGTCTTAAAAAAGAAAGCGTGGCAACGGAAAATCTTGATAAGCCCCAGAAAGGCAGAGGTTTTTTGTATGCAACTATAGGTTTTGCTGTAACTAATTTAGTAACACGTTGGGTTGGAACCAAATCGATGAAGAAAGCAGTAGAGGAGTATAATACCCATGCAACAGTATCGCAATTTAAATTCGACGGGATAGGTTTTGATCTTCAAGATACTAACCAACAAAAAACGATAGCTTTAGTATTTAATTTTTAAAGTGGTAGAAAAATCACCTGTTTGACCTCTTAAAAATAACAGCATAAATTAAAAATTCGGGATACGTATTTATTTGCATTAAAACGGCATGCTAAAAGCGCTTAATTAGAGTGGCACTATCCCTTATGGATACTTAATCTGAGATGATCAAATCTTTGCCTGTTTGTAGGTCAAGTGCCGTTTATGATATGTAATAGTTAATCCCAATTACCAAATATTGACTATCTCGTATAACCGGGAGATCAGGGTAGAGCTCTTTGATTTCCGACATTTTTAGTTGTTTATTATCCCGGTCAAAATGCCCCTGTTTTGAACAGAATCCAGGTCAGTTTTATTATTGCATTTTTAATATCCCGTCCGAGCCG
>CAYLVR010000263.1:0-4607 GCA_964387165.1 uncultured Chitinophagaceae bacterium | reverse complement strand
ATAGCACCAGATCAACTGCCAGTACCCAAACCGCCAGAACCGATTGAACGTGATAACTGGCTGTTTGAGCCTGTTAAACCCACGCATCAGAGCCGGGGAAGTTCAACAACCACTATGGTTGCAGTAGATACAACAAAAGAAATTATTTACACCAGCGATGCAGGAAAAACAAGATTATTCAGGTGGAACAAAAACTTTCAGCCAATTGATACCACTTATGTTTTATCAGGAATAACAAATGCAATATTTTCTAAGAATGAGGGCGTCTTCACTTCAATAGGGAATATAACCCCAAGTGAAAGCTACGCAGGTTCAGTTATAAAATATGACCTGATTAATAAGCCAAAATCAAAAGACACCATAGCATCAATGCTTCCCAGATCCGTTGCCAGTGCAGCAGCAGATTTTAATAATGATGGATTAACAGACTATCTCATCTGTGGCTTCGGACACGAAAAAGGGGCATTATATATTAGTTGGCAGCAACCTGGAAATAAATATAAAAAAGAAGAAATAATTGCTACTGCAGGATCAGCACAACTACATATTCAGGATTTCAATAATGATGGATGGAAAGATTTTATGGTATTATTCAGTAGTGCTGAAGAATCCATTCGTTTATTTATGAATGATCAAAACGGATCATTTACTATGCAGACACTGATTAGTTTCCTCCCTGTTGCAGGTTCCACAAGTTTCCAGGTAGTAGATATTAATAATGATAACCTTCCTGATATTATATATACCTCTGGCGACAATTCGGATCTTTCAAAGATATTTAAGCCTTTCCACGGACTATACATCTATATTAATAAAGGGAACTTTACATATGAACAGGAATATTTTTTCCCTATAAATGGTTGCACCAAAGCAATTGCCGCCGATCTTGATAACGATGGAGATCTTGATATCGCTACAATAGCTTTCTTCGCCGATTTTAATAACAACCCGGCAGAAAAATGTATTCTCTTTGAACAGTATAAACCTATGCACTTTAAACCTCATTCTCCTACAATAGATCTCTGGGGCAGGTGGCTATGTATGGAGGTATCCGACTATGATAACGACGGAGATAAGGATATCATCCTTGGAAATTTCTCAGTAGGCTTCCTCAATGTGCCCGTCATCAAAAAACCGTGGGATAAACAAGCGCCATTTATTGTACTTAAGAATACACGTAAGTAATTCTCAATAAATTTCCATCTGCTGTTAAATATCTTTCATATCCTGTAGTTGTAAAAATGCATCTCCCAAATAATCAATGATATCTGAAGCTATTAGCGACTGTTGCGATGTATATTCAGCAGCAATATCTCCTGCCAGCCCATGAAGATAAACACCTGCAACGGCAGCATTTTCAGGCGATAGTTGTTGCGCAAGCAATCCTGTAATTATGCCGGTCAATACATCTCCCGCACCTCCTGTGGCCATACCCGGGTTACCTGTTGTATTAATATAAGTTTTGCCGGAAGGCAGTGCAATAAATGTATCAGGCCCTTTTACAACAATGATAATATTATATTTCGCGGCATTTGCTAATGCCATCGATTTTGTTTGCTCATCACCTTCTGCCTTGCCAAACAACCTTTCAAATTCTCGCGCATGCGGAGTTAATATTGAATTGGCAGGAATTTTTTCCATCAACTCTTTGTTATACGAAATAATATTTAACGCATCGGCATCAATTACCACAGGTTTCCTAAATTCTCTAAAGATATCTTCTAATAATATTTTGTGTGAACCATAAAGTCCTAATCCCGGACCAATACCCATCACGTCATATTTACCAGGAGAGGAAATAGAAATGATATGATCTCCACCTGGCTCTATTTTACACATAGCTTCGGGAACAGTTATCTGCATAATACCATATCCCAATTCAGGCACATGGCAGGTAAGTTTTCCTCCTCCACTTCTTACAAATGCTCTTGCCGATAATACAGCGGCTCCCATCATGCCCTCACTTCCCGCTACCAATCCTCCATATCCATAATCGCCCTTATGCGAGAGTTTTTTTCTCGGTTTGATGATAAAAGAGAGCAGATCCTTCGTGATCAGCGTATTCATACCGGAAATTACCCATTTTTATGATGTGCACAGTTTTTGTAACTACAGCAGGGTAAATCAATTACTCATTCAAAAAAGCTAGTTATGAAAAATACAAATATCCCCGCTTCAAAGAACAAAACTGCCCCACATCATAACGAAAGAAGGCCCGACATCAGGGATGATATAGACAGTAGAGTTAACGAGGAATATGATATCAAAGGTGATAATGTAACAAACAACCGCAAAGAAACAAAAGAAGAAAAGCTAAAACATAAAAAATAGTTCGCCTGCTGTAAATAGGATCATAACTTTGCGGCTATTCAAATAATTTATGCAGCAGCCTGGTATTAAACCTGCATCCTCATTTTTGGTAATACTTGCATTCGCAACAGTTTATATCGTTTGGGGGTCCACTTATTATTTTATTCAAAGAGCGTTAACAGGTTTTCCACCATTATTGTTAGGCGCATTAAGATATTTCGGCGCAGCAATAATATTATTGTTATGGTGCGTTGTTAAAGGGAAAAAATTATTTATAAAAGAAGATATGAAGCACGCAGCTGTAGTGGGCGTGCTTTTATTATTTATAGGAAACGGTGGAGTAATATGGGCCGAACAAACGATACCCAGTGCAATGGCCGCGATAATGGTTTCATCCGGGCCTTTATGGATAGTTATCTTAGATAAACATAAATGGAAATATAATTTTGGGAACCGTTCCATTATTATTGGTTTATTAATAGGATTTATTGGAGTGATACTGTTATTCAGTGAACCATTGCAGCATGCGCTTTCAGGTATTGGAAACCTTACTGAAATAAATGGATTAATATTACTGACGATTGCAGTAATTGCATGGTCGGGTGGATCTCTGTATTCAAAAAGCCATCCACCAAGAGGTACGGGAATTGTCAGCACAACATGGCAAATGTTATTCGCCGCCCTTGCATTTGTTCCCGGAATACTTATACGTGGAGAATTAAATACGGTACAATGGAACCATGTTTCAAATGAAGCATGGTTCTCTGTAGTTTATTTAGTTTCCATGGGATCAATTGTAGCCTATACTGCATACGTATGGCTGTTACAGGTAAGACCAGTCACCCAGGTAAGTACACACGCCTACGTTAACCCGATAGTTGCTGTTTTAATTGGTGTTGTTATGGCGAATGAAAAAATATCATTCATCCAAATACTTGGGCTGACAATAATATTAGGCAGTGTCGTACTGATTAATCTTTCTAATTATATTAAAAAGAAACGGGTTTAAGCCCTAACAAACTCTGATAATTCAGTCTGTTTCTCCAGCACTTGAAGGAACAGGTCGTTTTCTAAAAGATCTTTGACTGAATTAATTATAAAATCAGGTGTGTAACCAAAGTGATCGAGATCCGATTTATTGGTAACTCCGGATAAAGTAAGCACAGTGGTAAAGCCCATTGATCCTGCGCCAAGAATATCTGTTCCCATAGTATCTCCTATCATGATAGTTTCTGCAGTAGCTAATTCTAACTTCTTTCTTGCCATGCGCATCATTACCGGGCTGGGTTTACCAACACTGAATGCCTGTTTTCCCGTGGCCACTTCAATCATGGCAACAAACGCACCGCAGCCTGCACGATACTTACCACCAGCTACCGGGCAATTAGGGTCCATATTTGTCGCGATAAGTTTTGAGCCATCCATTACCATGTTGATGGCTTTATCCACAGATTCAAGCATTATGGTTCTTCCCTCGCCGATGATCACAAAATCAGGATGATCTTCGATAATAGAATATCCCACTTTATGCAGTTCATTTAACAGCCCCCCTTCTCCGATCACGTATGCGGTTCCATTTTCTTTACGTGATGCCAGGTAACGTGCTGTTGCCATTCCGCAGGTAAAGATGTCTTCATCAGTTACATTGAAGCCCATTTTGCAGAGCTTATAGCAGATATCGCGGCTTGTACGCTGGCTATTGTTTGTAAGAAAAAGAAACGGATAACCGTTTTCCCTGAGCGTGTTAATGAATTTTACTGCCCCGGGGATAGACTCAACTCCTTTGTAAATAACGCCGTCCATGTCGATCAAAAAACCTTTCTTGTTCATAATAAATATTTAATGTTTTGTTAGTCAAATTTTAGCGGGTCACCAGTCCCTTTTCCCGGGCACGCATGCGTTGATGCACAAAATCATGCGGTGCGGGTGGGTTACCCTAAGCAAGCAATGGTATTATAGCAGGCAATAGATTGTATAGCAAGAGATCAGTAATCAGAATGGCAGGCTGTAGATTTTCTGGCAGATGGTTAATGAATAGGCCAGGCGGCGAGTCAACCGTAAGAGATAGTACGCAATAATAACGAATAAAATGAAGGAATAGTGTAGATGGTGTAGGCTGTGATGAATGATTAGGAAAAAAGTGTGTTGGGAATGAAGACTTTGTTTTGTTGTAATGTACCGAACCCTTATTTTTGCAGCCCGGTTTGAGAAGCTTTGATACATTCATTGTTTCTGTTAATCATTCGGGGCGTAGCGTAGCCCGGTATCGCGCCTGGTTTGGGACCAGGAGGTCGTAG
>CAYLVR010000262.1:0-4617 GCA_964387165.1 uncultured Chitinophagaceae bacterium | reverse complement strand
CTAATAAAGTTGTCAGCTTTCTATTCATATTGTCGTTTTAGATAATGAATTTAATCATTATAAATTTATGAACCATATCACGATTTATAGCCGTGTATCAATTTTGAGGAATGTATTGCAGCGTGTTACCCTCTCTCTTTGAAAAAAGGGATAGTGGCAAGTGTCTCATCTAACGCAAGACCGCAGGGGGATTTATGACGCTGTAAGAAAAAATCCCCCCTGTGGTCTTGCACTCTGTGTACTCCACGCTTCTCCCTTTTTCAAGGGAGGGAGGGTATCTTGTTTCAAGCTAACCGTTACCCGATATCTCCCCTTTAGTATCTGTAAATTCTTATTATAAAATTCTATATAGAGCCTGGATAAAGAGTATATTGAGTTAAACTCTTTTTCTTGCGTACACTGCTGTGTTTTTTATTTTTATGCTTAAACACATTGGCGAAAAGTCAGATTCGCCTTCCGCATTTGATCAGCGATGGAATGGTATTGCAAAGGGATGCTCAAATAAAAATATGGGGATGGGCAGGTCCTGCAGAAGTTGTTACACTGGGTTTAGAAGAAAAAAAATATACAGCGGTAACAAATGCTGAGGGTAAATGGACGATTACTCTTCCTCCACATACTGCTGGCGGACCTTATACAATAAAGCTGTCGGCTTCCAATGATATTGTAATTGATAATGTTTTGTTTGGAGATGTATGGGTGTGCAGCGGTCAGTCGAATATGGAGTTTAACATGAGGGCGGTAAAAGATAAATACTCCTCTATTATTCAACATTGTACCAATAAATATATCCGTCAGTTTGAAGCGCCGGATACTTTTAATTTTAGTCAACCTTCAGAAGATTTTAAAAGTGGAAGATGGGTGGAGGTTTCTCCTGAAAATATCCTGGATTTTTCTGCGGTTGCTTATTTCTTTGCACATTATTTAAATCAGCAATATAATATACCCATCGGTATAATTAATAATGCTGTAGGGGGCTCTCCTGCGGAATCCTGGATAAGCGAAGAAAAAATTAAAGAATTTCCTCACTATTATAATGAATTATTGAAATACAAGGATCCGAAAGTAGTTGCAGAGATTGATTCAATAAATTGGGCAAATATCAGAAGCTGGAACGACCAGGTAAATAATACAGATACAGGATTGAAATTAAACTGGCGAAATTCTCCATCTGAATATGCTGGCTGGGAAGAAATGAATATTCCCGGCTATTGGGCCGATGGACCGCTTGGGGAAATAAACGGGTCGGTCTGGTTTGCCAAAGAGATAAATATTTCAAATGTTGCCGAAACCGGGAACGCGAAACTTCTACTAGGAAATATTGTAGATGCCGATTCTGTTTTTATCAATGGGCATTTTGTTGGATCCACTCCGTACAGGTTCGGTGCAAGGGATTATACGATACCCGGCGGGTTGCTTAAAAACGGAAGCAATATTATTGTTGCGAGAATAATTAATCAAAGCGGAAGAGGTGGATTTATTCCGGATAAGCCTTACCAGTTAATTATAAACAAAGACACAATTGATTTAGCAGGAAAATGGAAATACAAGGTGGGAGCCGGAATGGAACCACAACCACCATACATTTATATGAGATGGAACCCGGTGGGATTATTTAATGCAATGGTAGCGCCATTAATTAATTACTCTGTTAAAGGTGTTGTATGGTATCAGGGAGAATCGAATACTAAGAATCCTTCTGAATATAATCAGTTAATGAAAACATTAATTTCTGATTGGCGCGAGCAATGGGGTCAGGGAGATTTTCCTTTTTTATATACTCAGCTTTCGAGTTATCTGCCCGCCAAATTACAACCATCCGAAAGCAGTTGGGCAGAATTGCGGCAGGCGCAGCTGGAAAACCTCGAAATACCTAATACGGGAATGGCTGTTACAATAGATATTGGCGAATGGAATGATGTGCATCCACTTAATAAGCAGGATGTAGGTAGGAGATTAGCTTTGCAGGCGAGGAAACTTGTTTATAATGAAAATATAGTTGCCTCGGGGCCACTGCCATATTCCATTCGCGCAAAAGGAAAAAAACTTATAGTAACATTTACAAATACCGGATCGGGTCTTACAATAAAAAATGGAACGGAGCTCGGGCATTTTGCAATAGCGGGAGATTCGGGTGATTATCTCTGGGCGAAAGCAAGGATTCGTGGTAAAAAAATAGTTATTTATAATGATTTGATAAAACACCCGTCAAGAGTAAGATACGCCTGGGCGGATAACCCGGAAGGCGCGAATCTGTATAACAGGGAGGGATTACCGGCTTCTCCATTCTTTCAATCAAAAAACTAATTATTCAATGATTGTTTCGGCCTGGATCGTTCTAGGGAGATGTGTTAATGGAATGAAATCGATATGGAATTTTATCCGACAATTTTAAAAACGGGTCGCTGGAAATAGTGACCCGTTTTATTTTGGATTAATACATAGTTACAAGATTTCCTCTCTCATCTACAATCGTCGAAGATTTGAGTAAATCTAGCATGGCTGGTAATTCGTCCAGTTTAAAAATTTCATAGGAATTGGCACATGATAAATTAGCGACATCTATATAGTGAACATCCGTTCCAAACGATCGTTCACCTAATAAATTATAGATTGCCTGGTGAGCCGATCGATAAAGAAGATTTTCATTTTCTTTTGTACATAACGGGTGGTACACGGTAATGCTTACACAGCCAGGGTCATCATTATCAATTGAAAAATAGAATTCCTGCGGATGAATACCTGATTTCGTTATCAATTCTTCCAGGAAGAAATCAATCGACTTTGGTTCATCAAGCGCAATAATTTTCCATCCCGTAATTTCGGGCGCAGTGGCAACAAATGCTTCGGCTTTTTTGAAATATCGTGCCTTGGCATCTACAGTGATGGTGAGAGTTGATTTTCTATTCTCTTCCCATGCCAGGCTGAATCCAAAGAATTTGTAATACGCGCGTAAATGTGCGTTCAATTCATTTACCAGGTAAACTGCTTCTTTTTTTGTTTTTTTATTCAGCTCAGCGTATTCTTTATTATTGCGTTTAAACCACTCCCAGAAATGACGCTTTGATAATTTATTCATATTATTTAGTTGTAGTGATTAAGAAAAAGGAGATGCACGAAATGTGCACCTCCTTTGTTAGCATTACAATGAAACCTCCAGGGATCCTTCATTACCCGGAACATCGGTGGCTATTGCTTTGATCTTACTACCCGGCAGCAGAGTGTTTGTCTGCGTTGAGGTGTAGTCCCAGTCAACAGAATTCATGCTTATTACTGCATTACCCTGTTCGAGTAATACATCGTTAGCAGAATATATTTCCACGAGTACACTTGTTACCCGGAAATCGTCCTTTGCACGAATAGTGATTTTGTCGCCAATTACGCCTTTATACCTGCGTGTGTTGATAGTTTTAACGACAGGGATCGACATAAAATCTTCCAGCGCCCTGCTATACAGGTTTTGCCGTGGTCTTACAACGGCAGTGTAGGCTTCTTTTATACCTTCATTCTGTCCGTTAATAATTCCCTGGGCATAACGTGAAGCGCTCTGAAAGCGATCAAGTATTTCGGTTTGTTTAGCAGTGGGGCCCCCTTTTCTTTTTCTGGGAGCTTTAGCTACAACCGTTTTACCTTCCCACTCGCGGAATACGAGTTCTTTTCCCAGGATGCCCTGGAGTTTTCCTACTATGATACTGTTATCGGCGTGTGCCATAAAATAATTAATTTTGAATGTTAATAATAAAGTTTGTTTTACCAGCCGCTGCCCTTGGAGAGGATTCCCGGGTCGCACTCCCGGTAGCCCTGTGCGAAACTCCTTCGGCAGTGACTGATAAAACAAAAATATAGTTTCAGTTAACAGAATGGTTTCAATATGTGACGCACATCGTCCAATTATGGGACGCGAGTCGCTCAAACATGGGACGACTGTCCATTTCTCCTCGGAAACACGATGACTTCTCCTCTTTGGCTCCTCTTTGGTTCCTCATTGCCTCCTCATTGCTTCCTCGGAATTCGAGGAGGCAATGAGGTATAACTAAGCAGGCATATAAAACAAACACCTGTGTTTTTGCGAACAGATAAATGTTTAAATTTTTTATATTGCCTGAATTATTAACCCCAAACCTCATCCATTTTATGCTTAAAACTATCTTCGTTTGGCAGAACAGAGTTCTTATAGCAATTAAAATCGAGAGCATCATTGCTCTGGCTACTCAAAAAAACTACACCAAGATTTTCCTGACAAACAAAAAGTATTACATGGTACGTACTACTTTATCGGGATTACTTGAAAAACTTCCTCCAGGCATGTTTAGCAAGATCCACCGATCGTTTGCTGTTGCTACTAATCATATTGAGGAGGTGTACAAGGGTTATTTAATTGTTGCTGACGAAAGCATACCTATTGCTAAACAGTTTTATCCGAAATTAATTGAGCAGTTGGAGATAGTTGAATGAGCAATAAGCTGAGAAGTAGTAAAGCATTCGACTTTTTCAAATTGTAAAGAGTTGGTTCCCGGTTAAGAAGCCGAAGCGCTCGCTATTTCTTTAACGAGTATCTGGAGGTAGGGATTTTAGGCGGGTTTCCTGATACTTCTGGTCTATTTTTTTTATCCTCCG
>CAYLVR010000261.1:4352-4630 GCA_964387165.1 uncultured Chitinophagaceae bacterium | reverse complement strand
TTAAATTTTCAAACATCATTTCAGATTGGACGGCAAAATTAGTGGTAAAAAAGGTAAATCCCCCTGCGGTCCTGGTTTATATACAGCATGAATAACAGCAGGGGGATTTTTCTTACTAAAACAAAAATCGCCCCGGGGAGGGCGATTTGAAAACAGGGATTTAGGAGTAATGATCAGATCAATAATTCTTTATTTAATTTCGATTCGGTTTTCTTTAAAACGTTTATTTTCCAAGGTAGCCTTTCAATTCGGGCGTGCGCGAGTTAGTACGCAGTTTG
>CAYLVR010000261.1:0-4342 GCA_964387165.1 uncultured Chitinophagaceae bacterium | reverse complement strand
CCCTATCCCGAAAAAATAGCAGATCACTTCTTTCTGGCGCTCAGTGAGCACTTGGAAAGAACGGTCGATCTCTTCCTTTAGCGACTGTATATGTTCAAGATTAGTTTCTGCCCTGTCGGCATTGGTATTCTCCATTACATCGATCAGTGTGTTATCTTCTCCTTCCGACAAAGGCGTATCCATACTGATACGCCTTGCGCCGATACCCAGGGTAGCAGATATTTCTTCTGTCTCGAGATCCAGCAATTCAGCAAGTTCTTCAGGAGAAGGCTCCCTTTCAAACTCCTGTTCCAATTGCGTAAACGCTTTCTGTATCTTGTTTGTTAATCCAACCTTATTGAGTGGCAAACGAACAATACGCGACTGCTCGGCCAAAGATTGTAAAATGCTCTGACGGATCCACCAAACTGCATACGAAATGAACTTAAACCCGCGGGTTTCGTCAAAACGTTGTGCTGCTTTGATCAATCCCAGGTTTCCTTCATTAATAAGATCAGGAAGAGAGAGACCCTGGTTCTGATATTGTTTTGCTACCGACACCACGAAGCGGAGATTGGCTTTGGTCAGTTTTTCCAGTGCAGACTGGTCGCCATGCTTGATCATACGGGCCAATCTGACTTCTTCTTCAGGTCCGATCAGTTCGACCTTACCTATTTCCTGGAGATACTTCTCCAGACTCTGAGACTCACGATTCGTAATCGACTTCGTGATCTTCAGCTGACGCATGCTCATAGATATTGGGCTTTTAGGGTTTGAATTTTACTCGTAACCTTTCAGAAAACGTTAAATCGGGGATTTTGTTATGTATATCAGCCCGGGAGCCAAAATAAATTTCGGTATATGTTATTATTGTCTATACTTGCACTTCCAGAGCACACTAAAAAAATGACAATCGCGTGTAGATGAGTAAGAAACAATTATTTACAATTGAATTTCCGGTTAGATGTTCCCCATCTATCCTGTATGAATTTCTAAGCACCCCTGCGGGCCTGCAGGAATGGTTCGCAGATAAAGTTGACGAAAGAGATAACATTTTTAGTTTCTCATGGAACGGCACAACTGATAAGGCCGAAGTATTACAAAGCGAACAGGATAAAAATATTCGCTTTCGCTGGATGCATCTGCCAAAAGAGGAATATTTCGAGTTTAGCATAGAAAAGTCGGAGGTAACAAATCTGACCATCTTAATAATTAAGGATTTTGCAGAGAAAAGTGAAATAAAAGACCAGTCACAACTATGGGACTACCAGGTTAAAGATCTGTTTCATCGCCTGGGAAATTAATACCAGCTAAGGAGGATAGCATCTGTCCGTGATCAAAAAATTAGATATACTTATTATACGGTCCTTCATCGGGCCTTTTATCGCTACTTTTTTCATTACACTTTTCGTTCTGATTCTTCAATTCTTTTGGTTATGGATAGATGACTTTGTAGGTAAAGGCGTTGAAATAACGCTATTTTTTAAACTGATAATTTATTTATCCGCCACTCTCGTTCCGCTTGCACTTCCATTATCCGTTTTGTTATCTTCTATTATGACATTCGGGAATCTTGGTGAAACATTCGAACTCGTTGCCATTAAATCTGCGGGCATAGGATTGTTAAGATTCATGAGACCTCTACTCATTATTGCTACATTACTTGCAGGGCTCGCTTTTCTTTTTAATAATAATGTGATACCTGCCGCAAATCTTAAAATGCGTACGCTGCATACCGATATAGTAAATAAAAAACCTGCATTCGATCTTAAAGAAGGTGTTTTTTATACTACCATTCCCGGATATGCGATAAAGGTGGGTAAAAAAGAAAAAGATGATTCAACACTTACCAACGTCATCATATATGAAACCACCCAGGGTGCACAGGATAATATCATTGTGGCGGAAAAAGGAATAATGAAAGTGACGCCCAACCAGCAGTTCCTTGAATTCACCCTGAAGGACGGATGGAGATATGAAGAACGTGGCGACAGGTATTCGATGAACAGTGATTTCATTCGCCTCGGATTTAAAGAATATAAAAAAGTACTTGACCTTAGCTCTCTGCAACTGAGCATGACATCCGACAGCGCTTATAAGGACCGTTATGAAATGCTGAGCGTACGGCAACTGGGAAAAGGAATTGATTCCATTGAAAAAATTAATGGGTCATTTAAGAAAAAAGTCGCCGCAGACCTCATGCCTTATCTCACCTATCACCGGTTTATTGATACCGGCTGGCAGAAAATACCTGATACAATTCTGAAGAAAGGAGTAAAATTCGAGGAACTCCTTCCCGATAGTGCGGTCAGGCGTGTACTGGATCAGAGCATTTCCTACAGTTCTTCTATTAAAAATTCATTACAATTATCAGCATCAGAACTTAACAATAACAGGCTGCAAATACGCATGCAGCTTGTAAAGTGGCACCAAAAGTTTACCCTCGCAGCTGCTGTGCTGGTATTTTATATTATTGGTGCACCGCTGGGGTCTATAGTAAGAAAAGGTGGAATCGGCACACCAGTGGTGTTTGCAGTGATCTTTTTCGTGATTTTTTTCCTGCTGAACAATTTTGGAGAAAAATTTGTATCCCAGGAAGTGATGCAACCGGTTTCAGGTATGTGGATGTCCACGCTGGTCCTTCTTCCTATTGGCATCTTCCTTACTTATAAAGCCATGCATGATTCTCAATTAATGAATAAAGAGTTTTACTTTAGATCATTCAGAAAGATCAAAGCTCTATTTACAAAACGGTAAAGTGTTTTTATGGAAAAGTGAACTGGGATTATGTACAGGAAAGATTTGACAAAAAAATATGATTAAACGGCACAGGTTGTTTCTGCGCCAGGAAACACCTGCGCCGGGAACCTGATACACTGACGCAGGTATTTTCGCCATAGGGAAACAACTTGTGCCAATAACTAAACCAATTTGAACCCACGCAAGGAAAATCTGCTTGTGCAGAAAATAGTAGTTGGTGTAGCGGTAGTTTTATTCGCTATTAAGATTCTTGCGTACTTCCTCACTCGTTCAGTTGCTATTTTAACTGATGCATTAGAAAGTATTGCCAATGTAAGCGCTGGCTTCATTGGTCTTTTTAGTTTATATGTAGCTGCACAACCAAAAGATCAGAATCATCCGTATGGCCACGGTAAAGCAGAATTTTTATCCGCAGGGGTAGAAGGCAGTTTAATTATTATCGCCGGAATAATTATTATCTATCAATCTATTTACAGTTTTATTTACCCTCATCCCATCAATAAACTGGATTATGGAATGATACTGGTGGGCTTTACTGCTGTAATTAATTTTGGCGTTGGATATATCAGTATAAAAAGAGGGAAAAAAAATAATTCGCCCGCATTAATAGCCAGTGGTAAACATTTACAATCGGATACTTATTCTACCGTCGGAATAATTATTGGATTAATTCTTATTTATTTCACGGGCCTGACCTGGCTGGATGGTGTGGTTGCACTAATTGCTTCTATAGTAATTATTAGTACCGGCTATCGTATTATCAGAAAATCCATTGCAGGTATTATGGATGAGGCGGACCTCGATCTGCTACAGCAAATGGTTACTGTACTGGAACATAACCGTCAGGAGAACTGGATAGACCTGCATAATTTACGTGTAATTAAATATGGGGGGCAGTTACATGTTGATTGCCATTTAACTGTTCCCTGGTATCTGAACGTTCACGAAGCGCACGCAGAAATTGATAAGTTGGGAATATTAATTAAAACAGAATTCGGCAATGCTATTGAATTGTTTGTTCATTCCGATGCATGCCTTTATTTCCAATGTAATATTTGCAACAAAAAAGATTGCCCTGTACGACAGAAGCCTTTTGAAAAAAGAGTAGAATGGAATCTTAAGAATTTATTGTCAGATGCGAAGCATAGCCTCTGATCAGGTAAGTTAAAAACCGTTAATTTCGCTACTTAATCTTGCTTCATGAACAATCAATGGAAAGAATACCAGGAAAAAAATAAAGACAGATTCCTGGAAGAACTACTTGAACTATTACGCATCCCCTCCGTAAGCGCACGCAGCGAACATAAAAATGATATGGTAATATGCGCCGAAAAAGTAAAACAACGTTTACTGGAAGCAGGCGCAGATAAAGCAGAAGTCATTGCCACTGCCGGCCATCCTGTTGTATATGGAGAAAAAATAATTGATAAAAATAAACCCACTGTTCTTGTTTACGGGCATTATGATGTGCAGCCCGCAGACCCCCTGGAATTATGGCACAGTGGACCGTTTGAACCGGTAATTAAAGATGGTAAAATATTCGCTCGCGGAGCATGCGATGATAAAGGCCAGTTTTATATGCACGTGAAGGCTTTGGAAATAA
>CAYLVR010000260.1:0-4663 GCA_964387165.1 uncultured Chitinophagaceae bacterium | reverse complement strand
TTATAGGGCAACGTTTATGGCAACAATATGGTGGCTGGCCGATGTATTCGAAATTTTTTGATAACATGGGCCCACTTCCTCACCATATTCACCACAATGATAAATATGCTGCTTTAATTGGTCAACTGGGGAAGCCGGAAGCATATTATTTTCCACCGCAACTAAATAATCACGGTGGTGATTTTCCTTATACTTTTATTGGTATAACGCCAGGTACTACAAAGGAATTGATCAGGGATTGTCTTGTCAATTTCAATCGCGGAGATAATAAAATCACTAATTATTCTCAGGCATTCAGGTTGGAGCCTGGAACCGGATGGGATGTGCCCCCTGGGCTGCTGCATGCACCAGGAAGTTTGTGTACATACGAACCACAAAAAGCATCAGACGTGTTTGCTATGTACCAGTCGCTTGTTAATAACGCAATTATTCCGGAAGAACTGTTATGGAATGGAACACCTAAAGAAAAAATTGGCGATTATGACGCCCTGCTGGAGGTAATAGACTGGGAACTGAATATTGATCCGCTATTGAAAGAAAAAAGATTTATGGCACCAGTTCCTGTGAGACCTCTTCAGGAAACGCAGAACAACGGATATACCGAAAAATGGGTGTGTTATAAATCAGATGCCTTCAGTGCCAAAGAACTTACCATATTACCAGGAGCTACAATTACAATAAAAGATAGCGCAGCGTACGGGATCATTATGATGCAGGGACGTGGTACAATGGGAATATGGGAAATTGAAACACCTGCTCTCATTCGTTACGGCCAATTGACAAATGATGAGTTTTTCATCAGTGAAAAAGCTGCAATTGAAGGAGTAAAAATTACAAACTCTTCACATACCGATCCTATTGTTATGCTTAAACATTTTGGACCCGATAATCCCGACCTGAAAATATAAATTTTATTACGGTTAAATATTGCTGTATGTCTGAAAACAATTACCCCAAATTACATAATGCATCATGGCCCGGTATTGTAGGTAAAGGAACAGGTTCGGAGCCGATTATTCCATTTGAGAAAATGCTTCAGATGACCGCAACTGCTGAAGTCAACGGAGTAAAATTCGACGGAATTGATATTGGTCTGTTTGATCCTGCTTTGACAATGAATAATGAGGATGGAATAAAAAAAACTGCTGAGGCTGTAGCCGGATATAATTTGAAAATAGGTACGCTGGTCGCTTCAATATGGCCACCCGATGGTGGTTCTGCTATGGGAACTTCTGAGGAAAGAAAACGGTTCGTACAGAAGGTACGTGAGGCATGTGAGTATGGAAAAAAGCTGCGTTCATTAGGCATACGTTCATACGGAGCGATCCGAATTGATTCTGCCTCATCACCTGATGCATGGATCCTAAATCCTGCTGATAATACAAAATTAATTGCGAAGACATTTCGTGAAGCCTGTGACGTGGCTGCTGATTATGGCGAGCAGCTGGCGGCAGAAGGAGAAATTTGTTGGGGTGGTATGCACAGTTGGAAGGCTATGATCGATACGCTTGAAGCCGTGAACAGACCAAATATAGGATTCCAGGCAGATATGTCTCACACATTGCTCTATTTGTTGGGATACAATAGTCCCGAACACAGAATATTACCTGATGACTTTAAATGGGGTGACAGGGTTACGTTGGAAAAAGGATTGAAAAAACTTACAGATGCCCTCGGAACCTGGACAATTGATTTTCATGTTGCCCAAAATGATGGAACTGTTTATGGTTCCGGTGCTCATGATAAAACTGGTAAGCACTGTATGGTCAATGACCCGCAAGGCAGATTGAACATACCCATAGATGCCGGTTTTTGGCTGCGCAATGAAAACGGTCATGTTAAAAAAAATATTAAGCACATATGCTGGGATGGCTGCATGTTTCCAAACAATAAACTGCTGCAGCAAAAGACCTGGGATGATATCCTCGCTGTTATGATTGAAATACGAAAGTTACACGGTTGGTCCGAAACTCCGAACACATTAAAAAACAGAGAGCAATTATTTGATATCAAAGAAATACAAACAAATGAGTAAAAAGGAATTAAGGATAGGGTTAATTGGTGTGGGATTTATGGGTAGAACGCACACTAACGGCTATAAAAGGGTGAATGATTTTTTCCCTGAATTAAAATACAGACCGGTTTTGCAATCTGTTTGCTCTAGAAATGAAAATAATGTACGCGATTTTGCAGACCAGTGGGAATATCAATCCTATGAAACCGACTGGAAGAAAGTTGTCAGTAGCAACTCGATCGATGCAATTGATATATGCACTCCAAATGGAACACATGCAGAGATTGCGATCGCCGCTGCCAGAGCTGGAAAAATGGTGCTTTGCGAAAAACCCTTAGCAAGAGACCTGGAAGAAAGCATTCCAATGGTGATGGAGGTTGAAAAAGCAAATGTGAAAAATACAGTCTGGTACAATTACCGTCGTATTCCGGCAATTACCCTTGCAAAGAAAATTATCCTAACAGGTAGTCTGGGTCGTATTTTTCATTACAGGGCCAATTTTCTACAGGATTGGACGATAAATGCAGAACTACCACAAGGTGGTAATGCATTTTGGCGAATGGATGCGTCGGTTGCTGGTTCAGGAGTGGCTGGTGATCTGTTAACGCATTGTATTGATACCGCTATGTGGCTGAATGGCGAAATCAATGAAGTTTCTTCACTTACTGAAACATTTATTCAAAAGCGCTTACATCAGATGACCGGCAAGCACGAAGATGTGCTTATAGACGATGCATGCGCATTTATTTGCCGATTTTCTAATGGCTCGGTGGGTGTCTTCGAATCAACTCGTTATGCCCGCGGACATAAGGCGCATTATGCACTTGAGATTAATGGTGAGAATGGTTCAATTCGGTGGAATCTGCATGATTTAAATAAACTCGAATATTACGATCATTCTGATGAATCAGAAGTCAGAGGCTGGCGAACTATTCTTGTCACTGATCATGACCAACCGTATATGAATAAATGGTGGGTGCCCGGTTTAAGCATAGGCTACGAGCACACATTTGTACATCATGTTGCAGATTTCCTGAGAAGTATTGAAACAAACGAACCGTGTTCTCCAACATTCAAAGAAGCTCTTGAAACACAGAAAGTATGTCAGGCTGTACTTGATGCTGCGAAAACGCGAGAATGGAAAAAAACATTCGCTGATCTCGGTCAACATGGTTCTGATCTGTTATACGTAAAGTAGACAGGGACTTAAAACAAAAAAACTTAAACGAATTTTTGAGAGAACGATACGTAACGAAAAAAGTAATGAAATGGAATCGAAAATAAAAAAGTTCAGTCATGTTAGTTATTTGTGGGATGAACAAAAGGCAGCAGAACTGGACGACGATGAAGTTGGACTTTTAATTTACCGGTCCAATTTATTAGGAGCAGATCTGCGTGTCACCAATTATGGTGGAGGTAATACTTCGTGCAAGGTCATTGAAAAAGATCCACTTACTGGAAATGATGCAGAAGTGATGTGGATCAAAGGATCAGGCGGTGATATCGGAACTTTAAAAAAATCAGGATTAGCAGCTTTATATGTTGACAGATTAAGAAGTTTAAAAAAAATATATACCGGTATCCAGCAGGAAGATGAAATGGTTGAGTTATTCAATCATTGTATTTATGATCTATCAGGTAAAGCTCCCTCAATCGATACACCGTTACATGGTTTTTTACCTTTCAAACACATCGATCATTTGCATCCGGATGCGGTTATCGCTATTGCTGCAGCGAAAAATGGAAAACAGATTACAGAAGAATTATTTGGTGGTACTGTTGGATGGGTTGGATGGCAGCGGCCTGGATTTGATCTTGGCCTGAAATTAGAAAAATGTCTCAATTATACTCCTGGTATCCGAGGTATTATATTAGGATCTCATGGATTATTTACCTGGGGTGACACTGCATTAGAGTGTTATCTAAATACATTGGAAGTCATTGAAAAATGCACGGCCTATCTGGGGAAAAATACTAGTAAAAAAGGCGAGATATTCGGCGGTAAAAAGATTGAATCGTTTTCTCCTGAACAGCGAAAAAAACTGGCCTCGCAACTTGCGCCATTGTTACGCGGACTATGCAGTACCCGGCAACGGATGATCGGCCACTTCACTGACGACGCTCGTGTGTTGGAGTTTATCAATTCAAACGATCTTCAGCGATTAGCACCGAGGGGTACAAGTTGTCCCGATCATTTTTTACGTACAAAAATAAGTCCGCTTGTTCTCGAATTGCCTGCGGACGCAGATCTTACTGATGCAGCAAAATTAAGACAACAATTTGCTCCGGCTTTTGAAGCATACCGGAAAATGTATTCAGCATACTATAACAATTGCAAACATCAGAATAGTCCTCCAATTCGCGATGAAAATCCTGTGATTATCTTATGTCCTGGGATTGGCATGTTTAGTTTTGCAAAAGACAAACATACCGCTCGAGTGGCAGCAGAATTCTATATTAATGCCATTAATGTGATGCGCGGTGCCGAGGCAATAAGTGAATATACTTCATTGCCACGTCAGGAAGCGTTCGATATTGAATACTGGCTATTGGAAGAGGCAAAATTGCAACGAATGCCCAAAGCCAAAACACTCAATGGAAAGATTGCTTTAATAACAGGAAGTGCGGGTGGTATAGGAAAAGCTATCG
>CAYLVR010000259.1:0-4674 GCA_964387165.1 uncultured Chitinophagaceae bacterium | reverse complement strand
GAAATTGATGAGTTTGACTATAGGCATAATCATGAGGTGGGATGCGCCTACATGCTAATGAAGCTTGCCGACCTATACGAAAATAAGAAGCATGACATACTGGTAGATATATCCAAAATCGCTAACCAGGAAGTAAGCGAAGTACAAAGAACAGATTTTATAATAGCTAATTAAACAGCCATGACGCAGCTAAGATTTAATACATGGCTTTTTAATCTGCACAACCGGATAAACACAGGATACGCGGTATCTATTACAAACAGAGATGGCGGTATTTACAGAGCACCGAATGACATAAATAGAGCTAACGAATTTAGGATTTCAATTCCATGCATACCCTGTGAACCGTTCCTTGTTAGGGCTAAGAAGATTATTATCCGCGAAAGGAATAATAAACAAAAACTCTGTAAACTTTTAGGTAGGGGATCAACGCCGGGTAGCGCCGGTAAATGGGGTGAATGGTTAGACGTTCGATTCGTCACACCCCACAAGATCAAGCACGAGGTATAGCAACGATCATTTATCGCTTCATGTGGTGGCACATGATGACAGCCGGCAAAGACCGGCACTTTTAAAAATTCTATTCACTAACTCAAACAATATGAAAAAGAAAATCACAATTGTAATTGATGAAAAGCTGTTCAGCAAGTTCACAAAAAAGGTGAAGAAACACAAGCTGTCAAAGCAGCATGTATTAACAGATTTCATCAAAGATTTTTCGCGTTAACTCCTTTTTTTAACCGGGGAGAGGGTTTAAAACATGATTAGGATTTCCTTCTCCCCACTTTTAAAACGACTATCATGGTAACTGAATACAGCAGGTCATACGAAGATTCTTTAAGATACTTTTTTAAGTACAGGCTGCCATTCTTTATTGATATAGCATCCTACCCAGCTATAAAGCAGCAACTTATTTCGGCGGTATCTGATATAACGCAGATTGCAGATCATGCCACCGTTGCAATATGGAAGGTAACACCGAAAAAAGTAAATCAATAAAACGACTATATGAAACTTGTAAAAATATTAGGCTCATTCAAAAAAACAATGCAGCCGATACCTGAAAGCGAATTGATGATTGAAGTGCAGTATGACCCAAAAGAAAACGAAGTAACCGGCATAGAATCAGTCATTGCTAAAAACATGACAACCGGCGCAACCGTAGACCTCACAGCAATCATGTACGAACAAATGGATTTGGATTCTTACATAGATAAGGTGGATTGGGATGAAGTGTATGCAGATCAATTTGAAACAGTTTAAAAACAAATAAAATGAGCAATCAATTATCAACCAAATCTCTTTTTGACAGAGACGACGTAAAACAAAAGTTCAGGGAGATGTTAGGCAAGCGTTCAACATCTTTTATCACAAGCGTATTACAGATTACAGCGCAAAATTCACTCCTTGCAAAAGCTGATCCTGTAAGCGTTTACCAATGTGCAGCAGTAGCCGCAACGCTTGATCTTCCCTTAAATCAAAACCTCGGCTTCGCCTACCTCATCCCCTATAAATCAAAGCAGCCGGACGGATCTTACAAAGACGTTGCACAATTTCAGATAGGGTACAAGGGGTTCATCCAGCTTGCCCAGCGTAGCGGTCAATTCAGGACTATATCAGCAGCGCCTATATATGAAGGTCAGCTAATAGAACAGAACCCGTTAACTGGCTTTGTATTCGATTTCGGCCAGAAAAAAAGCGATGTGGTTGTAGGGTACGCTGCTCATTTCTCCCTGTTGAACGGCTTTGAAAAGACGCTGTTCATGACCGTTGATGAATTAAGGAAACACGGAACCAGGTTTAGCCAAACTTTTAAAAAGGGTTACGGTTTGTGGAAGGATGATTTTGACAGCATGGCGCAAAAGACCGTTATCAAATTGCTTCTGTCAAAGTTCGCCCCACTTTCGGTTGAGATGCAAAAAGCCGTCCTGACAGATCAGGCAGTTGTAAACGATGCCGATACTGTGGACGTGACTTATGTGGATCATGAACCGGTTTTAATTAACAAGGAATCCGAAAGAATAACCCTCATGCTGACCGATGCCAAGACATTGGAAGAACTGGAAAATATTTATGAGCAGGTAGGCGAAAGTTTGACAGATGAACAAACAGATTTGTACCTGAGCAAAAAAGAGGCGTTAACATCAAAAAAGAAGTAAAATGAATTTCAATAAAACATTATTCCGCGCTTCGTCTATTGGTTATCTGATGGTAGAGCCGAAAAGCAAAGCAGATAAAGAATCCGGCAATCTTTCGGAGACTTCAAAAACGCACCTCATAGATATTTACGTATCAAATAAGTATGGCAGGAACACCGATATTTCAAACAAGTATATACAGAAAGGTTTAGCCGTTGAAGAGGACGCTATTACCCTGTACAGCCGCGTTAAAAAACAATTCTTTAAAAAGAACGATGAACATTTGAGCAATGATTTTATAATGGGTACGCCTGACTTATACACTGGAAAATCAATTCAAAAGTCGGATACGATCATTGACATTAAAAGTTCATTCGACATATTTACTTTCTTTAGAAACTTCACCAAAGGCGTTCCTGATATATATTACTACCAGTTGCAGGCTTACATGGCATTATCCGGAGCCACAACTTCAACACTTGCATTTTGCCTGGTAGATACCCCTGAAGTGATTATAAGCGATGAAAAAAGGAAGCTGATGTGGAAAATGGGAGTTGCTACAGAAGAAAACCCCGACTTCATACAGGCATGTGCAGAACTTGACCGGCTTTTAACATACCCTGATATACCGATGAAAGAAAGGGTAATGGAATTCACCATCGAGCGTAACGATACCGACATAGAGGCAATGTATTCAAAGGTTACCAAAGCCAGAACCTACCTCAATGAACTGGAAGCGAAAATAAATCCTTCCGTTTTACTTGCATCCTACGACACTGAAACAAACACAACAATAATAGATCATGCCTGAATGCCAATTTCCAAACTGCAAAAGCTTTACCAGCGGACTTTACTGCATAGGTCACGCCAAGATGATGGGCGCAACAAAAGTAAAAGAGAGTAAACCTATACCGGTACGGAGCGAAAAGATGAAAGGCGAAATGAAGGATTATAAAAAGGAAGCCAAGCAGTTTTTAAAAGATAATCCCAAATGCCAGGTAACAGGGTGTACAAAAAAAAGTGAACACGTTCACCATAAAGCCGGCAGGATAGGCAAGAATTTAACAGATAAAAACAACTGGTTAGCCGTATGCCAGCAGCATCACACGCAGATCGAAAAGGATGTGCTTTGGGCAAAAGATAATAATTACAGCATAAGCAGATTAAAGAAGCATGATAGTCTAATGGTATGCTAACCTGTGAAACACCAATTAAAAAGAGAAAGATGCCAATATCAGAAGTTTTTAATGAAGATAATCTAATAGGAATGAAACGGTTTCCGGATAAGTTTTTTGAGTTAGCCATTTGCGACCCGCCATATGGGATAGGACAACCAAAGCAATGCAACCTTAAGGGCTACAATGGTAGGGCTGATTTGGAAACAAGGCTAAGAAAAAATAGATTAAATAACGGCGCTGGTAAACTTAAAGACAGGGTATTAAATAAATCAAATACAGAATGGGATAACACAATCCCCCCAGACGAATATTTCACACAACTATTTAGGGTTAGCAAAAATCAAATTATCTGGGGTGGGAATTACTTTGACCTTCCGCCAACAAGGGGTATTATTTGTTGGGATAAAATGCAACCGTGGGAGAACTTTAGCCAGATTGAATACGCATGGACTTCATTCGATAAGCCTGCCGCATTATTCAGGTTTGATAACCGCACTGGAGGTAAGATCCATCCAACAGAAAAACCAATACATCTTTATAAGTGGACACTTACCCGTTACGCCAAACCCGGTGATAAAATACTCGATACACACATGGGCAGTCAATCCTCCCGCATAGCAGCATATAACATGGGCTTTGACTATTGGGGATGGGAAATTGATACCGACTATTTCAATGACGGCAATAAACGATTTAAACAACAAACCGCACAATTGCAATTATTATAAACCACTCAATCATGACACTAAAAACAGACATCAGAGCAGCGACATCTCATGAACTATTCCCCCGGCGTGGAATGGAGGTTAAAGTAGTAATGTGGTGCTGGAATATGGCTTTATGTGAAGCCGAATACAAAGGGAAGCCCAAAAGAATTTGGATACAAAAATCAAAACTTAAATAACAACCAACATGAAAAAAGCAATCGCAATCATCTTATTACTCACAGCTATAGCCTTTGTCCTTTTTAGTTGTAAATCGAACCAGGTTTATAAGACAGACCGAAATTATGGATGTAGTGCTACGAAAGGAATGGCAGGGTATAGGTAAAACCAACAACATGAAACTAATATTATTTCTCTTACTTATTACAGCGACAGTGAAGGGGCAGACAACGGATCACTCGCTGCTGTTTCTAACAACAGAGCCGGGCATGGGCGAGCCGGCTAATTACACCGAACTAAAAACACTGCGCGAAGAAAATAAACGCCTTACTGCTCTTAATGACAGCCTTCAATCAAAGATCAATAAGCTATTAGAATATCACTACTATTCCTGTGAGATCATAAGCGGCCTTAAACCCAATGGGCAATTAGCAAACAGGCGGCAATATCACAAAGCGATAAGAGCCTATTTTG
>CAYLVR010000258.1:0-4675 GCA_964387165.1 uncultured Chitinophagaceae bacterium | reverse complement strand
GAAAAAATATGCCAGTCCGCAGTTGTTTACAGAGATCAGTAATATTAAGATTTATAAAAAGCTCTCAGCGAGTCATTATTCTTAGTTTTGGGCAGATAAGTCAGTAAGAATAATTGGTTGGTCATCGGTAATTACAATGGTATGTTCATGTTGTGCCATAAAACCTCCCCTGTTGCCGACCAGTGTCCACCCGTCGCGCGAGGTTTCAACAATAGTGGATAAAGTAGAAATAAATGTTTCGATAGCCACAACATCGTTTTTTTTAAATCTTCGCCGGTCAAACCGATCCCTGTAGTTTAACAGATCGTGAGGTGGTTCATGCAGAGCGCGTCCGATGCCGTGCCCGCCAAGATTTTTGATGACCTTATAGCCTCTTTGTTTTGCTAGGGATTCGATCAGGTGTCCTATTTCTGCAATTCGGGTACCGCCCCTGATGTTGCTGATCGCTTCGCGCAGGATCTCCTCCGAAACATGTACGAGTTTTTGGTGTTGATAAACATCTTTCCCCAGCACAAAGGAACTGCCGTTGTCTGACCAGAAGCCGTTCACTTCAGCCGATACGTCAATGTTAATCAAATCGCCTTCCTGTAGTTTACGGTTGGAAGGAATACCATGGCAGAACTCATTATTTATACTGATGCAGGTAGTACCTGGAAATCCATAAGTCAGCTTCGGGGCTGATTTTGCGCCGAATTCCTGAAGGACGGAATCGCCGAAGTTATCCAACTCTCTGGTTGTCATTCCCACTCTGGCATAACTGATCATTTGTTGAAGGGTAATGGCAACCGCTTCACTTGCTTTCTTCATTCCGATCAAATCCGATTCTTTCGAGATAGACATAGGTTTGCTTTTAAGTCAATGATTATATTTCTGCCTTCGCACCAAGCCATGCCATCATCTGCATCCCATAAAGTATAGCGGACTCATCAATATTAAATACCGGTGTATGTACAACAGCAGTAATCCCTTTTTCAGGATTACCCACACCCAGCCTGTAAAAACATCCAGGAATTACCTGCGAATAATATCCAAAATCTTCGGCCCCCATTCTCATTTCGGTAGTGCTGATATTTTCTGCACCCATTAATTCTTCCGCTAATACACGGGCCTTATCATTTAATTCAGTATTATTAATTACTGAAGGGTAACCCACATCAATATGCGTATCAATAGTAGCACCCATTCCTTCTGCCGTGGCAGCGGCAATTCTTTTAATTAATTCATGCGCCTTGAATCTCCATTTTTCATCCATCGCACGAAAAGTTCCCATTAGCTTCACTTCTGTAGGAATAACATTGGTGGTGTTCCCACCATGAATTGAACAGATAGATAACACCGAAGGTGAAAAAGGATCATTATTACGACTAACAACCTGCTGCAATGCAACAATTAAATGTGAGGCAATGAGAATAGTATCAGCAGTTAAATGCGGAGTGGCCGCATGTCCGCCTTTGCTTTTAATGGTAAAATATAATTCATCAGCGCTGGCCATTACCTGTCCACCGCGAAAACTGAATTGCCCCACTCTTAAACCGGGATGCACATGTAATCCAAATATCGCGGCAGGCGCAGGATCTTTTAGCACGCCTTCCTTAATTAATATACTCGCACCGCCGGGATTTCTTTCTTCACCCGGTTGAAATATTAATTTAACCGTTCCCTCCCACTCGTTTTTTAATTCATTTAATATTTTAGCTGCCCCCAATAAACAGGTGGTATGCACATCGTGTCCGCAAGCATGCATTACCCCTTTATTTAAAGATTTATAGGAAACTTCATTTGCTTCCTCTATTGGCAATGCATCTATATCTGCACGCAGAGCAATAATTCTTTCAGATGGATTTTTACCTTTTATCAAACCGATCACTCCTGTTTCTCCCATTACCTTAAACTCAATTCCAAATTCTTTTAATTTAGATTGAATAAATGCTGAGGTTTGAAATTCCTGGTAGCTTAATTCAGGATTTGCATGCAGATGGTTTCTTACACCAACAAAATCGTTCGAGTAAGCAGCTGCCAGAGCTTTGATCTTTTCTTTAAGCATGTAAAGTATTTTATGCCTGTGCCGTTGGTCCGCCAAAATTTAATGGCAGTTGCACTTCTTCCAGGTCCTGTATTTTCCCGTTCAGCTGTTCAAAGCGGCCGACGTATTCATTAAGTGTTTTCATGAAACGCTTGGCGTGCTGCGGAGTAAGAATTACTCTTGATTTCACCTTGCTTTTTGGTGTACCTGGCATTACGTTTACAAAATCAATAACGAATTCTGCATGAGAATGAGTGATGATGGCTAAATTAGAATAATTACCCTCGGCTACTTCTTCTGAAATTTCGATATTGAGTTGATTGGGCTGTGGTGGTTGATTTTGGTTTTGATCGCTCATATCACAAATTTACGGATAATCATATCAACCCTTCATCTGCGAAACTGAAATATCCCTCTTCGCTTACTATTATATGATCGAGTACACGGATATCAAATAATTTGCCCCCCCGTACTATTTTTTCTGTCAGATTTATATCGGCCCTGCTGGGTTTCAGGCTTCCAGAGGGGTGATTATGAAAAAGGATGATACTTACGGCATCTTCTGCAAGCGCCTTTTTAAAAATGATACGCGGATCAGCAACAGTACCTGTAACTCCCCCCTCGCTGATGATTTCATAATGTTTAACCTTATTGGACTGGTTAAGAAATATAAGGCCAAACACTTCACGAAGATGGTCGCGCAGTTGCGACTGTATATATTCAGCTATCTCCCGGCTGTTTTTCACTACATATTTATCTAAAGAAACGAATGAATGCCGGCGGCGACCCAATTCGAGAGCGGCACAGATTGTGATGGCTTTAGCTTCACCCACACCGTGCACTTTTATTAAATCGACAATAGAAAGCTTGCCCAGTTCGTTTAAGTCGTTACGACCCAACTGCAAAACGTCTCTCGCCAGGTCAATGGCGCTGCGGTTACGGGTTCCTTCCCTTAGCAGGATGGCCAATAATTCGGAGTCGGAAAGCGCTGAAGCTCCCTTATCACGTAATTTCTCGCGCGGGCGATCGTATTTTGCCCACTTATAAATTGGGTAGTTTTGGTATTGCACCTATCAATATTAGATATTATTTTTATCCTGTAATTGTAATAAACACAAGTCTGTTACCGTTATAACGCAAATCCGAACCTGGAAAAAACATAAATCCACGACCATGAAACGTAAATCTACCTTTTCAGCTATTGGCGGTTACCAGCCATTTCTTTTTTGCATCGGAATGTACTTCGTTGCACTTTTCTTCTCCATCTTTATTTGTTCTTCTATATTCTACGCCATTAACCCAAAACCTAATGTTGCGAAGAATAACAGATCATCTGTAGAAAAAACAGCTATGGTTAATTCAACAGGAAGCCAGGTATTGCTTACTGTTACAAATAAATAAAAATATTCACTAGAGGTGGTGAATGACACTGGCACAAGTGTTTCGGTTCCAAACCGAACGACTTGTGCCATTTTATGTTTGCTTTCCTTCAATCAATACAATACCCGAGATGAAAACACTTGCGTCAGTAGCATAGAAATTCTATCTTCGCCGCTCATTCCACAAACATGCAGCGAGCACCTAAAATTTTTTCCGGCACGGGCTCACAGTACCTGGCCGAAAGAATCGCCCATAAATTCGGCGTACCTCTTGGCAAAATCACTATTTCAAGATTCAGCGACGGAGAGATCCAACCCGTTTTCCAGGAAAGCATCCGGGGGGATATGGTTTTCCTCGTACAGAGCACCTTTTCACCTGCAGAAAATATCATGGAGCTATTGCTCATGATCGATGCGGCAAGAAGGGCAAGCGCCCACAAAGTAGTAGCAGTTATTCCGTATTACGGCTATGCAAGGCAGGACAGGAAAGATAAACCGCGCGTTGCCATTGGTTCCAAGCTGGTGGCCAATATGCTGGTGGCTGCCGGGGCAGATCGTGTGATCACTATGGATCTTCACGCCCCCCAGATACAGGGGTATTTCGACATACCTGTTGATCACCTCGACTCATCAGCCATTTTTATCCCTTACATAGAGCAATTACAAATGGAAAATCTTACCTTCGCGGCCCCTGATGTGGGTAGTGCGAACAGGATAAGGGAAATGGCCTCTTATTTTAATGCCGAAATGGTAATCTGTGATAAACACCGTAAACGCGCAAATGAAATTGCAAGTATGGTGGTTATCGGAGATGTGATGGACAGGGACATAGTTCTTATAGATGATATATGTGACACTGGTGGAACGCTTGCAAAAGCAGCCGGGTTATTAAAGGAAAAAGGCGCAAGAAGTGTAAGAGCTTTATGCACTCATCCTGTTCTTAGTGGTAATGCCTATTCTAATATAGAAAACAGTGTTCTCGAAGAACTGATAGTATGTGATACCATTCCTTTAAAACAAAAAATATCAAAAATAAAAGTGCTTACTGTTGCAGAATTATTCGCCGTGGCATTAAGAAACGCTTATGAGAATAAAAGTATAACTGGTTTGTTTATTCATAGCCAGTTAAGAGAAGCGAGAAATTTTTAAAAAGATTGCTTTAGCACGCGTGTACTAAAGCATGATCGCAAGGGTATTTAAATAGTTTTTTAAAACAACAATTAATAACAAATGAAATCAGTTACAATCGAAGGACAACTGAGGACCGAAACAG
>CAYLVR010000257.1:0-4696 GCA_964387165.1 uncultured Chitinophagaceae bacterium | reverse complement strand
TCTCAGAGAAAAGAAAGTTATTGCTTAAAAGTGTATTCGGTTATGTTTGTGCGGCGGGTGCCTTACTTTTCCTGACAACTTCTTTTGTAAATGACCACGTCGGGAAGAAACATATTTCCTGGTTCATTTATGGAGTAATATTCTGTACGGGTATTATGCGATCATTTGCAGGACCCAATTTCTCGTCGTTGATTGCCCTGGTTGTTCCCAGGCAATTTTTGCAGAACGCCACAACCTGGAGCCAGGGAAGCTGGATGGCTGCGTCTGTAACCGGTCATGCGCTGGGTGGTTTCCTGATTGCTATGTTAGGTAATACAGGAACCATGATGATCATCTGTTCTTTACTTAGTACTTCGTTTTTTATTTTGATGCGCTTAAAACCTAAACCAGCAGTACATAAAGTGAAAGAAGGAAAAACATGGGAGAGTGTGAAGCAAGGGCTAAGTTTCGTATTTAAAACAAAAGAATTACTTGGCGCCTTTGCGCTGGATATGTTAGCCGTATTGTTTGGGGGAGCAGTAGCAATGGTACCTGTATATGCAAAGGATATTCTTAATGTAGGGCCCATGGGCTTTGGCTGGCTCAACGCTGCTGCTGATATTGGCGCTATTATTATCGTAATTATCCTTACTATATCGCCAATTAAAAAGGCACAAGGCAGAAAATTATTTATCGCGATAGGTGGCTTTGGCGCCTGTATTGTTTTATTCGGAATGTCGAAATGGTTCTTGTTATCGTTTACAGCATTGATGATCGCTGGTATGCTGGATGGCATTAGTGTAGTGATAAGAGGAACAGTAATGCAGTTAAAAACACCTGATCATTTGCGTGGTAGAGTGGGCAGCGTAAGCTCTATGTTTATCAATTCAAGTAATGAACTGGGGCAATTTGAAAGTGGACTAACATCCAGACTGTTTGGCGTTGTTCCGTCAGTTATTTTCGGAGGTTGTATGACTATGCTTATTGTAACAATATCATGGTTCAAATTTCCCTCACTCCGTAAATTCCAATACTAACAGGCTTGTTTTATTTTTGACAGAATACCCCCGGATGTCCTATTTCTTCTTATTCCGCTGTACCAAAAATAGCCCTGTCAGCACCAGCACGATCCCTACAAAAGTGTAAAGGGTGATCTGTTCTTTAAGAAGAACAGCAGCGATAATAAAACCAAATACAGGGCACAAGAAGAGCCAGAAAGAAGCTTTGACAGGATTGTCTTTTAATAAATATAACCACAGTTGTATTGCAAAAATGGAAACAGGGATAGCCAGCCATACTACCGATGCGACCATCTGATGGGTAAAATTATTTTTACCCTGTTCATAAGTTAAAAAGAATATCGGCAATAATAATATTCCGCCGAATAATGTTTGCCAGCCATTAATAGTGAGGATATGCATTCCTCCCCACGATTGTCTTGAATAATACAATGCCGATATGGAATAACTGGCCATGGATACAAATAATAATATTAATCCTGTGGCCGTAACGTAACTGGTTTGTAACATGGGATAGGCAGCAATGATAATTCCGGTAATGCAGATCAATAAACTAAAGATTGCCGACCGGCTTATTTTTTCTTTTAAATATAATGCAGATATCAAACTGATAAATACAGGATTAGTGGCAATTGCTAACGATCCTATACCAGCAGAAGCATGCTGCATGGCAACGATATAAATGCCCAGGTAAATGGAAATATTCAGCAGACCGTATATGGCTAGCTTTTTCCAGTATTCACCATGTGGTAATTTTTGTTTAAGAAAAACATGTGTAATAACAAGCATCAGGAAGCCTGCGAGAAAAAAGCGGGCAATAGATATAACAAATGGCTGCGCGTAATTAAGACCAATTTTTGTTGCTGTTGAAGCAGATGACCATAAAATGGCAAATGTAATTCCCGCAATTAATAAATTCAGGCCGGACTTTTCCCCTTTTGTTGACAATTCCAATATTTGGGCGCGAATTTAAGGCATTTATTCAGCCGGCTTTGAACTTATTTGCAGAAATACTTTCAATATATGCTTTAATTTCAGGCACTGATTTTTTCATCTTTACCTGTAAGCGCTTAAAAAGTACCTCTTCTTTACCCGGTTCATATTCAAGGTCCTCATCAGAAAGATGAACATCATTTTCTTTAAGCTTCTCTTTTACGTCCTCCCATGAGGATTTTAAATTCAGTTTATTATCCATAAAGATTTTACTATACTGGTGCTAAAATTTCTGTGCCACTGTATTTTGTTTTAATTTTCCTTCATAACTTCATTTTATGCGCAGGCTATACGCTTCTTTTATCCTGGTATTTTGTTGTACCTCATCCTATTCTCAAAAAATCATTGCCGGTACATATAATATACGCTTACAGACGATTGCCGACTCCGGCAACCTATGGGTAAGTCGTGCGCCAATGGTGGCCGCGTTGATAAGATTTCATGAGTTTGACGTGTTTGGGACGCAGGAGGGTTTCTACAACCAGTTAAGGGATATCCAACGTTCACTACCCGGTTTCGAGTTTTACGGGGCTGGGAGAGATGATGGAAAGGAAAAAGGCGAAAGCAGCGCAATATTCTATAGGAAGGATAGGTTCAACTTAATAGATAAGGGCGATTTCTGGTTATCTCAAACACCCGATCAGCCTTCGAAGGGATGGGATGGAAGATGCTGCAACCGGATATGTTCGTGGGTGCAGCTGGAAGATAAAAAAACAGGTAAAAGGTTTTATTATTTCAGTGCGCATTTCGATCATGAAGGAACAATTGCGAGGCTCGAAAGCAGTAAACTGGTATTGCAGCGGATGCAGGCCATCTGTGGCGCTGAACCGGCAATTTTTTGCGGGGATCTCAATTGTCCCCAGCAAAGCGAACCATACCTTGTTATCGTAAATTCGGAATATTTGTCTGATAGCTACCGCAATGCGAATTTCCCATATTCCACAAATGGTACTTTTAATGATTTTGGAAAGAATACCGGAGCCCCGGAAATTATAGATCATATATTTACTACCGATCATTTTATTGTGTCAAAATGGGGGATATTATCGGATAGTTACTATGGAAAATACCCTTCAGATCACTTCCCTGTATTAACGGAGCTGAGATTTAAATAATCTGGCTGGTTTAGTTGCATTCGTGGACAAGAGTCTATATCTTAACGACTTCATAGGATAAGGTTTAATGGGCTAAATGCCTGTAAATTCCCTGGTTTCTACCGGGGAGTTTTTTTTAAAATCCTTATCAGAAATACAAAACCAGCAAGATCAATGAGAGGGCATACTCTTTAAGGTATCCGAATTGTTCCGTTAGTTTTCCTTTAGTGACCATTGTGGCTCTTGTGATAAGGTTTGAGCCTTCTCCGATCAAATCATTAAAAATATATTTGAGCAGTTGTTCCCCAAAATATCTCGAAGCATCACGCGGAAGTTCATTGGGAAGATTGCCCACCGCCATCACATCAATCGATCCTGGTAAATATGGCAATGTTTTGTGGAAAGTATTTTTATCAACCCCATAAACAGGTTCTTCAATAGGAGTATCTCCATAATTACAGGGCACTGATCCGTTTTTATCATCAGTAATATCTGCTATTGTCTGAATTTTAAAATCCGTTTTTTTCAGATCTTCCAATTCAAAAAGTCGTGGCATATTTTCATCCCAGTAAATACCATTCATTAATATATCAGTCACTTTTGTATAAGGGTCAAATAAGCATTTATATGTTGACGGATCATTGTGAAAATCTTCCCGATTATATTTACTTCCATCAATTGGTGCGTATAAAGTGGCACCTCTTAATTGCGTGAATACAGGGTATGTAAATTGTTTGCCGAGATATTCTTCCGGTTCTACTTCAACTACTTCCAGTAAATTCATGATCTCAAGAATACCATGTGCAACCCTGCCAGAACCTGTAATGGCAATTTTTATGGGTGGTAGTTTCAGTCCGAAATAGGTATGGATCAATTTTCTAAAACTTTTTTGTTTATATACTCTTTCCAGTGAATAGGCGCCGGTGCGGTTTCCATAGCTCATTATTCCGTTATGCGCTCCCACTACTCCGGCAAAAAAGCCAAATCCCAGGATACGCTGCCCATCATCATGTTCCATACATTCATAATCGATCAGCGTAATCTTGTTCTTAATAATAGATCGAAATAATTCCTGGTTATAGGATTGTTTTTTTTTGGTGTGTGAGAACAATAGATAAGTTTTACCTGGAATGAGGTTTTCTTTTTTGACTTCTTTTATGCCGAATAAGATGTCGCAGTCACTTACATCATCTTTAACTTCTATTCCTGCAATAGAATATTCGCGGTCTGTATAACATCTGTCGGGCGATGACTGTACAATTATTTTTACATTATGAAAGTTTTGTTGTATCCATTTGCATTGTGAGGGGATAAATGCAACGCGGTTATCAGTTGGCATCTTGGTTTCGCGGATAAGCCCGATTCTGATCATTTGATAAAGATTAAGAATTGCAAATGTATTATTACAAATCCATTATAGTTATCTTATCATCATGTACTAACTTTGTGCCATGCAATGGTTGTTAAAAATCCTTAAGCGAATATTTATACGGAAAAAGAGCTGCTGCAGTTAAGAATTCCTTTGGAGAAGCTGATGCGAATGTGTAATATTGCGTCCGTTTGAGACGAGCCCAGATGGCGGAATTGGTAGACGCGCTAGACTCAAAATCT
>CAYLVR010000256.1:0-4707 GCA_964387165.1 uncultured Chitinophagaceae bacterium | reverse complement strand
ATGGCAAACTAATGCTGCCCAAAATAACCTGTTCGGGTAAATGCGCTGTGATGTACTGTCACGTTAAAGCGCCCCCTTTTTCAAAGGGTAAAGGAACTCCCTGATAAATATGCAACAACGATCATCCACTCTCCTTTAAAAAAGATGATTGTAATGAATTACAAATGGAAAGATTTCTATGCAGGATTCAGCTCCACCTTGGTCATCTCATAATAATGATTCTGGAGTTCGTGAACGCTAATAGGTTGTCTTAATTCCCTGCGATCCTCGCGGTACCAGATCTCCAGAGAGTTAAAATCATTTTCGTGCGGTATTTGAAGACGAAAAGCATCTTTCAAATACTTAACTCCATTGTCATTGGGAAGTTTCCTAAATCCAAGATTGATCAATTGCTCATCTGACAGTGGAATGGGAAAAAGATGTTCGGGGGTGAACCAGAAATCCTGTACAGAAGTTTGCACACAAACTTCTTTGTCTTCGTTGTTAAGTTCCTTAACTGTCCCTTCCCATTTTTGTCCTTCATATTCGGCGAACACCCGGTCGCCGGGTTGCAACTCGTTAAACCTGATCATAGGCGCGCAAATTTTAGTTACTGAATATACAAAAATTCTGCCTACGACCGTTTCTTATAATTATAAATAGCCCACGAATTAAGAACAATGGCAAAAACGAACATCACCAGCATTTGATGCCAGATATCGGAGAATCCACTTCCCTTAAGAACTACCATCCTGATTACTTCCACAAAATAGGCAACAGGGTTCAATTTTGTGACCATTCTGGCCCAACCGGGCATACTATCAATAGAGGTGTATAAGCCACCCAGTAAAATAAATACCATCATTATAAAAAATGAGATAAGCATAGCCTGTTGCTGATTATTGGTATAAGTGGAAATTAAAAGCCCCAAACCAAGAACAGCCAGAAGATATATTGCCGCGAATACATAAATAACAAATAAACTACCCAAAGGAACTATTCCATAAGCGAACCAGGAAATAAATAGTCCGATACTGAGAATAATTAATCCTATTATCCAGAACGGTATTAATTTACCAAGGATAAAATGATGTTTCTTTACGGGGGTTACGTTTATCTGTTCTATGGTACCTATTTCCTTTTCTTTCACAATATTTAATGAAGAAAGACTGGCGCCAACCATAGTAAGTAATATTACCAATATGCCAGGAACCATAAAATATTTATAATTCATTAAGGGATTGTACCAATTGGCAGTGACCACTTCAATTTGCAATTCGGGGGTGAATCTTGGCAATTGTATCCATTGCATACGCACATCATTATTATAATCCCTGATGATACTTTGCAAATAGGCACTTCCCAAACCGGCTTTTGCCCCATTAATAGCATTGGCTGCAATAAACAGGGAGGCTTCATCTTCTTTTACCAGTGTTTTTTCAAAATCCGCTGGTATTTCCAATATAATATCTGCATTTGCCTGCTCCACGGCATGCAAAGATTCTTTATATGACGTGCTATAATTTGTAAGCTTAAAATAATTTGATGCGGTTATTTTTGAAATAAGCTTTTGAGAATAGGTGGAGCGATCATGATCGATTACACTAATCTCGATATTCTTTATTTCATAGTCTGCCGCCCACGGTAAAATGAGCAGTTGAATTACAGGCATTATAAATATAATACGGATGATAGAGGGATCGCGAAATATCTGCCTGAACTCTTTCTGCAATAAAAATTTAAGTGTTCTCATTGCAGCCTGATTTTAAATTTTTTAATGCTTAGGAAAAGCAGCAACAGCATAAATCCTGTAAGGATCAGCGTTTCTTTCCAGACAGCGCCGATACCTGCGCCTTTGATCATTACAGCGCTGATGATTGAATAATACCATTTTGCCGGAACAGCATTGGAAATTATCCTTAATGCCAATGGCATATTCTCAATAGGGAACATGAACCCGCTGAGCATAATAGTAGGCAGGAACATTCCTATTAAAGAAATAAACATAGCCGTTTGTTGGGAATCTGCTGCCGATGATATCAATAGACCCAGGGCAAGACAGGTCAATGTAAATAATACACTCTCAAATACCAGCAAACTTAAACTTCCATTAATTGGCACCTCCAGCACAAACACACTTAATAAAAGTATACTGGCAATATTTACCATGGATAATAATAAATAGGGTACAGCTTTGGCTACAATTATTTTTAATGGCTGAACCGGGGAAACCAACATTACCTCCATCGTTCCCATTTCTTTTTCTTTTACTACAGTGATGGCGGTCATCATTGTGCAGACCAGCATTAATACCATTGCCATCACCCCCGGCACCATACTATATGCACCTTTTAATTGCGGGTTGTATAACATCCGCAATTCAGTATTGATAGTGTATGGAAGTTTCCTGCCATTGGTAATACGATCCTGGTAATCGAGAATGATTGCCGTAGCATAATTATTTAATGCGTTGGCAATATTCGGATCAGAGGCGTCTGCCACAAGTTGCACCTGTGATTTATTTAAATGTTCAAGATCATTATCGAAGTTCTGAGGAAAAACGATCACTAATTTAACAACGCCTTGCTGAAATGTCTCTTCTATCTCTTTATATGAATTCAGATTCTTAACCACATCAAAATATTTACTGGAATTAAGTTCAGTAATTAATGATTGGGTTGAAATATCTCTCGATTGATCGAATACAGCAATCTTTGCGTTCTTAACTTCATTAGTAAGTGCAAAACCAAATAGTACGATCTGGACTATTGGCATACCCAGTAAAATAAACATGGTTCTTTTATCACGGAAAATGTGATAAAACTCTTTCTTTACCAATGAAAAAAACTGGTTCATTTTATATTATTGATCCGTTCTTACAGCTTTGCGGGCCAGTTTCAGAAATACATCATCCATAGTTGCCGCATCAAACTGTTGCTTTAATTTACCGGGTGTATCAAGCGCCTCAATTTTTCCATCTACCATTATGGAAATCCTATTACAATACTCTGCCTCATCCATATAATGCGTGGTCACAAAAATGGTAATTCCTTCCTGTGCAGCTTCAGTAATCATTTTCCAGAATTCCCGTCTTGTTACCGGATCTACACCACCGGTAGGTTCATCAAGAAATACTATTTCGGGTTCATGAAATATAGCTACAGAAAAAGCAAGCTTTTGTTTCCAGCCCAACGGCAATGAACCAACAAGTTTATTTGCCTCATGAGTAAGGTGTAATTGCTCCAGGAGTTTTGCTGTTTTTTCTTTAATAAAAATATCTGACTTTCCATAAATACCTGCATAAAACCGTATGTTCTCTTTTATTGTTAAATCCTCGTATAAAGAAAACCGCTGGCTCATGTAACCAATATTTTTTTTGATCTGTTCATTTTGAGTGAACACATCAAAACCGGCCACTGTTGCCTTACCCGATGTGGGAACAGACAATCCGCATAACATACGCATTGCTGTTGTTTTACCTGCCCCATTGGCGCCAAGGAATCCAAATATCTCGCCTCTTTTTACTTTGAAAGAAATATTGTCGACGGCTACGAAATCACCGAACCGTTTGGTTAAATTATCTACTGATATAACATTTTCATCTTTCATATTAATTCGTCATCAGTTCAATGAATTTATCTTCAAGCCTGGCGGCATCGCCCTGAATTTTTTGCGGGGTATCGAGCGATAATATATTTCCTTCCTGCACAAGCGCTATCCTGTCGCACCTGCCCGCTTCATCCATATAAGGCGTAGAAACAAGAATAGTTATGCCCTGTTCTTTTAATCCTTTCAGCATGTCCCAGAATTCTTTTCTGGATACTACGTCTACACCGGTGGTAGGTTCATCAAGCAATAGAACAGAGGGTCTGTGAATTAAAGCGCAACTTAAAGCGAGTTTCTGCTTCATACCACCCGATAATTTACCTGCCCGTCTGTTTTTAAAAGGCTCTATATGAGAATAAATATCCTTAATGAGATCGTAATTTTGTTTAAGAGTTGTATTAAATATGGTCGCAAAAAAATTAATATTTTCTTCTACAGTAAGATCGGGATATAATGAAAATTTTCCCGGCATATACCCCACTCTTTTCCTGATCGCTTTGTAATCTTTTACGGTATCAAAACCATCAAGGGTTACATATCCATTATCGGGTAATAATAATGTGGCGATAATTCTTATTAATGATGTTTTACCTGCACCGTCGGGGCCTATCAATCCAAATAACTCACCGCGCTCCACTTCAAATGATATTCCTTTCAAAGCAGTAACGGTATCGTTTTTCGTACTATACCTTTTTTCAATATCATGTATTATTAATGGTTTCATCCGGAAATTTTATTTTTTATGGTAGGCTTGCGTCGCCAAAGGCTTTGCCGGTGGTACGATGGGGTTTACAGTTCGTTTTCATTGTTGAGCCACACCTCACCATACATGCCTATCTTTAAATAGCCATCATTTTTTACTTTTATTTTGATGGCATACACAAGATTTGCACGTTCTTCTTTTGTCTGGATCGTTTTCGGGGTAAACTCAGCCTTATCAGACACCCAGGTGATAGTACCTGGATATTTTTTGTAACTGTCTTTCGCAGAATCTATTAATACGGTTACCTGCTGCCCCTGTTTTATTGCGGGAAGAAGATCGCCGGTAATATAAGCGCGCAGTGTTATGGTAGAAAGATCAGCAATTTTATAAAGAGCTTTACCTACTCCTACTACTTCACC
>CAYLVR010000255.1:0-4712 GCA_964387165.1 uncultured Chitinophagaceae bacterium | reverse complement strand
AAGTGAGCTGAACCTCAACAAATTAATGACCTGGTTTGAAGGAATAGAGGAACGCCTTTCTGAAAAACAGAAGACGATTGGTAAGGATGTTCTAAAAGAAATACGCGAACGCTTACAGTTTTTGCTGGATGTTGGGTTGACGTATTTATCGTTGAATCGTTCTGCAAGAACATTAAGTGGCGGAGAATCGCAGCGCATCAGGTTAGCAACGCAGATCGGTTCACAGCTACAGGGGATCACTTATATCCTGGACGAACCTAGTATTGGTTTGCATTCCCGTGATAATGCAAGATTGATTGATGCATTAAAAAATCTGCGTGATATTGGCAACAGTGTTTTAGTTGTGGAGCATGATAAAGAAATTATGATGGCTGCTGATCATTTGGTGGACATTGGCCCTCTCGCAGGAAAACATGGTGGAGAAATAGTTACATCGGGCGATCCGAAGAAATTACATGCGTCTCAGTCGGCAACGGCTAAATTTCTATTTGGTAAAAAAGTTATTGGTATTCCGGTGGAGCGAAGGAAAGGTAGTGGGAAATTTATTGAAGTGAAAGGCGCCAATGGAAATAATTTGCAATCACTGAATGTTAAGTTTCCTTTAGGTAAACTAATTGTTGTAACAGGCGTGAGCGGGAGCGGTAAATCGACATTAATTAATGAAACATTATATCCTGTATTAAGTGAACATGCGTATGGGTCAAGAGTTTCTCCTTTGGAATATAAATCTATTAAAGGGCTTGAAGCGATAGATAAAGTGATTGAAATGGATCAGTCACCAATAGGACGTACACCAAGAAGTAACCCTGCTACTTACTGTGGCTTTTTTACTGATATCCGTACATTGTTTGCATCTGTTCCCGAATCAAAAATAAGGGGATATACGCCTGGTCGTTTTTCTTTCAATGTAAAAAGTGGCAGGTGCGACGTGTGCGAAGGTGGTGGGATGAAAGTAATAGAAATGAATTTTCTTCCCGACGTATATGTGAATTGCGAAAAGTGTAACGGAAGAAGATACAACCGTGAAACACTTGAGATAAGATATAAAGGAAAGTCAATTAGTGATGTATTAAATATGACTGTTGATGAAGCGGTGGATTTCTTTTCTGCAGTACCATATATTTATCGAAAGATAAAAGTGTTGCAGGAAGTAGGATTGGGATATATCACATTAGGGCAATCTGCTGTAACGTTAAGCGGAGGGGAGGCTCAGCGTGTTAAATTATCTACTGAGTTAGGAAAAAAAGATACTGGTAAAACGTTTTATATTCTTGATGAGCCTACAACAGGATTACATTTCCAGGATATTCTTCATTTATTGAATGTACTGAATAAATTAGTGGATAGAGGAAATACAGTGTTGGTTATTGAGCATAATCTTGATGTAATTAAAGTGGCGGATCATATTATTGATTTAGGTCCGGAAGGTGGAGATGGAGGGGGGCGTATATTATTTGAAGGAACGCCTGAGGATTTAGTTAAAGTAAAAGAGAGCCACACTGCACGATTTTTAAAACATGAACTATGATCCCGCTTTGAAAAAGGGGGTTACGGCGAGTTGTCGTGAAGTATAATTACAGGGGGATTTACTCTTATAAACAATAGCCGGCAATTTCTCATCGCCGGCTACTGAGGATACTGGATGGATTATACCAGAATTTTTCCTCCTTTTTCAATGGAGGTGGCGCGAAGCGCCAGAAAATTTTAAATGCGATCCGGTAAGCTGATGCAGGAAGTGATTAATAAAATCTTTTTTATCAGGGTACTTGGAATATAGGGAACGGACCAGGTTTTGACTCAACCGGATATTAGATTATAAAAATTTCCCTGCTGCTTACCAGATCGCATTTTAATAATTTATAATACAGCAATCTGGCCCTCGCCGATTCTGTCATCATTGCTAAATACTTCAAAAAGATAGGTTCCCCTTTCTATGTTTTTAATTAATGTGGTTTGTTTATTCCTGATCTCAGCCTGTTTTACGATATTTCCCTGCATATCAAAAACAAAAAGTTGGTAAACTTTTCCGGTAAATCCACGGACGTTAAAAAATAATACTTTTTGTTCTGTATCAGGATACAAGGCTACTTTGTGAGACCTCCTATTCATTGTTTTCTTAACAACTATGGAATCTGAATTCACCCGGGCCGGGCATTCGCTCCGCATTGTGCATGGTTTCACCTCCATAGAAGAAATGGGCAGATTTGCCTTAGAAGTTACACTTATTGTTGATGAAAAAACCAGGATGCAGAGAGGTACAAATAATTTCATTCGGGTACGGATTAATTAATATTTTTCTCTTTGCCCACCGAAGCTGTTGCGAAGGTGGGCAAAGAGGTCGGATTAGAACCTGATTGGACAACTGGTTGAGTTTCTCAAACGGTTGTTACTACCAAGCCTGAAGCCTAATTTAAATTGCGCTGTATAATAAGAATCGTTATTTGTTGCAGTGCCTCTTTTGTCGCCGGCATCATAAACTCCACCTAATGATTTATTTGCCATTCTTTCTGCAAGTTGTGCCTGCTGGAGTGGCATATAATTATAGAATAATGCAGGGTCAACATAATTGGTGCTCACATCATCTATATAATCAGTAAATGTTTTTCTGTGAATTATTTCGAAACTGATGTTGACATTTTCGCTCATGAAATATTTAACACCCACTCCGATAGGAATATTCATTCCCATTAATTTGTATTCTTTCCTGTCAGGATATTCTGCAAATCCCTGTCCTTCTGTTCTTAAAGGTTGCAGGCTCACCCACTGTTGTGTTAAAGGATCAATTCCCTGTGGATTGAATTTAAAAGCGCCTATACCAATGGCGATATAAGGCCGAAGTCTTTTATAATTATCTGAAGGGTCATACTCAAGAAATGCTGTAGGATAAATTTCTGCCAGGAGTATTGCTTCTGTAAATTTTGAGCGGAAGTTTGAGTTGCGGTTATTTCTTGCTTCTTCAAGTCCGCCTTTACGTTTGATGATTGCATCATCACCTTCAAGAGATCCTTTATTTAATCCGAAACGGAAGGAGTAAAATTCATTGGGATGATAAGATACATATGCACCAATGGTCAGTTTGGTCATTTGTATATTGTTATCCTTTATAAAGGTAGTTCCCCGTCCGGCATTACCACCAAGGTCGCCTAAAAAGTTTGAGGGTCCTAAGGTTATGCCTGCTTCAAGATGAGAAGAACTTTCAGATTTTTGTGCGAAAGTGGACGAAAAGAACAAAGTCGTGAGCATCAACATGGCACAACACTTCCATACAAAGGAGTGTAAATCCTGTTTCATGGGTTTGATTTTAGTTTTTACAGAGTCAATTGGATTCCTTATCACTGGTCCGATCCGGTGATGCTATATAAACGCTGAATCTTCGTGTTTATGTGTAATGGGTCAAAATTTTTAATCCAGATCAATCAAATATTCAGTGGATTTTTGCAAAGAGTTGATTTTCAGCAGAAATCTAGTCTGACCGGGTTACCGCGCCACGGCTCGTGTAGAAGGGGGCTGGCAGGCATAATTTAATTAAGCAGGTAGGATTTCTCCAATCCCTCCACGGGGAGGGGCAGGTGCCTGTGTTGGATGCTGTTTGTCGCCTGGTTGGGGTGGAAGTGGCTTAAATAAAAAATCCCCTCACTTTCGTGAGAGGATTTAAACATGTATACTAAGATGTATTAGGTTAATAATCTCTGCTGTATCCACCTCCGCCGCCTCTGTTGAAGCCGCCTTTCTTGTAACCACCACCTCCGCCGTTTCCGCCGCCGCCGAAGCTCCTCTTTTTGAAGCCGCCGCCACCTGCACCACCTTGTGGTTTAGGTTGAGCCTCATTCACGATGATCTTACGACCCAGAACTTCGGACTCATAAAGGCTGCTGAGGGCATTCTGTGCTTCGGTATCATCAAGCATTTCAACGAATCCGAAGCCTTTGCTGCGTCCGCTGACTTTATCCTTAACGATTTTTGCCGAAGTAACAGATCCGTACTGTTCGAATAAGGTTCTCAAATCCTCATCGGTCATTTGCCAGGAGAGGTTGCCTACATAAATGTTCATTGTAACTAAAAATTTTAAAGTACTTAAATCCGATTATGAGAGTAGTTACTACAATGAACTGAGGAAACCGGATCTAAGGTAAGCCATTACAGAACAAGAGAACTAACTACATTAATCAATAATGAAGATAAGCAATAATTTAAATTACCAAATAAATATTATGAGGGCAAAAAACCCCCACCAATAGCATAGGTGAGGGTTGTATGATTTTTGGTGCTTGTGATTATAATTACTCACCAACTACTTCAAAATCAACTTCGGTAGATTTACCGTTGCCGAAATCGATAGTTGCCTTATAAGCGCCTAATTCTTTCACTTCTTCAGGAATGCTGATCTTCTTACGATCAATATTGTATCCTTTCTGTTCGCGGATAGCCCTGCTCAGCTGCAAAGAGGTAACGCTACCGAAAATCTTTCCGCTGGTGCCGGTTTTTGCACCGACTTTAACCGGACCTTCTTTCAGTTTGCCGATAACCAGGTTAAGTTCGGCAAGCATTTTTTCTTCTTTTTTGCGAACCTGCTTCATCCTCTCTTCCAGTTGTTTCAGGTTAGAAGGATTGGCTTCGAGCGCTATTTTTTGCGGGATCAGGAAATTACGTGCATAACCATTGCGTACTTTAACAACTTCGTTAGCAGCACCAAGGTTATCAACATCTTGTAT
>CAYLVR010000254.1:0-4735 GCA_964387165.1 uncultured Chitinophagaceae bacterium | reverse complement strand
TATTCTGAATTGTGATTTGTTTAAATTGATTTTCCATCTTGTATTTGTTTAATGGTTACAACACAAAGATGGTGCTGAAATTTATTTTGAAGAACGTGTTGCAACGACAATCAGGGGGTGTTTTGCGACTTTACCTAAAGCGGCTTTCCAATACATCCTGTAAGGGAATCCTGCAGATCTGCGATTCAACCCAGGCAGTGAAATCAAATGATACTAAAAGCTGATTTTCAAATACATTGTTCCTGATGTCTATTAGCTCGGGCTGAATTTTCAACCATTTCTTCTCACGATCTTTCGCCCTCATCGCTTTCCTGTTATTCTTTAAAAAGCGGAGCATCATTTTTTCAACCCGGTATGCCTTTTCAAATTTCGGAATTTTGCGTTTTATAGAACGGCTTTCGAAATGTATCACATCAAAATTACCCAATTCATAATGTATGATCAGGTCAACCAAACGGATAGTTCTGTAAAGCGGAAGGGTATAAATTTTATTTTCTCTTACAATTTCATTGATCAAAGTTTTTTTCGCATCTCTGAAGTTGCGCATTCCAATATGAACAAGTGAAAGATATAACGATATCTCAGCCCTACGACTAATATTTAACTGATCCATTTTTGACAGTAAGCCTGCCTTATTGATGTTTATCAGGTTTTCGGATTCACTGAAATCACCTTTATCTAATAAAGGAATAAGCTCATACAGAAATATCAAAGCGGTCACATTCGTTTGAAATCCTTCCGAAATGGCCCTGATATTTTTTAATTTTCCGATGAAATAAGGCATTTCATCATACCTTCTTATACTGCGCAGATTATATAGAATGCCTTCAAGCGTGGAGATGTAATAAAAGGGAAATCCTTCAAAGGCGTGTTCTTCATTTTCAAACAGATTATTTAATTCCTGGAAAGATAGCAGCGCCGATTTATAATCACCTACACCTATCAGATAATTTGATTGAAAAAGCAAGTGTAATTTTTTTGCTTCGAAACTGTCTTTTTGTGATGAAGTGATGCTCATCTCACTGATCACAAGATCATTTAATTCATCTTTCTGTTTCTGCGACCGGATATTTTCCTTATAAATAATTCGGTGCTTAAGCAGCTCGTACAAAGACGAATGTTCGTTTATCTTACGGATATTTTTCAGAATCTCATTTACTTCAAAATGTTTATTTAATAATTCTGATTCCGAAATATCGGGCAGGTTCATGAACAGAAGATATTCAAGTTCAAGCCGGGATGCATATAGTAACGCTATATTGTTTTCATATTTAATAGCTTTATTGCGTACCTGCTCAAGTAATTGCAGCGCTTCCTCGAATAGTGATTTTTCAAATAATACTTTTGCCCGAAGTATTTTATTTAATAACAAATAATGACTATCCTGGTTTTCACGAAGTAAAACAAGCGTGTCGAGAAGAGTTTTATATAGATAATTTACGGTCGCGTTGAAATTTGCACTCTTTCTTTCTTTTGCGAAAGTTTCTTTTAATTCTTTAGAAGAAAGGGCCCCTGCTTTTTCAATTATATTGAACAATACAGCGTAATCGCGTTCACTCTTTCCCTGTCTGAATTTTTTCTTTTCCGAAGCAGATAACGAGTTGATCAATAATATGAGCGAATCTGCGTGAAACATTATTATTAATTAATGAATATACAGTAAAATTCTCATTTTACCCAATGTTTTTACGCCATATTAGAATGATAATCACATAGTTATGTTTTCGATTATTATTCCTCAGTTCTTTTTTTAAAACAATATTAGTCATTTCAGGGTTTTATTAAACACTAGTTTTAGTGTGCAATAATTACTAACGATCAAAAAATGCTTTCACATGCTTGCCAATATTCCATACAAACAATTCATCATGCTGGTTACCTCCCCATTGTGTGTCTGGTTCTAAATTCGGCACACAGTGTTTAATTTTCTATTGTTCATTTAATAGTATAAGCGTTGGAAAAAAGAATTAAAATAGTAGTAGTAGGAAGCTCAAATACCGACATGGTTATTAAAGCCAACAGGCTTCCCGTACCCGGCGAAACTGTAATAGGCAATGAATTTATGATGAATCCGGGAGGCAAGGGAGCTAACCAGGCAGTGGCCATTGCAAGGATGGGAGGAAATGTTTCCTTTATTACTAAAACAGGAAATGATCTGTTTGGAAGGCAGTCGGTAGAATTATATAATTCTGAAAAGATCAAAACGGATTTTGTGTTTTCCGACCAAAATAAACCTTCAGGGGTGGCAATGATTTCCGTTGATGCTTCGGGCGAGAATTGTATCCTGGTAGCGCCGGGTGCCAATGCAAGTTTAAAACAAAGTGATATTGAAAAAGCCAGGCATGAAATAGAGAACGCAGGAATATTATTAATGCAACTCGAAATCCCGATGGAAACTGTGGAACACGCAGCGGAGATTGCTTCGGTAAAAGGAGTTAAAGTGGCATTGAACCCGGCCCCGGCGCAAACACTTTCCGATAAATTATTGAAAAGCCTTTATATAATAATGCCAAACAAAACGGAAGCTGAAATGCTTTCCGGCATTACTGTAAAAGATTGGGCATCGGCGCGTCAAGCTGCTGATATAATCAGCGAAAGGGGAGTTCGGATAGTTATAATTACTCTCGGTGCACTTGGAGCATTAATAAAACAAAATGGAAATTATTACGAAGTGTCTTCCGAGAAAGTAGACGCCCTGGATACCACCGCTGCCGGAGATACATTTTGCGGCACGCTTTGCGTAGGAATTTCTGAAGGAAAAGATGTTGTAGATGCAGTTAAAATGGCTTGTAAGGCTGCTGCAATTACGGTTACGAGAATGGGCGCACAAGCTGCCATACCTTATCGGCATGAGTTGAAGGCCTGAATTTCTTAATATTCAAACATTATTTGCCATGAACAGGATTCTGAGTGTAAAGATTTTTTATTATTTGCTTATTTGTAATATAGGTTGCTGGCTGCCTGCAATTGCACAGCAAAATGTTCCCAGGATAATCTTTGAGACAGATATGGGAAATGATGTTGATGATGCTTTAGCGCTGGACATGATTTACAAATATCTCGACAAAGACCAGATAGATTTACTTGCCATAACCTCCAACAAAAACAGTAAATATTCTACCGAATATATTCACCTGATGAATTACTGGTACGGATATCCAAAAATTCCAATTGGAAAAGTAATTTATGGGGCCGATAGCGAGAATGATGCAAAAAAATATGCAGAATACGTTTGCCTCCTGAAAGATGAAAAAGGAAAACCATTATTCTCCCGACCGAAATTTAATTATGACGCTGTTCCGGATGCTGTTGAATTATACCGTAAGATCCTTTCAAAGCAGGATGATACATCGGTTACAATAGTTTCAGTAGGGGTTTCTACAAACATCGCCAGGTTATTGCAATCGGAGCCCGATAAATATTCTTCATTACCAGGAAAAGAATTAGTAAAAAAGAAAGTCAGATTATTATCTGTAATGGCAGGTAGTTTTGGGGAAAACCCTGTTAAAGAATATAATGTAATAAGAGATATTCCTGCCACAAAACTAGTTGCAGAACAATGGCCCACACCTATTGTTTTCGCTCCCTTTGAAATTGGCATAAAAGTGTTATACCCGGCAACCAGTATAGAAAACGATTTTAAATGGACGCAGCATCATCCTGTAGCGGAAGCATATAAGTACTATTTGAAAATGCCTTACGACCGGCCCTGCTGGGATCTGCTGTCACTATTATATGTAGTTGAAAACCCCGCAAAATATTTTGGTATGAGTGAGTGGGGAAATGTAAAGGTCGATGAAACAGGAATGACCCAATTTACTCCGGATCAAAATGGCAACAGGGCGTACTTAACTGTTTCAACAGAACAGGCAAAAACAATTCTTAACAGATTTATAGAACTCATCACTGCAAAACCTCAGAGGATAAAATAATTATTCATCACTAAAACGAAGTATCGTGTTTATAGTCGAAAATTATACGTTAGCTGTTATTTTCTGCATCATAACAATGCTTTGCTGGGGCTCCTGGGGTAATACTCAAAAATTAGCTGGTAAATCGTGGCGGTATGAATTGTTTTATTGGGATTATGTAATTGGCATTCTTTTATTCTCACTCATTTCTGCTTTCACATTAGGCAGTTTTGGAGATCAGGGCCGTAGTTTTATTCCGGATCTTTTGCAGGCAGACACGACGAATATAGGAAGCGCGTTTTTGGGTGGTATCGTTTTTAACGCCGCCAATATTTTATTAGCCGCCGCAATTTCAATTGCCGGACTTTCTGTTGCTTTCCCTGTAGGAATCGGGCTTGCTCTTGTGCTGGGAGTGATTGTAAATTATATTGGTTCAGCAAAAGGAAATCCCCAATGGCTATTCGCCGGAGTTATATTAATTACTATCGCTATTATTTTAAATGCAATTGCATATAACAAACAATCAAAAACAGGTAATAAGGTTTCTTCAAAAGGATTAATTATTTCGTTATTGGCGGGCTTATTAATGTCATTTTTTTACCGGTTTGTAGCAGCGTCTATGGATATGGACAATTTTGTTTCGCCTGCCGCAGGGAAAATGACTCCTTATACGGCGATGTTCATTTTTGCACTAGGCATTTTTGTGAGCAATTTTATTTTTAATACGCTTGTTATGCGCTATCCGTTCACTGGCGCACCCGTTTCCTATAAAGAGTATTTTAAAGGACGGTTGAATATTCACCTGGTTGGCGTACTGGGGGGAT
>CAYLVR010000253.1:0-4756 GCA_964387165.1 uncultured Chitinophagaceae bacterium | reverse complement strand
CTTCCCATGTTCCGAGATTGGCAAGTTCAATCGCACCGCGTAAACTACTATCTGCTTCTTCAATTTTATGTCGTGCAATAACCTGTTCGGTTATCTCGATTACAGTTACAATTACGCCATAATTTTTTCCTGAAGTATCATGTAATACTTTATATATATAATTATAATAACCAGTATAAGATTTCCCGAAACGTATCAACTCTATTTTCTCTTCTGGCTGATAAAAAGTTTCACCGGTGTTTAGTACATGCTTTAATCTGTCCATCATTGGAGTGGATATTAATTCGGGCATGACTTCCATAAGTGGTTTGCCAATTACAGACCCATCGCGGCCAATCAAACTCAGCATGTTTTCATTGATAGTGTTGATCGTCATTTCTTCTCCCATAAGTACCAGTTTGGAAACAGGAGAATTATAGATAATATTCCTTGAAAACAATTCACTCTCTTCCAGTTTCCTGGTGGCTATTATCCGGTCGGTAACATTTATTGCCATATCCATTATTCCATAAACTTCCCCTGCCTGATTATGAATGGGTTTATAAGTAAAATCAAAATAGTAAGTGCTGGTTACGCCATTTATTTTCAATTCTGCAGGAACAGATTTAGCTTCGTATGCAACTCCTGTAGCATAAACATCATCGAGGATATGCAGAAAAGGCTGATCTATCATTTCAGGAACACCTACACTAAGTGGCAGCCCGATAATTGATCTGTCCTTGCCCCAATAAGCAAGCATAATATCATTGGCCACTTCTATTCTCATGTTCTTTCCTACGAAAAGACAGGTGGCAACCGGAGCCTGTTCAATCAGCGATCTGAATTTAATTTCACTTTGCTGCAGCGTTATCCTCGATTTCACCTGGTTTGTCACTTCACTTGCTGTGATAATCACTCCGTCTATTCGTCCTTTAAAATCTTTCAGGGGAGCCATCACAAAATTGAAATATAAATCCTCAGTTTTATTGTTGCGTTTCAGCTTTGCGGGCATTTCCGTTCCATTCACTGATTCTCCTGTTTTCAGAACCGATTCCATCATCGCAATAACCCCCTGATCCTCAATTTCGGGAATGGCTTCTTTAATTGGCTTTCCGATAACTGATTGGTCTTTGCCAATAAATGTGAGCATGTGACTGTTAATGACTTCGATCAATAAACCGGGGCCGCGAAGGAGGAGCATTGCTACCGGCGACTGTTCAATAATACTACTGAATCGGGCCTCCCATTCGCGTTCCAGTTGTTCATTATCTTTTTCATTAGTGATATCCAGCACAATGCCCGTAAATATCAGTGGTTTGCCCGAATTGTCGAAGGTGCAGGTGCCATTAACACGCAGCTTATGTTCGGACCCATCTTTCCAGATCACTTTAGGTTCGTAATGAAATTTACCTGTCTTTAACATTTCTGCATAAGCAGCCTGGCGCAGGCGTCTGTGCTGCGGGTGTAAGCTGTTCGTAAGATCGGCGCTTTTCAGGCGAACGTCTGCATCGCCTGTTAATAATTGCGCAAAGATCTTTGAGTGTTCGATCTCGTCGACCTGCATATTGATTTGGAACACGCCAACACCTGCATTTTCAAGCGCTAGCCGGGCAAAAGATTCGGGGTTTTTTATCTGGGCATCGTTATTCAAGCAATATGAAAATAAGTAATTAACACGAATGAAAACCTGAATAATATAAACAAACAGAATGGTCTGAAAGTTGCATTATTTCTCGTGAAATTTTAAGAAGATGTGGTAGAATGATCTGTGGGTCATAAAATGAAAAAGCGCCGCGTAGCGGCGCAATGTGGATCGTTGGAGCATTCCCTTTCTCTTTTTCCGTCTTGAAGGAAATCCTATGCTTTAATTATCCTGAACGTTTCGATTGTATTGGTCAGCTTATTATGCAGCCTGATAATTAACACTCCTGAAGGAATGTTTCCTGCCAGGTCAATTCTGAGCTGCTGTGTACCGCTATTTAAGCTGACGATGGCAGCTTTTACCATACCGCCATTTAAAGTGGCAACTGAGTAACTGTATGTTCCCGCCTGTGCGTTATTAATTACAAGATTTACGTAATTAGCAGCAGGGTTAGGAAAACAAGCTGATGAAGCAGCAGAGGTAAAATTAAGTTTAACGACTGCAGAATACTTAAAACTACCATCGTTATCGATCATTTTCAACCTGTAGTAATTATCTCCCCTTAAAGGTGAATTATCATAAGTACGGTACTGTTTGGCAGAGGTGTTTAATTTTTCTATTGCAGTGTAGTTTTTAGAATCGGCAGATCTTTCTATTATAAAGTGTGAGAAATTAACTTCATTTGTTGTTGTCCACTGTAAAAATGATTTGCCATTTTTTTCAGAAGCCGTAAAAGAAAGTAATTCTGCAGGTAAAATTGAATTAACACCACTTACTTTAAAATTGGCAAGTACACCCAGGTTCCTGCTTGTTACATCCATCAGCTCCCCGATAATTACATTCCCTGCATTTGTCCATGCCAAAGGTCGTCCCGCCACACCATTATATGTATAGACAATTATACCATCAACCCACACATTGGCAATACCTGTATTGTTGTCATATCTAAATCGGTAATGATGGAAAGCGTGATCGTCAGCAACTGTCTTTATATTTCCTGAATTGATAGTAATATTACCCGGAGTGCTACCCTGTGTTGTGGTAAATGTTACCTGCAGATTCCCATTATTCATTTGAAAATTAAATAAAGAACCTCTTTTAAAGAAGGATGCAACAGACTCTTCACGTCTGAAATCAAACTCAATATCAATACCGTCAACATTGAAAGATGCCCCAGGAATAATAAGATCAATGTCTTTGGTAGGCAGGCCCGGGTTAATGGCATATCCTATAGTTCCGCCAACATATACTGAAGTAGCCGATGTGCTAACTGAAGTAGCATTAGGGCCAAAAGTTGCTATAGTAAGGGGGTTAGATGCCCAGTTAAACTCGCTGATCAACTGCGCCTTTATTGAGAAGGTTACTAAAACTAAAAGGATGGATATAATTGTTTTCATAACTAACGGATTATGTACAACAATATCCATCCTGATGCCAAAATACAATTAATTGATTATCATAAATATATAATATTGTTATTTAAATATTTATTCCCATTTAGGGACTTATTCTGAAATTGAAACTTTAAAACCTGAAACCGATACCCACTTTAAAAGCGCGGTTAAAGCTTTTGGTCATACTGTTTTTGTCAAGCGGTGTGAGGCCATGATCGTAAGCGGCATTTATTGAGAAGCCGTTATCAAAATTATAAGCAAGACCACCAGTCAACCCAAGATCCATCTTATTGAACTGATCTGTAATATCAATATTGGTTTTAAAGAGCGATATGCCCAACAGCCCTGCATCCAGCTTAAGATTGTTTTTGACCAGGTAAGAGAGCTGCGGACCAGCAAACAACTGCAGCCCCTTCACTACTTCAGCCTTTAATACAACAGGGATATCTATATAATGCGACTGTACAGTGGCGCGGGCGCCGGCGCCCAGGAAGTCGATATTCTTGCCTGTCAGCTCACCTCTTAACTGGTACCCCTTCTGTGTATAATAAATTCCTGGCTGCACCGAAAAAATATCCCCTAATGGTACTTCAACAAATCCACCTGCATATAGTCCGCTAACCGACCGGGTGTTTACCATTCCATTTGTGAACTGAAGCAGGTCATTAAGATTAAGGATCGCATCACCATTCCATCTTGCATTACTTAAACCTGCAGATACACCGGTTTTAACCTGCGAAAAACCTGTAACGCTAATAAAAGCGAGAATAATAAATGTAAAAATCTTTTTCATAATATTATTGAACGGGGGATTTTAATCCTGCTCATATATTTGACTGCCAATTCGTAAAAAGTAAAAACGAACTATGAAAAAACTTTGTTAAAGACTAAGTGTCGACTTGACAATTTCATTGTTAGTATATTTAACGAGGTCAATAGAAGATATGAATAACGTAATATTTAAAAAACTTAAGGTAAAAAGAGTGATCAGGGAAACTGAAGATTTTAAAACATTTATTTTTGAAGATGGACATAATATTAAATATGAATCCGGGCAGTTTCTTACCCTTGTACACAATACAGCGCCTGGCGAAATAAGAAGATCATACTCCATTACTTCTTCTCCTGTACTGAATGAACCACTGGCCATAGGTGTAAAAAGAATTAACAATGGTTCTTTATCGAGAATATTAACTGATACTATAGAGGAAGGTGATATTATATATACAACAGGATCCTCTGGTTTTTTTCGTTTGCCTGATAATATAGATAGTTTTGATAAAATAATATTCTTTGCAGCAGGCAGTGGCATTACCCCCGTTATCTCATTAATCAAAACACTGCTGTATAAATATTCTCATATAAAAGTTGTGCTTATATACAGTAATCATTCTAAAAGATCAACAGTTTATTACGACAAACTGTTATTATTGAAGAATAAATTTCCTTTGCAATTAATCATTCATTTCTTGTTTAGCAATTCTGCTGACCTTTTACGCGCACGATTGAACCGTGATTTGTTTTTTGAATTATTACGCGGTGAGAATGCTGATATTAACCGTACACTATTTTATACCTGTGGCCCTCCCGCGTATATGCGGATGCTTATTTATTTGCTTGAAGAATTTGGCGTGCCCGGCGATCATATGCGTAAAGAAGATTTTGTTCCTATCATGGAAACTGTCAGAAAAAATATACCTCCCGATGCAGGATCGTACTTTGCTACTATTCATTTTAATAA
>CAYLVR010000252.1:0-4812 GCA_964387165.1 uncultured Chitinophagaceae bacterium | reverse complement strand
CGAAGAAAGGCAAGACTTTAGATGAGATGTTGGCGTATGTTGACGAAAATGGAAATCTTTCCTCAACACCTCCGGATCTACGCAAAAAGAAGGTGTTTAACTCAGAAGATATGCAGATCAGTATTCCTAAACAGGAGGACAGGCCGCAGGAGTCACCGATCAGATCGGGCGTAGTTACCTTTTTTAACCAGGATAAGGGTTTTGGATTTATCAAGGATTTACAGACCCAGGAAAGTGTTTTTATACATGCAAACCAGTTGTCTTTTGCAATAAAAGAACACGACAAAGTAAACTTCGAAGTGGAAATGGGGCACAAAGGTCCAAGCGCCCTTAATGTTACCAAACAGGTCGTATAACAGGTTTTAACGCTTTAACCGAAAGACTTTAAGAGGGCCTTTATTCTGGCTCGCTGCCAGTAAATATTTACCATCGCTGCTCTTTAATTTAGCTAAAGCTTTGCTATTGCCGGGAATATATATTCCACTTTGTAGAATGCTTAGTGCGATAAATTTTCCGGTGCCGTCACCTTTCAGGACCAATCCATTTAAGGCATCGTACCGGCCATTAGAGGGTTCTGTGCCATAATCATTTGTATTCAAACAAATATCGAGGTAGCCATCACCATCAAAATCATCCGCTATCATCCCATTAATGGTTGAATATTGCGCAATGTCTGGCAGAGGTTCAATGGTGAAACTGCCGTTACCATTATTTCTGATAAAGGAGCTTTTAAAATAATTGGCAGTTAGTTTAGTTGCATTTTTTAATTCTTCCGGAGTGAATAATTCAGCGAACGTAGCGCCCCCAAAATCTTTGTAGGTTAAAAATCTTTTTTTAATAAAAGGCAACTGCTCAACTACATCATCGCGTGTATGTGTTGTAAATTCTCTCAGTTCGCCACCTTCTTTATCTTTTATAAAACTGGTGATGATACATTGGGTTTCGACAATATCAATTTGCTGCATATTTTAGGCATTTATGTGAAATGTTTGCCGCGAATGCCAGAATTCGTTATCAGTGCAAAATAAACTATTGCGAGTGCAAATATTCTGATCCATATAATATTATTATTGATCCAGTGAGCATAAGAAACAGTGTTCTTTACCTGGCTACCTGGAAAAGGCATTACAAAATAAACGCGTAAGATCTCGGCAGAAAATAAAATTAGTATTATAAAGAAAAGCAATAAACGTTTCACATTAACGGAAAGCTTTTCGGTAAAGAAAAACGCAGGTTTAAAAAGTATGGCAGCAGCAATTTGTCTCACAATCGTTTTGGTCAATATCTGTGTTAAGATAGGATAAAATATTGACTGACGAAAGGTGTTTTTTACCCCGAGACCCTTGTATTTCGTACTATATAACGAAGCAGCACACAAAAGCTGGCTATAACAAAAAGCGATTGCCAGGAAACGATCATAGTACGTGTAAATCCGCTGCGGGTGGTACTGGCTTTAATGATCACCTCATCGGTGATATAGAATTGAACTACCAGGACCAGTAGGGACATAATGAGGACATCTAAGAAAAGGGTATAGGTTTTCATAGTAGTGAATTACGGATTGCTATTAAAACGGCATTCGGAACTCTTTGGTATGCGATAAATAGAAATACGAAGCAGGACGACATTTTAGTATTCGCTACGAGTCCATTCCAAAACATAGTTATGATCCGGTTGTTTATCTTCCTGTTGATGCTAATTTTCTCATTATCAGCGTGTAAAAAGATAAAGAAGAAGAAAGGCTTCTCATTTTTTGTGATGTAAACCTGTTCTCCTGTGGCCATCTCAGCCGGGGAGATCAGGATGTCTTTTTTTCGGACGAACCAAAATTTCGCTGGGTTTAACCAAAGTGTACATGTCCTATCTTCCGAAGGAAAATTATTAGATTCAATCAATACTGGTCTTCCCCTTACCAGCAATCTATCATTTATCGATAAGGATTCGCTATTATTCACTGGCGGTTTTAAAGAAACCGGGCCTGGAGGGTTATATAAAATAATACTATAGTTGGACAGTTTTTGTATTGTATTTTGCTTTGTAATCCAAAGGGGATAATCCTGTAATCTTTTTAAACACTTCTCTAAATGCCTTATCATCGGCATATCCGACCTCATTCATTACTTCATTAATATTCTTTCTGCCCATTTCTAAGGCTTTTTTAGCTACTTCTATTTTTACACGTTGTAAATATTCTACTGGTGTATTGCCTGTGGCTTTAATAAAACGCCTGTCAAAATTCCTCCTGCTCATAGCAAGTGTTGAGGCCAGCTCTTCAAAAGAAATTCTTTCACTAAGATTTTCTTCAATATAAGTTTGAGCCTTATCGATTAATTCATCTCCATGATTTTTCTGAGCCTGGAAAATAAAAAATGGCGACTGTAATGTTCTTTCAATTTCAATCTGGAAAACTTTTGAGCAATAAATAGCCGTGTCCTTACCAAAATATTTCTCGACCAGGAAAAGCAGAAGATTTAAAAATGAATAGGCGCCACCATTAGTGTATATTCCATTTCCGGCAGTAATGAGCCTGTCTGGTTGAAGATCAACATCAGGAAATAACCGTCTGAAATCATTTGCGGCATTCCAATGCGTTGAACAGGTTTTTCCTTCTAATAATCCGGTAGCGGCAAGTAGAAATGCGCCAGTGCAAATAGTTGCTATTTCCGCACCTGTTTTATATTGATCGCTGATCCATTCAATAAGTTCTTTATTATCTTTAATGACATTGTCATAATCATAGGAAAGAGAAGGTATGATTACGAGATCGTTTTTTTTAATATTTTTAATATTTACGGGATGAAGGGTAAAAAACCCGGCATTTAATTCTTTAACAAACCCGGCAATTTTGATCTCCATTATAGATTTGTTTCCTATTCGTTGCCAGTAGGCATTTGCTCTTGTGAGGATCTCAAAAGATCCGGTTATACTGCTAAGGTTAACGCTTCCCTTAGGTATTATAATGGTTACCTGCATTCGAGTAAATTTGAACGAAGATAGATATTCATTGTGTCCGGATTGCCCCGTTAATAAGTCTATTTTACCCCTGATTAAATTAAAATTAAGACAATAGCTTTGCTACAAATCTTACAAAATGAATACTCCAGACTTTACTACAACACTGGTAGTTGACCAAACTCCAAAACAAGTATTTGATGCCATCACTAATGTTCGTGGATGGTGGTCGGAAGAAATTGAAGGGGATACGGATAAATTAAATGCAGAATTTAAATATCATTATGAAGATGTTCATAATTGTAAAATGAAAATAATCGAATTTATCCCGGATGAAAAAGTGGTTTGGTTCGTTCTCGATAATTATTTCAAATTTACACATGATACATCAGAGTGGATAAACACAAAAATCCGTTTTGAGATTTCTGAAAAAGATACTAGAACGCAACTCCGATTCACTCATCATGGTTTAGTTCCCGAATACGAATGTTTCGAGATATGCCGGGATGCATGGACGAATTATATCCAAAAAAGCTTACGTGATTTAATTTCAACAGGAAAGGGCATGCCAAATGCTAAAGGTGTACCAAGAACAGAGCATGAAAAAAAGCTTAATGCCGCAAAGTGATTATTTCTGTTTTCTGAATTTCCATGGCGCAATGGGATCAGGCTGCGACCATATTCCAATTCGTTGCTTTCGTGCTTCTTTTTCCAGGGACTTCCATTTAGCATTACGATCATAGCGGGTAAAATGCCAGGCTAATCCACTCGATAACATCGCTTCATTTACTGATTGGCCATCCACAAAGGCAATAGCCAGGTAACGGCCATATTGATCTTTATTATCGAAGGTAATAGTAACCGTCTTATTAAATATTAACCTGGACAGTTCGTTTTTGGCCTGCTGGTAAAATGGTTGCTGCGTTTCCGGGCAATCTATACCAAACAACCGGATCTTAATGGAACGTTTATCGGCCAGTAACATATGAAACGTATCACCATCTGCAATTCTGATCACTTTACCAGTGAGGGAGCCTTTCCCATTTGCCTGGTCAGCTATATTTTGTTTCAGTTCATGGGTGCGCCACTCCGAACACGAAGGCATCAAAATTGGAAATGCAAATAAAATTATATAAAACAGGTAGCGAAAGATCATTATTCAACAAGATATAAAAGTTATTGCTGCGGATGTTAAAAGGAACTGTTGATGGTAAGCTTATTATTTTTTGCGTCGACTTCTATTACTACTATAGTTCTCCTTTCTTGAGTAAAATAAGTTTATTTTTTTATAGTCGGTTCTCTGCCAAGAGAAAAAACAGAATTGATTTGATAAACACTTTCAATTATTCTGTTACCTCATTTTTATATAAAATGGTAGCAAAATGCTGGACAGTGGGAAACGGGTAATTAAAAGGACACAGTACAGTACAGATATTTATCTTTAATATTATAATTTTTGCTGTTCGATTCTTGCATCTCTAAACGAAAAATCTTATTTGTTTGTATGAAAAAGTCTCTTCCTCTTTTCGTTGTTCCAACGAAAAAGCATTTCATTGTAAACCCCGTACAGTTGCCTTTATATATTGATACCTGTTCAACTTAGACAGGTCGGTAATCTATTTCTTCATTCCTACTATTTCTTTATTCTTAAAATTGTATTGCTTATGAAAAAAATTTATTTTTTTGCCTTTTCTTTATTTTTTCTGTTAACACAGGCCTTTACGCAGGTTCAGAAAGAACTCATCCTGAATACTACGGGATATGGTTTTTCTTCAAACCCAAACTCCGCCCCCCATTACAATGAACTGTGGAATTATATCCAGAAGTTTGTGAATCTTACCTATAATGGTCAGGATGCCA
>CAYLVR010000251.1:0-4829 GCA_964387165.1 uncultured Chitinophagaceae bacterium | reverse complement strand
CTCTTTGCTTCCTCGGATCTTCCTCGGATCCTCCTCGGATTCCGAGGAGGCAAAGAGGAGGAGTCAAGGTTTCAATGAGGAGGGTTTAAGCCCAAACGGACCTGCGCCGGAGAACATAACCAGGTGGGCCCAATGAGGATAACAGGTATCGGTTAAAGATGAAAATGACAATAAAGACGGCTCTTTTTAAAATAATTTAACTTTTTCGTGCCCGGTGGGTTACCTTTTTGAGCTGATCGTATTAACACGAAATAATACATTCAAACTTACAAACAAAGAACATGAAAAAACTTCTTTTCGTTTTGGCAATAGGTGCTATCGCTGCTTCTTGTACTGATACAACTACTGATGCAGAAACTACTACAGATTCAGCTGCAGTTGTTGCTCCTGATGTAGTTCCAGAACCAGATTCAGCGGCTATAGTTGATTCAGCTGCTGCAGTTATTGACAGCACAATAGTAAAATAAGCTTCTCTGCTTTAAAAAGAATTGAGCCTCCTATTTGGGAGGCTTTTTTTTGCACTAGCCCCTCCGGGGGTCATTCAAATATCCAGAGGAGTAGGATATTACAGCATAAAAACAAGAAATAAAACCGCCCCTTGTGCCTATGCTGAAGTTCTCTGGCGAAGCAAGGGGCGGCGGTATGTTAGAATTTTTTCTTCAGATTCTGGTCGATTGCTTCGAGGAACTCTTCAGTATATAAGAAGTGATCACCATGTTTTACTTTATTTCCATGAACTGCCACGGCCAGGTCCTTGGTCATTTTGCCACTTTCCACAGTTTCAATACAAACTGCTTCAAGCGCATTGCAGAAATCGATCAGTGCCTGGTTGCCATCAAGTTTACCACGAAAGGCAAGCCCCCGTGTCCAGGCAAATATGGAGGCAATTGGATTAGTGCTTGTTGGTTTGCCGGCCTGGTGATCGCGATAGTGACGGGTAACAGTGCCATGAGCAGCTTCCGCCTCCATAGTTTTCCCGTCTGGGGTAACCAGTACGGATGTCATCAATCCTAAAGATCCGAATCCCTGCGCAACGGTGTCGCTCTGTACATCCCCGTCATAGTTCTTACACGCCCAAACAAAATTGCCATTCCATTTTAATGCGCTCGCCACCATGTCGTCTATCAACCGGTGTTCGTAAGCAATCCCCGCAGCATCAAACTTCTGTTTGAATTCTGCCTGGAATATGTCTTCAAAAATATCCTTAAAGCGGCCATCGTATTTTTTAAGGATCGTATTCTTGGTAGAAAGATATAAGGGCCATTTTTTGCTAAGCGCCATATTAAAACAGCTTCTTGCAAATCCTATGATACTTTCATCGGTATTGTACATACTCATTGCTACGCCGTCGCCTTTAAAATTATACACTTCAAAGGTCTGAGGTTCACCGCCACCTTCAGGTGTAAAGGTCATGGTCAGCTTACCTTTTCCCTTAATAACGGTATCGGTTGCGCGATACTGGTCGCCAAATGCGTGTCGGCCCACAATAATAGGTGCACTCCAGTTAGTCACCAGCCTTGGAACGTTATTAATCACTATCGGTTCCCTGAAAACCGTTCCGTCCAGGATGTTACGAATAGTACCGTTCGGGCTCTTCCACATTTGTTTCAGGTTAAATTCTTTTACGCGCGCTTCATCGGGAGTGATAGTGGCACATTTAATGCCCACACCGATCTCTTTAATAGCGTTTGCCGCATCGATGGTCACCTGGTCATTGGTTTTATCGCGGTGCTCCATACCCAGGTCGTAATACCTGATATCCACGTCTATGTAGGGGAGGATAAGCTTGTCTTTAATAAACTTCCAGATGATACGTGTCATCTCATCTCCATCCAGCTCAACAACCGGATTTTTAACTTTGATTTTCTGTGTCATTTAATCTGCTGATTTTTAATGGTCGTAAAAGTAAGCAAACAAGGGGTATTTTTAATGATTCGATACATATAACCGCTTAATCATTTGCAGATGATGTGTCAGGTGCCAGAGGAATCGTATATATGGTATATCTTGCATGTATGGTAAGGGCTGTAAAAGAATATCTGAACAGGTTTGTTGAGCTCTCAGATGCGGAGTTCGGGGAAATTATGGCTGTCGCTGAAGTACGTACCTACGATAAAAAAATAAAACTGATTGACGAGGGCGAAAAAGAAGAATACTTCAATTTTATTATTAAGGGGTTAGCGAGGAAGTTTTTTTATAAAGGAGACGAAGAGGTTATTACCCAACTGGCCAAAGAAGGTGAACTGATCTGTTCATCCGTTTCGTATTTATCAGGCGAAAAATCCATGTATGTTGTTGAAACTATTGAGCCCACAACTTTTTTATCTTTTAATAAAGAGAAGATAGAAAAATTGTATGAAAAGGATATTAAGTGGCGAAGACTGAACAGGTTAATTATAACTGACCTGTTTTTGCAAAAAGAAAGCTGGGATTTTGAACGTATTCTTTACAATACACAGGAAAGGTTTGTGAGATTTGTAAGCGCTAATTCAAATTTGTTTCAGCGCGTACCACAAAAATATCTTGCTTCTTACCTGAATATTAAACCGGAAACTTTCAGCAGGCTGAAACATTTGTTACGTTCACGAAATATTAATACCTCTTGTACTTTTTAACTGAATGAATCAACATAAAGAAATAGATAATTACGCGGCCTACGTTTATAAGTTCATCTCTCAATACGTTAAAATATCGGAAAGAGAATTTAATTTATTTCTTCCTTTCCTCGAAATGCGTAATTTTCCCAAACGCGAACAGGTACTTAAATATGGCGAAACGGATAATTATTTAAATCTTGTAGTAAAAGGGGTTGTGAGAAAATATTTGCTGGCGGGGAAGTATGAAAAAACATTACAACTGGCAACAGAGGGGCATCTTATACAATCAGAAATTTCTTTTCATACCCGCGTCCCTTCTATTGTAATCATAGAAACCATTGAACCCACTACAATGGTTTCTATCAGTTATGATAACGTACAATACGCGCTGGAAAATATTCCTTCCGCCGAACAGATAGGTCTTGAAATTATTACTTATATGTTCATTAAAAAGGACGCCCGTTATTTCTCGCAGTTAAATAATACAACCCGGCAACGTTTTTTAAATTACCTGGATAATCACCCCCAAATGTTACAACGCGTGCCGCAGAAAATACTGGCTTCTTATCTTGAAATAAAGCCTGAAACCTTCAGTCGTCTTAAACACTTACTTTATAAGGGCTGATCTTTTTTTTATCAAAGGATAGATTAAAGTGTATAATAACAGCAATAGCAGGAATATTCCTCCTCCAATAATCATTATTTTTCCAGTTATACTACTGTCCTGGTCGTTGAAATAACCATTTGCCTCGTTGTATATTAACTGGATGTTTAAATAGACAAGAATGGCGGCAATTATCCATGCGGCCAATTGAACGATTGGTTTTATGGTAAAATTTCCCATTTTTTCTTTATCGCTTACAAAATGAATAAGCGGGATAACTGCAAATCCGAGTTGCATACTTAATATGACCTGGCTAAAAATTAATAAACTATCCACCTCATGTTCTCCGAAAATCAATATGACGATTATGGCGGGAATAATAGCGACCAGCCGCGTTAATAGCCTCCTTAATATCGGATTTAATTTTAATTTAAGATAACCTTCCATAACGATTTGACCAGCCAGTGTTCCTGTTACTGTTGAACTCTGCCCGGCAGCAATTAATGCGACAGCAAATAATATCGGGGCAATTTCAGAACCGAGTAATGGAGCGAGTAGTTGATGCGCATCTTTTATCTCTGCGACATCCGTTCTGCCGGTTTTAAAAAATACCGTTGATGCCAGTACAAGTATGGCCGCGTTTACGAGAAATGCGATATTTAAAGCAATGGCAGAATCTATAAAATTCCACTTGAGCGCCTGTTTAATGCTGCCATGACTATTTCTTATTTTTCTTGTTTGTACTAAGGCAGAATGCAGGTACAGATTATGTGGCATTACGGTGGCACCTATGATCCCGATAGCAATATACAGCGCCTCGTCATTTGGAATAGAAGGAATTAATCCGCCGGCTACTTCTCCTAAATCCGGTTGGGCAAGAATTATTTCTGCAAGAAAAGAAAGACCAACAATTCCTACGAGTGTAATAATAAATGCTTCCATAGCGCGCATACCCAGTTTCTGCAGGTATAATAAGAGGAAAGTATCGAGTACCGTAATGGTTACCCCCCATATTAATGGGAGCCCTGTAAGTAATTGAATCCCTATTGCCATCCCCAATACTTCTGCAAGATCGGTGGCAGCGATGGCTATTTCAGCAAGAATATATAAAAGGAAATTAACGGGTTTTGGATATAATTCGCGGTTGGCCTGGGCAAGGTCGCGCTGGCGAACAATACCCAGTCGTGCTGATAAGCTCTGAAGCAACAGAGCCATAATATTACTCATCAGCAGCACCCAAAGGAGTGAATATCCAAATTTACTACCTCCGGCTATATCGGTGGCCCAGTTTCCAGGATCCATATATCCCACACTTACCAGGTAGGCCGGTCCGAAAAACGCGAGTACCTTCCTCCACCTGCCTTTGCCGCCAGTTTCGATTGAGCCATGTACTTCGCTTAATGATCTTTCTTCAGCATTATTCTTCATGAGTTACAAAAACGTTTTTGGCCACGGTATCGCTAATCGTAATGGTCCCGATATTTTTTATCTTGATTTCTACTGAATTGTCAAAGGAGAAACGTTTTTTTATTTCGAGCCTGGTTCCCAGTGAAATGCCTTTATGTTTTAGCAGTTCCAGCATCTCGGTCGATTGATCGGTGATATTGCTAACGATACCCGGAACATTT
>CAYLVR010000250.1:0-4900 GCA_964387165.1 uncultured Chitinophagaceae bacterium | reverse complement strand
CACGAAGATTTTTTTCATTTTATAGAAGAAGGTCATTTTTATTTATGGCTCCCACCGGAAATTGGAAAACATTTCACAGGGTGGGGAACGTTAATATTTTTCATTTTATTAATTAGTGGTATTATTTTATGGTGGCCCAAAAAATGGAATAAGAGATCTGTGAGGCAGGCGTTCACGGTTAAATGGAAAGCAAGATTTAAACGAATCAATTATGATCTTCATAATGTGTTGGGCTTTTACTCCCTGATAATAGCAGTGATATTTGCTTTTACGGGCCTGATGATGAGTTTTGCATGGTTTAACAAAGGTGTGTATTGGCTGGCCGGCGGATCTCCTGCCCCACGTATCGCGGCTGTATCCGATTCCACCTATCCTTCATCTACAGTAATATTAGACCAGGTTGATAAAGCCTGGATGAAAGGCCGAAAAGAAATAGGCAGACATAATACAGATGATATTATAATTGGCTTTCCTGAAATTGCATCTGATGCAATTTATGTTTGTGTTGATATGTATATGGGTACCTGGAGGGATGTATATCTCGATCAGTATACGCTGGAAGAACTACCCGCTTCTACTAAAAGATTTAGCGATAATAACCTGGCAGACAAGATCAGACGATTAAACTACGGTTTGCATGTGGGTGAAGTAGGAGGGGTAACAACTAAAATTATTTATTTCGCTGCAAGCCTGATCTGTGCCAGCCTCCCCGTAACCGGCTTTTATATATGGTGGGGAAGGAAAAGGAAAAAAAGACCTCTGCGCCCCTGAATTGCCTTGGTCAAGCTATAATATCTGCTTTATGGATAATCAGCCAGCCTTGTATATTGCCTCTCTACGAAAAAATATTTTAAATTATTAGTATGTAAATATTGTAGACTAATAAAAATGTACTTAATTTGCAATCAAATTACACTATGCGCCAGTTTGCACTACGTTATCTTTCATTCAGTTTGGACAACCGATGTTGTCAGGGATAAATTTTTGCCCTAATAGTCTACCTATTTTTTTATCCATATAGTCTACTTAAATAGTAGGGTTATATTAACCAGAACAACAAAATACATGAAGCAGTTTATTGTACTTATAGGATTTTTATTGCCTTTTATCGCATTTGCCCAGGTTTCGGGCCGCGTTGTTAACGAGAATAATGAAGGAATTCCATTCGTAAGTGTATCTCTCAAAGGAACATCGACGGGTGCGGTTACGGATTCCACAGGTTACTTTTCCCTTTTCATTAATGAATCGGAAAAACCACCTTTTACTCTCCAGGTGTCTTCTGTAGGATATACTTCCAGGAATATCGTTGTCAAAAGTGCTACCCAAAACGATCTGCAGATACGGCTTGAAGCCGTTTTTTACAGTGATACAATTGTTATTACCTCGCGTCGACGCAATGAAGTACTGCAGGACGTGCCAATACCTATCTCTGTTGTGAGTGGCGCGCAGATCGAAGAATCAGGGGCATTTAATGTAAATCGTATTAAGGAGTTTGTGCCTTCGCTGCAGTTATATACTTCTAACCCGCGTAATACCGGCGTTAATATCCGCGGACTTGGCTCGCCGTTTGGGCTAACAAATGATGGTCTTGATCCCGGCGTAGGTATTTATATTGACGGTGTTTATTTTGCACGTCCCGCAGCAGCTACACTCGATTTTATAGATATTGAGAGAGTTGAAGTGTTAAGGGGCCCACAGGGTACTTTATTCGGAAAGAATACAACTTCGGGGGCTGTTAATATCACCACCCGTAAACCAAGCTTTAAACCCGGAGGTAATTTTGAAGTAAGCTATGGTAATTATGGATATGTGCAGGCCAAGGCTTCGCTAACCGGTCCGCTGAGCCGCGCACTCGCTGCCCGTTTATCTTTTTCCGGTACGCAGAGGGATGGTGTAGTCGAAAATGTACGCACAGGAAAAGCAACCAATGATATCAACAATCTTGGATTTAAGTTTCAACTCCTCTATAATGCTTCCAAAAATGTTTCCATAACGTTCTCAGCAGATAATACCTGGCAGCGTCCTGATGGTTATGCGCAGGTAGTGGCTGGTATTGTGAAAACAAAACGCGCCGACTACCGCCAGTTTAGCGCTATTATCTCGGACCTGAATTATTCATTACCCAGCCTCAATGCCTTTGACCGGCAGATCGACCACGATACGCCCTGGAATTCAGGAAATGATCTGGGAGGAGCCTCAGTTAATCTTGATTATAAAGTGGGCCCGGGTGTCCTTACCTCCACCACAGCCTGGCGTTATTGGAATTGGGACCCATCAAACGACCGTGATTTTACTGGTTTACAGGCACTCTCAAAATCACAGAATCCGTCAAAGCATAAAAACTGGTCACAGGAAGTACGGTATGCAGGCAGCATTTCCGACCGTCTGAGTGGTGTGGTGGGATTATTCGTAATTGGCCAGGAAGTGAACACCAACGGAACCGAAGAATCCGGTGATGCACAATGGCGCTTTTCCCAAAGTTCAGCCAGCGAAGCCTGGAAAACCCCTGGACTATTCGAAGGGTATGGGATCAGCACCAAAGCGTCTATCAAGTCGCTAAGCGCTGCAGTATTTGCGAACCTCGACTTTGCCCTCACCGAAAACGACAAATGGCATATCCTGCCTGGCGTTCGTTACAATTATGATGAGAAAGATGTTTTTTATAATAGAACGGCTTATGGTGGTCTGAATACTACCGATCCTGCCCTGATAGCGCTGAAAAATGGTGTGTACTCCAGTCAGGCATATACTGCATATGCAGATGAAAGAAATCTCACCTATCAACTGACCCTCGCGTTCAAGCCGAGCAACAGGGTAAATACATTTGTCACCTATTCAACAAGCTTTAAACCGGTGGGCGTAAATGTGGCGGGATTACCAACCAAGGCTGGCGCTGCCGATACCTCGCTGGCTGTAATTAAGCCGGAGTACACCAAACATTACTCGGCAGGTATTAAAACCAATCTAATCGATGGTTTTACACTGAATCTTACTTTCCATAATTCAGATATTGAAGACTACCAGACCAATGTGCAGGCAGCTGAGCTTGGTGTGAATCGTGGATACATCGCGAATGCTGATAAAGTGCGGGTGAATGGGCTGGAACTCGATTTCAGTTACAGGGCCAACAGCCGTTTCTCCTTCTTCGGAGCAGGAACCTACACCAATGGAAAATATATTAAATTCACCAATGCCCCACTTCCTCTTGAGGAAACCGGCTTGACTGTAGAAGGTGTTCAGGTGGCATTCAAGGACGTGTCGGGAGGTAGTTTGCCGGGTATCTCTAAATGGTCGGGAACACTTGGTGGTGAGTATAGTACACCAGCGGCGTTTATTGGAAAGCCAGGCAGATTTTTTCTGGCGCTCGATGGTTTTTACCGCTCATCCTTTTCATCCAGCGCTTCACCATCGACTTATCTGAATGTTGATGGGTACGCTTTAGTGAACGGAAGGCTTGGGTTCAGATCCAATGTAGGTTTGTCGGCATTTATTTGGGGACGGAACCTGCTTGATCAGGATTATTACGAACAGCTCCTGGCGGCAGGTGGAAATGCTGGTCACTATGCCGGTGTACTGGGCGATCCAAGAACTTATGGCGTAACACTCAGATATAATTTCAACGGTAGAGATTAAAACATACGAAGTCAAAATGTATGAAGGCTGCTCATTGGCAGCCTTCATTTTTGTTTTAGAAAGAATAATAATAAATTTCTTTATAAACTATCTATATACTGGTTAACCAATTTTTTCCAGTCTGAGGTCTATCTTTTTTTCTTTCTTGAAATATTCAAGAATCATTACCGAGCCCGGTTTTGCAGGGAATATTTTCGTGCGTTTAGTATTCGACTTTAATTCAATCTTATCTGTAACATATTTATTACCATTATAGCGGATAGAGTTAAAAGTTTTCCCTTTGTATTCACCACTTTTTACCCAGTCGCTATAACATACTGTAAAACTGGAATTATCTGTTTCTGAAGTTGTAAACTCGTAATCGAAAGACCCGCTTGATTTTAATTGCAGTGCCAATGCATGCTGACTTACAAAATCAGCACCACCCAAAGGTTGAACAGTATTATTGGCTTTATCGAAGATGGTAGCATTTGTCACTTTAAATTTTTCATTAAATTCCATCATTACCATATCGGTAATCACAATCTGCGTTGCGTGACCGGCCCTGTAATAGCCGCCTAGTGCTCCGAGAGCGGTCAGTGCCACACCACCTGCACTAACAGTTCTTTTATAGCCCTCACCCACTACAAATAATTTTCCGTCAGGCATCTGAATCATTTTATGGATATATAAAAATCCAATCTTGTCAACCTTGCCTTTACTATTCGTCGGAAGATGTTTCGCGAAATCCCCAGCCCAGGTATTATATGTTCTGGAAACAATCTTTCCTTTGGTGGTTATTTCATAAACACCTAAACCGCGGCTTGCATCTTTAGCAATATTTGCATTCTGATCAAAAAAAGTACCCATAACCAGGAATGATCCTTTTTCTTTCGCTGAGGCAACACTCGATGGGAAAAATTTGTATTCATCGTTTTCCTTCTGCTCTATTTCAAATACTTTTTTTCTTGAATACACATTAATGCCAATAAGACTGGCGTTAAGCTTTTGACTGGTACCGGATTTCTTTTTTAATTCCTGCAGAATTATCAAGCTATCTGTGCTACCCAGGTATTCTGCATTAGCAAAACGTTCAGCGTTATCTGTCGGAACATATGACCATTGTTTTTTTTCGTCTGAAGAATAAAAATCAACCTCGTAAGTACGCTGCTTACCCTCTCTTAAGGGAAGCACCGATACGTAGCCGTGGCTATTCATATTGAAAACATTTTGATTGGTGCCTTCATCTGAATGAAGTGTCTGATACGTATTCATCAGATCGTTTGTT
>CAYLVR010000249.1:0-4921 GCA_964387165.1 uncultured Chitinophagaceae bacterium | reverse complement strand
CCTCATCGGTGGTGGTATTTGCATAATACTGTATTTTGAGGGATTTGTTATTTTGAGGCACTGTTTCATTTTCTGAACCTACCCAGCTTACGCCAGGTGCAAAGGCTTCGGTAACCCTGTTGAGTGGGGAGGCTTCAAAGTTGGTTTTGCTGTAGGCCCAGTTCTCCCCGTTAGTTCCAATATCGGTCTCTCCATCCTGACCGGCAAGTTGTGCATTATAGAAGCTGATCTGCTGCTGGAAGGGGTTGAGTTTGAACAGTCCATCGTTCTTTGTTCCATCTGTTGCCGTAGAAGCAAAGGGCAGGTATTTGATGGTCTCGCGTCCGAAGGCATCATATACAACCGGGCTGATCATATCAACAGGACTGCTGCCTGTAACCATTGAGCCTTCTTTTACAACGGTCTGCAGGGGACGTCCCAGCCCGTCAAAGTATTGGGTGGTTTGCCACACATCACGCAAGGGACGTGTGATAAAATTATTCGGGTCCTGCTCCGGTGCACGGGCATCCCATGAACGGATGTAATTTAGCTTGATGACGGATGCATATGGATAGGGCACAGGTTCCTGTCCGGATAATCTAAAATTCGTTATCAAAATAGCCGTCATGGGGAGCACCCATCTTTTTAAAAAAAATTTATTCCACATTATAAAAGGATTGACTTTTTATTTTTTATACTTTATTTGAATAGGAATAACTATTCTTGACGGAAACGGTACTTTTCCTGAGAACAATCTTAGTCTGCAATCGCCGGACGGGGTTATCCTAAGTTGCCAGTTCCGCCGGAATCGAGTAAAAAAAATATGTCGTTCGATTTCCGGAATGTATGCTTCAGCAACTGTACCCACCGACATCTCTTGTTCCCAGTTTAGGCTATCAGAATTTATCCTGTAAAGAATCAGTTCAAATTTTATACTGTCTCCGGAATAGTTTAAATAGGAATTATAACTGCCCCATCCTTGCCTGGCATTAGGTGTAAATTTCAGGGTATCTGGTTTACTCCAATGGTTATTTGGAACTATTTCATCTGGCCGGTCCTTGAAAAATAAATTTTGGTCTACGACAATAAGCAAAATCACCCCCAAAAAAAGATCCTGATAAGTTGCTCTCATAGTTTTTTAGTTTATACTATATGAAATATTGATTTGAAAATATTCATTCGGCTCAGATGGTATTGGCCCGCTTAAGAGTTTAATCTGAACATTGCCATAAGAATAAATACTAATTTCCCAGGTTCTATCACCTTCTGTAGCTGTCATAACCTTTGTAGTTGCCGGGCGGCATGAACAATTAACAATTCCGACTTCAATAGGAGAATACCAAACGCTTCCATAGGTGTTGTTTATCGGATGCACTACGAGATTGACGTAAACAGTTCCATTTTCATTATAAAAATTTGCATTTGGGGAATCAAAATTAGAAGCATTGGTAAAGGGACAGGAATTTGCGGTAATGCAGGTCCCATTTGTATTTGCAAAATTTTGACCATTGCTGTTTATATCATTTTGCGCCTTTTGATTTGCATCCGCCTGAGAGATTGTAGAACTATGTTTACCGGCAGGCACAAGATAATTTACAGTTGAACCTTGATAGCATGTGGTGCAACCCTCTTTATAAAAGTTTGCAAACTTAGCTTCACTAAAAAAAATATTCATCTGATAAGGCTGAGCATTTAATACATAGGCATTTTTTCTTAGTATTTTACCTTCATTATCTCTAACCAGATTTAACCTTCCAAGTCCATCGTATTCATAAAATACGGACCGGCCGCTCACATCCTTCTTCAACTTAATACCGTACTTATAATCATATAAATAGGTGGTAATAAAACTATTGGGGAAGAGGCTTCTTAAATTATCTATTTCATTAAGCATGGGCTGCTCACCCTGTTGAGGGCCGGCAAATACGTTGGTTGATAATTGAGGTGCAACAGTGTTATAATCCTGTCCAATAATTTTAGCCACAGGCCTTGTTCCGTGATAACTCCAGATGTACGTAGTCTTCAAACCGCTTGCATCTTCCATTTCTAACAGGTTGCCAGTTGACCCATACCTATTGAATTTAGTATGTATAAATTCAGCGTTTGTGCCATACTTTTCCTTTATTTGTTTAGGTTTAACTATACCTGGAGCATAAATATCAAAGTCTATTTTTTCACTTTTCAGAAATTGGGTTCCTTTATAGGTATCTGATTCAACAACGTAAGAAATCATATTCTTCGCAACCATGTTGTCATAGACAGGTATTCCTGGAAATTGATAAGGATATTTAAAGTTATTATAGATAGTTTCCCCTTTGCTATTAATTGTTATTGTTTTTATAATGTTGCCCCGTGGGTCAAATTGATTGATAACTTCATTTTTCAGAACATTACCATCAGTCGTATATGTGGTTTCAGTAGTTTTCTCTTTTAAAAACTTATACACATAATATCCAAATGCAGTTCCGATAGTGTATTGTGGAAGATATGATTGGGGATTAGTGTAAACAAAGCCATTTACAGTCGATGCCACTAGAAGATTATCTGGTCCTATCCAACTAATCTGACCAAACACCGTGGCCTGTTTGCAGTAACCTCCATAGTCCTTGCTAACGCTTCTTATAAAATTAGAATCAGCTCCACCACCAATTCTAACGTATACATTTTCACGTTTTTGAAGTATTTTATCCTCAGCTGTCATCGTGGCTTCATATAACAAATGACCTCTTTCGAAACCTCTGGAAGTTGCAGGTATATCCAAACCAACAGGCGTTATCGTATTAAGAGGATCAATGTCATTGTATCCATTATCATGATTCGTAAATTTATAGATCTTGTAAGACCCATCGTTGAATTTTTCCACCACTTCACTATAACCAATAGGCAGGCCACTTCCGGAAGAGGTAAGTGGTATTACTCCTGTACTAACGCTTATCCAGTAACTTAATGACCCGTTATTTACATGGAATTGGTAATTTGGCAATCTATCCAGCACACCACTTGAAGGCAAAGGATTTGGGTCTAGGTTTGATGAATAGCCGGTAACATAATAATATTCTCTTTCAGTAATATTTCCCAATCCATCATCATTGGTGATTTTTTTAATTCTTAAACCACCTGCCGGTTTTCTCAGATCATAAATTAGATTTGCATACTCCCTAGTAATATCCATCACATACTTTTTATAGTCATTAAGTTCATATTCGAATGATGACTTTCCTCCTGTTGGGTAAATGATTTCTTTTAGAACCCCTCTGCTTACAAATATGTCCCATGGTTCTCTGTAGACAAGCAAATCACCCTGTATCCAATCATATCCGCCACTTACATTGACCGGAAGCTGACGACCATTGGCAAATCCCCAATGGTCACTCATTTCATATAAATAATTGGGCATTTCACCTGGATTATATCCAAAAGAATATTTTTGGCTTAAATCAGTTTCTCCGGGGCTCAGACTGGCCTTGGTTACAGACAATAGTTTCAGCCTCTCACTTGTATTTTCTACGTAACTAAACCGGACTCTTTCAAATGCCTTTAATACTGGATTACTCGTGTAATCCTTAGCTGAAATGGTTAAACTATCCAGATTAAACCAAATAAATCTTGCGTTACTGATCACGCCAGTCTGACCGGTCAAGCCATTATTTACGTAATAAGGAATTTGCAAATCAGCCTTATAAAATGCAAAATAGTTTGGAGGTACTGTTAGCGCCAAAGTTCTATTTACATCCCTGAATGGTTCCCAATATGTACTGGTTGGATATGTTAGCTCATTGCTTTTTGAAAAGTGAAAATCGATTCTGGTTCCATCACTTTTTATTATAACAGATTTAGCATAGACCGGAGAAATTATTCTTCCGGTAATACCCTTATTCCCACCGGCACTTGCACAAGTATAGAGATTATAAAAACCATCTTGTTGTTCAAAAAACTGAAAATTACTTTGGAATGGCCCTCGTTCGTATTCAATACTTACTCCACCGGAGTTATCTGGCATTGTGATATCCACTAAATGCCAGCTTGTTGCAATAAGCCAATTCCGGTAGTCCATATCAGGTGGAGTGATACTGGATGAATACTCTATGGCATTACTAGTGCCGAACGTATACTTGATGCCCTGGTCATCTACCAGAATAAACTTTCCAAAACATTTTTCAGAGATTCCTGAACTCTGAGTTGGAGGAATATTGTCATGGAAGAATGGATTAATAATATCCTCTTCTTCAAAAACAACTTTTATGTTTTTATTACTTTGAACTCTCCATTTGCGTGTATGATCCAAATAAAATTTGCCAGAGTAGCCAAGAAAATTAAAACTGAACTCGTCAGGTTGCCTGTCAAGTCTGCTTTCCAACCATGGACTTGACATACTCGCCAGTGTATCCGTAGATGCCCAATCCCAGTTGTTTAACCTGTTATGATAATAGTATCCGTATATATCGTAGTCATCGTTTTTCCACTCATCCGGTAACTTATTCACCGTTCTTGTTATCACTCCGCCAAAATCTAAATTCCAACCCATACCCACCCAGGAAGGATGCACATCAGGCCTGAAGCCCCCTGCATGATATGTTAGTGAGATGGAGTATTCCATGCCTTTTTCTTTAACATTGTAAATTGGAATTGAAATATTGGGTATCCCTGTGAATAATGAAACCGGTATTTCTCCATATAAACCCATGCTAGCTGCATTGGGGCTGGGAAATGTAATACCGCCCCGGTTTATTTGGGAATAAATGGAAATATGTAAACACAAAAAGAATAAAATCAGAATTTTTCTCATACTGGAATACTTTCAGAATAAATAATTTTTTTATCTAAAAACCTTAAAAATTATACCCCACCCTCCACACAAAAGCCGGAGTAGGTGGTATATGTTGTTTATATAAAAAATCATACAGCACCTGCATGCTGCCCTGGATCTTCTTGCCTTTCTTTA
>CAYLVR010000248.1:4216-5041 GCA_964387165.1 uncultured Chitinophagaceae bacterium | reverse complement strand
CCGAAATAATCGTTGGCATCGCCTTCCAGTTCCAGTGTAATTCCTTTTGCATTAAATGCACCAAAACTTTGACCTGCGGTTCCGCTGAACTTAAAGTGCAAAGTATCTTCAGGCAATCCCTCGCCTTTATATTTTTTGCTTATTTCATTCGATAATAATGTACCCACCGTTCTGTCTGTGTTTCTTATATCAAATGACGCTGCCACTTTCTGCATATTTTCAAGTGCAGGTTTAGCAGCTTCCAGTAATTTCCAATCGAGAATATCATTCATCTCATGGTCCTGCTTCTCTGTATTATATAATCCTGTATATAATGATGCAGGTTCTTTATATAATATAGGAGACAGGTCAAGATTTTTATATTTCCAGTGTTTTATATCATCACGAACTTCGAGATAATCTGCCTGGCCCACCATTTCGTTAATCGTTCTGAAACCTAACTGCGCCATGATCTCTCTCAATTCCTGTGTAATTAATTTGAAGAAATTAACTACATGATCAGGATCACCTGTAAATCTTTTTCTTAATTCCGGATCCTGGGTGGCCACCCCAACAGGGCACGTATTCATGTGACACTTACGCATCATAATACATCCTTCAACAATTAACGCTGCCGTTGCAATTCCCCATTCCTCTGCACCTAATAATGTTGCGATAGCAATATCTTTTGCAGTTTTCATCTGGCCATCGGCCTGCAGCACTACCCTGCTGCGCAATTTATTTCTTACGAGCGTTTGGTGTGCTTCTGCTAAACCAAGTTCCCATGGTAATCCTGCATGCCTGATAGAACTTATAGGTGACGCACCTGTTCCCCCATCATGACCG
>CAYLVR010000248.1:637-4206 GCA_964387165.1 uncultured Chitinophagaceae bacterium | reverse complement strand
CGGCAATTAATATTACATCTGCTTTTGCTTTCGCCACACCTGCAGCAATTGTTCCCACGCCCGCTTTCGATACCAGCTTCACATTAATTCTTGATGCGCGGTTGGCATTTTTTAAATCGAATATTAATTGTGCAAGATCCTCAATAGAATAAATATCATGATGTGGAGGAGGTGAAATTAATCCAACACCAGGTGTAGAGTGGCGCGTTTTACCAATCCAGTCATCTACTTTATATCCTGGCAATTGTCCACCTTCACCGGGTTTTGCACCCTGGGCCATTTTAATTTGCAATTCATCGGCCTCGGTTAAATAATAACTGGTTACACCGAAACGTGCAGAAGCTACCTGTTTAATTGCACTGCGCATCGAATCGCCATTTGGCAATAATTCATACCTGCGCTCATCTTCACCACCTTCACCGGTATTACTTTTTGCACCAATACGGTTCATTGCAATGGCAAGGGTTGTATGTGCTTCCCATGAAATGGAACCGAACGACATAGCGCCCGTTGCAAATCGTTTATAAATATTTTCTGCTGGCTCTACCTCATCAATTGAAATGGCGGGCCTGTTATATTTAAAACGGAACTGGCTTCTTAATGTGCAGGCTTTTTCTTCCTGATCATTAACCAGTTTTGTATATTTCTTGAAAGTGTTAAAATCATTCGTTTTGGTCGCATACTGCAGATGATGGATTGTCTGTGGATTGAATAAATGAAATTCACCTTTTCTTTTCCATTGATATACACCACCCACCGGTAAACGGTCAACCGGGATGTCTTTCCTGCTGAAACCAAATGAATGTTTCGCTAAAGTTTCTCTTGCAACTTCATCAAGGCCCATTCCTTCAATTCTCGAAACGGCTCCCGTGAAATACGTATTAACTACAGAACTGTTTAAACCGATAATTTCAAATATCTGTGCGCCCTGGTAAGATTGCAGCGTTGAAATACCCATCTTAGAAAACACTTTCAATAAGCCATCATTAACGGCTTTTATATAGTGTTTCTTCAATTCCTCAACATTCAGGTTGGTATTAAGCCTGTTGCTGATTTTCATATCACGAATCGTAGATAATGCGAGATATGGGTTAATAGCAGTTGCACCAAATGCAAGTAAACATGCAAAATGATGCACTTCCCAAACATCGCCTGCTTCAACAACAATACCTACACGCCCGCGATAACCTTTACGAATTAAATGATGGTGCACGGCCGACATTCCCAGCAATGAAGGAATTGGCGCATGTTCAGAATCAATTGAACGATCAGTTAATACAATTACTTCAAAACCATCTTCTACTGCATCAACTGCATACCGACATAGCCGATCCAATCCTTTTTTTAATGAACCAGGTTTTCCATCCGCCCTGAAATAACACTGCAATGTTTTAGCCTGGAAAATTCCTGTATCTATACTTCGTATTTTTTCTAATTCGTGGTTGCTTAATACGGGATGTTTTAATGCAACAGTATGACAGCTTAATGCATCCTCATTTAATAAATTACCATTATTACCCACAAACGTAGCAAGCGACATTACCATTTTTTCCCTGATAGGGTCAATTGGCGGATTAGTTACCTGTGCAAATAATTGTTTGAAATAACTGCTGAGATGCTGTGGCTGATCACTCAATATTGCCAATGGAATATCTGCAGCCATTGAACCAATTGGTTCTTTGCCTTCAACAGCCATTGTTGCAATAATTTTATCTAAATCTTCGGTTGAGTATCCAAATGCTTTTTGATATTTAAATACCTGGTCACCCTCGAGATGTGTGAACATTACTCTTGGATCGGGTAATTCTTCTAATCGTATTTTATATTTGTTCAACCATTCTGCATAAGGTTTTTGAGAGCAGATGGATTGTTTTAATTCATCATCACTGATAATCCTCCCCTGTTCCATATCTACTACAAACATTTTACCTGGTTGCAGTCTTCCTTTTTCTTTTATTATTGATGGATCAACGGGGAGCGCGCCCGATTCTGATGCCATGATTACACGGTCATCTGTAGTTACGCAATAACGTGATGGACGTAATCCATTCCTATCGAGGGTGGCTCCGATAATTTTCCCATCAGTAAAAGAAATAGATGCCGGACCATCCCATGGCTCCATTAATGATGCATGGAATTCATAAAATGATTTTTTTAGAGGATCCATGTGCTCATTACCATCCCACGCTTCAGGTACGAGCATCATCATTACATGTGGCAATGAACGGCCTGTTAACGCAAGTAATTCAATCATGTTATCGAGGCATGCACTATCCGATTGTCCCTCAGTTACAACAGGAAGAATCATTTCCATTTCTTCCTTGGTAAAATAAGGAGAGATAAATGATTTTTCGCTGGTCTTTAACCAGTTAATATTTCCCTGTAAAGTATTTATTTCACCATTATGTGCAATGAACCTGAATGGTTGCGCTAATTTCCATGAAGGGAATGTATTGGTCGCAAAACGTGAGTGAATTAAACCAAAAGCGGATACTACTCTTTTATTAGACAAATCGGTGAAATAATGTCTAACCTGCTTACTGGTTAATTGGCCTTTATAAACAACAGTTTTAAATGAAAGTGATGCGATGTAAAAACCAATTGCATCTTTTTTTACAGTATTATTAATTGTGTGTGATGCATAATTACGCAGCACGAATAATTTTCTTTCAAATTCGTCGCGGTTGGTAATATGGTCGGGGCAGGCAATAAATACATGCTCCATTTCCGGTTCAACAGATAATGCTGTGGGACCGATTCCATCAGGATTAACAGGAACCTTACGGTATGCTAATATTTCAAGTCCGAGCTTATCTGCTGCACGATTAAAAATATCGCGACACTCTTCACGTAAACGGATATCCTGCGGGAAAAACACCACTCCCACACCATATCTTCCGTAAGAGGGAAGGTGAACGCCCAGCTTAAGGCACTCATCAAAGAAAAATTCGTGTGGAACCTGGATCATGATACCGGCGCCATCACCCGTGTTGCTTTCACAGCCACATGCACCACGGTGCTCCATGTTTTCGAGCACTGTTAAAGTGTCGCCTATTATCTGGTGCGACTTGTTTCCCTTGATGTTGGCGACGAATCCTATACCACATGCGTCACGCTCAAAAGAAGATGAATAAAGACCTCCGCTTGCCATTATCGTTAGTTTTAGAAATTATTTAAAAAAAATAGCAGTTTTTCATATAATTTTCAATATACGAGCAAGCAACCATATAAATTTACGAAATAAAACACATTTATCGTTAGAATTTGCAAGATTTTAGGGTCTCGCCCCGGTTCAAAGATCGGAAAGTTTATTTTAAACTTGCCTCACCCGGGACCACCCCCCTTCAAAAAGAAGGGATTGGCAGCTTCTTAAATTTTCAAAGAATCAGGATTCAAGCGGCCAGGGATCTACACCAAATAACCAAACAGGGAATCACTTTTATTCAATTCTGTGTACTTGAACCGATGACTCTCCAATTTAGAAATTAGTTTCTGGTAATCCTGCCTGCACTGTAGTTCTATCCCCACGAGAGCGGGGCCGGTTTCTTTGTTGTGTTTCTGGATGTACT
>CAYLVR010000248.1:0-627 GCA_964387165.1 uncultured Chitinophagaceae bacterium | reverse complement strand
CATTCACAAATTCTTTCAAAGCGCCGGGGCGTTGTGCGAAGGTGATCAGGAAATAATATTTCAGGCCCTCAAACTGGAGAGAGCGTTCTTTTATTTCCTGCATCCTGTCGATATCGTTGTTGCTTCCGCTAACAACACAAACAACATTTTTGCCTTCGATTTCTTCCGCATAATCGTCGAGGCCGGCAATTGATAATGCCCCGGCGGGCTCAACAACGATTGCATCCTCATTGTATAGTTTTAGAATAGTCGAGCAGATTCTTCCTTCGGGAACAAGATGCATATCGTCCAGTACTTCTTTGCAGATGCTATAGGTTAACTCACCGACGCGTTTAACTGCGGCCCCATCAACAAACCTGTCAATGTTTTCGAGAGTTACCGGGTGACCGGCTTTCAAGGCTTCGCACATAGAGGGTGCGCCTTCGGGTTCAAGCCCGATTATTTTTGTTCCGGGAGAATAGGTTTTGAAATAGGTACCCAATCCCGATGCCAAGCCACCTCCACCTACCGGCAGAAATAAATAGTCTACTTCAGAAAGGTCTTCGAGAATTTCCATTCCAACGGTTCCCTGTCCCTCGATAATTTTTTCATCCTCAAATGGAGGAACAAACACCATATTATTTTGTT
>CAYLVR010000247.1:0-5046 GCA_964387165.1 uncultured Chitinophagaceae bacterium | reverse complement strand
ATCCAAAAATTTTGAAAAAGAAATTTTTAGAAGGGCTTTAAATATAATTGAATTAAACTTTAAAAGCGCCTGACAATCCTCCCTCCATCGATCGCAGAAGCGCTGGCGGGGCGGTTGGAGATATGTGAAGCAGGGCGGGGCCTAAAACTTAAAAGGCATAAAAAAACCTCCTTTCGGAGGTTTTAAGCTTATACTGCAAATTGTTTTTCTTTTTTTCTTTTAATCTGGGTAACCAGTGATTCCAAAGCGCTGTCGAATGATTCTTCGAATGATTTGGAGGAGGCTTTTACAAAAAACTGGTGACGCGGTATCTGTACCCTGATCTCCGCGATTTTATCTTTTATGTTATGAACTACGTTATCCAGCTTCAAAAACACATCGACCTTGATGATCCTGTCGTGAAAGGTCTGTAACTTCTCCAGCCTGCGAACAACAAATTCGGTTAATTTACCATCGGGATTGAACCTCACAGTTTGAATGTTTACGTTCATACTTCGTAATTTTTATCAATGAAACAATATTGTGAAAGAACTTTTACTGAGGCCTATGAAGTTAGCCAAAGAAGAAGGTTTTTCCAAATAGAATTACGTTAAAACTCAGGATAGTTTTCCACTTTAACATCTTGGGGGAAGCATTCCCGATTTTGTGTTTTGAATGTTTTGTTACAAACCCGAAGTCTTCATCATTGTGTACAACAGGAACTTGCCTGAAAACCATTAATTTGCTAAATCACAAATTCTTAAATGCAAGTTTTAGCTAGCCCATCTTTACCCAGGGAGAACCGGTTTTCCTCAAATGGCTTTATTCCTGCTTTAACGGGGTTAAGGGCTATAGCTGCGTTTCTTGTATTTTTTTCGCATTTCCCTATTCCTACAAAAACGCTTGGAGTTTTCTTCTCGCAATTCTGCAGTGAACTATATATTGGGGTCAGTATTTTTTTTGTTCTTAGCGGTTTTCTTATTGCTCTGCGTTATTTGGATAATTTTACCTATAGCGTAAGTGATTTTTTAAAATACATGAAAAAGAGGTTTGCCAGGATATACCCTATGTATTTTATTCTCACGTCGGCATCGTTCATTTATTATAAAATAGATCCTTCATTTGCTCGTAATGCATTTCATTTTGAAACGCCTACAGCTAGTATTTTTACCGTTTATCTTCTTAATATAACCTTTTTAAGAGGTTTTTTCCACGACATTGCACTTTCCGGAATAAGCCAGGGATGGACATTAACGGTTGAGGAATGTTTTTACATATTAGCGCCGTTTATTTTTTTAATAAGGAATAAAATACCCTTAGTAGTTCAAGTGATGTTTTGGTATTTAATTGGTTTCTCTATGGTTCATCTGTTTAAAGATGTAAATCTTCTCGGCTTATTCCAGAGCAACAAGTTCATGCTTATTATGACCTTTTTTGGTCGATGCCTTGAATTTTATATAGGAATTCAATTAGCGCTTTGGTACAAGCGTGATAAAAGACCTTTATCCGGCGGATATTATACCTATTTGGGTATCGTGTTTTTGTTGTTGATTGTGGGCACACAAGTATTCACTAAAGATAATAAAGCGGAATATTATATTGGCCTGTACAGTTCTATCGGATTGATAATAAACAACTTTATATTACCATTCGCTATAGCATTAATTTTTAAGGGCCTATTAAGAGAAAGGACTCATGTAAGAGCTGCGCTCGAAAATAAAGTCGCTATTTTATTAGGCAGAAGCTCCTATATATTTTATTTAATTCACATGGGGTTGATGTCAGAATTATTGCATACATACATTACACATAATTACTTACTCAATTTTCCCCTGCTTGTTTTACTGTCAATAGTAATGTACAAGTTTATAGAATACCCTTTAAATAATATTATCAGAAAAATATAAAAGATATAATAAAGATATTCGAATTGAATAACCGGAGGTGAAAAAATGATATGAGTTCCTAATCATTCTTTTTTATATAGGCATAAGGATTTTATGAAGGAAAAAATTAAAGTATCTTAATCTGCAGGTCAAAAAATAATATTATCCTTTTATTTAAGTGGTATCTCAAAATGCAATAGGCAAATAAATACCTTTGCAAACCTTAAAACCATAACAATATGTCCAAGTCAAATAAACAGGTAGCGATTGCCGAAGAAAAAATTATCAGAAAGATAGTTTTTTTACTAGAGGAAAAAGTAATCCTTGATGTTCACCTGGCAGAGCTTTATGGAGTGGAAACCCGGGTATTAAAACAGGCAGTACGCAGGAATATTGATCGGTTCCCTGAAGATTTTATGTTTACATTAACTGCTGAAGAAATAGAATCGGTGGTATCACAAAATGTGATACCTCATAAAAAGTACCTGGGTGGTGCAAACCCATTTGCATTTTCTGAAGCAGGGGTGGCTATGCTATCGAGGAAAGAGAATCTATTGATTTCAAGCGCAGTATAAAAACATAGAACCAACCATACAGCAATAATTTATTTCCATTATAAGGCAATATTCTGACATTTTTTGTGGCGGTACTCACACCAACTAATTGCTCTTTCCCTTAATTTCACACACAAATGAAAAAACATTCCTCATTATTATATGTATTGGTTTTAATCTCAACCGGCACCACTATTGCGCAGGTTAAGCCAAACACTGTTCATTTTGCTCCGTTTGTATGGCCTTCGCAACCACCTGGCAGTTGTCCTTTTAAACCATCAAAACAGTTGGTCGGCATTAAATTCCTGGGCATTAAAAGCGGATTTCATGCTGGTGATACATGGTATCCTACCTGGGCCGATGATGATAAATTATATTCTCCCTTTACTGATGGCGATTGTCCGCGGCTTGATGGGGCACGTGATTTGTCTACTTCTTATGGAAAAAATCCGGTTACGGGGCAGGCCGTTATTGAAGGCAGCGATCCGTTGAATATTTCCATTTACAGCCTCGGCACCACAGAAGGGAATGCATCGCCTTACCAGGGAAGGTATCCCTGCGGTAGCCTGATTCATAATAAGGTCTGGTATTATGGCACTTATTGCCTGGGGCCTGAAGGACAGGCAAAATACAACGACACAATTTATAATTGGCCGTGGATGGGCCCTTTTGTAGGCTTCAGATATTCGATGGATTATGGCCGTACCTGGAAAGATTCTCCACATACCCCTGAAAAACCAATTTTTGGAGAAAGTGGTCTATATGGGCACCCAGTAAAAATCGGCGCCCCGCATTTTGTGGACTTTGGAAAAAATATGCAGTACTCCCCCGATGGAAAAGCCTATCTCCTGGCACATGGAGCCGAAATAAATGACCGGCCTTACCGGTTCTTTAATGATAGCTGGATCACCGGCGACCAGATTTATTTAATAAGAGTAACCCCTTCAATTGAAAATATGAACAACCCTGCCGCTTACGAGTTTTATGCAGGAAAAGACGCAAAGGGAAAAACGAAATGGACGAACGATTTTAAAATGATTAAACCCCTCCTGGAGTGGGATAATAATATGGGATGCGTTACGGCAACTTATAATCCTGCACTTAAAAAATATATCATGTGCATAACAGATGGTGGTAATACTGTTTCTAAAATGAATACGTATTTGCTTGAATCTGATACAATAGATGGAGAATGGAAACTCATCACCTATATGAAAGATTTCGGTGAGCAGGCGTATTTTGTCAATATTCCCTCGAAGTTCATTAGCGAGGATGGAAAAACGGCCTGGTTAATGTATTCAGGTAATTTCTCTCCCGACTGGAACGGAATAAAACTTAATGCTAATCCGCCTGGAGGTCATTACGGAATGGTCATGCAAAAAATAGAGTTTTTACAGGGGCCGTCAGCGTCCAGATAACCATTTTCGTTTTGCCACGATAAGAATGCTTCAACCAAAATTGATTTTCCGTCTAGTGCAATTTACGTTTACCACTTAATTCAAACTTGCTAATTTTTCGCTCACACCATCTGCATCGGAATCAATGGTAATCTGACCTCTTACCGTTTTGCCCTGTTCGTTTTGTGTTGTAGACAACCCCACATTGGCAAACTGGAGGTTTTTGATCTTGTTCCCCTCCACTGTTCCGGAAATTACATATTCGTAGTTGCTGCGAAAATTCGCACCGTGACTGTCGGATGAATGATTAAAGCAAACTGTGAAATTGTTGCCTTCTCCTGTAATGAAAGGGTCCGTCAGGGTATTATAAAATGATGTATTGAACAATACATTTAAGTTGCCATCGGCCTTCTGATCAGAAAATTGCACTTTTATTGTGTAACTATAAATGGAACCTATAGCAGGAGGGACCGGATCTTCTGTATAATTCGCAAAATCGAAGCGATAAGGATTCAGTTCAAAAACACCTTCAATATTCGGAGGGGTGTCGCCAGTGTACACTTTCATGCCTGCCTCTTTTAATTCGTTTACAAATTCAGCAGGAATTACATCGGTTATGGTCTTATTTTCGAAAGGCCCTTTAGAATCGTCTTTATCTTTTTTACAGGAAACCAGGAACAAAGAGCCTACAAGCGCTGTCACCATCAAATGTTTAATCATCATTGTTTTATTAGTAATTATAAATTTTATCTAAGTGTCTGAAGAAATATTCTCCACCCTTTATCGAAATAAAGAGGAAATGTCATCAGCATATTGAAAGTTTTTTTAAGAACACCGTAGGGGGTGTTATTTTTAGAGTTGGAAAGTAGAGCATCACATAACAGCATGATCGCAGGGGAATTTATTGGGGTGAAGAGAGAAAATCCCCCAGCAGTTTTTCGTTATGTTCCTGGCATGTAAACAGTATTGGCAAACCCTATAGTTGACAGGAGGACTTCCAACGCTGCCAGGCAGTGATCTTACTTGTAGGACATGGTAGTAAAAGCACTTCAAAAAGCCACGCCGGTAGAGTAGCTTCCTGAAAATTGAGAAAAGCCGTTAAAATAAACAGTATTAGTGTGCAATATTTACTTTTTGGCCTGAGAAGATTAGTCAGTCATTGTTTTGAGCCGGCTCGGACGGGATATTAAAAACGCAATAATAAAACTGACCTGAATGCTGGTCAAAACA
>CAYLVR010000246.1:0-5088 GCA_964387165.1 uncultured Chitinophagaceae bacterium | reverse complement strand
GGGTCAGAGCCCCCCACTTCCAATACGCTTACGGTGACAGATATTGGTGTTTATTCCTGCCGCATCCGTAAAGGCACTACCTGGTCGGAATGGTCGCCCATACCGGTGGAGATCAAATACAAAACCACTACAATACCTCCTACAATAAAAGTAAGTGGTTTGGGGAGCAGGGTGTTACCTGCACCTGATGGAAAGACAACGGTGAGTCTTGAAGTACCCCCCGGATACGCAGCCTATAACTGGCAGAAAGTAGGAGATCCTCCCGACTCTCCACCGTTGAGTACAGGGAATGTGCTGAATGGGGCTACGGCAGGTGAGTATATGGTACAGGTTACAGAACAATTCGGCTGCTTTAGTGCGTTTACAGAGCCCTTTAAGGTTATTAATGCAAATGGTCCTAATAAGCCGGATGCTGCAACAGGGCTTATTGTTATACCGCTTTCCTATACTTCTTTGAAATTGAACTGGAGCAGTAATCCCAACCCGGTTTATCCTCAAACCGCTTTTGAGATCTACGAGGCAACTCAATCCGGAGGACCTTATCAATTTGTAAACCTTGTTGATGGAAATGTGTTTTCTTTTGTAAGGGAGGGACTAACTCCCGGCGTTAAATATTATTATATCATCAGGGCCATCAATAATACAGCTGCTGCCCCCGTTTCCAATGAAGCTTTTGCCAGCACGCAAAAGGATACCAATCCTCCAACGGCGCCGGGTAATTTACATGTAACAGGTACCACCCGGAATTACGTAACGCTTGCATGGGAAGAATCTACGGATGATGTAGGTATGGATCATTATGAGGTTTATGTTAATGGCATCAGATCCTATGTTACCTCGGAGAAAGAGTATACAGTGTACGGTTTGGACTTTGGGGTATGGTATAACTTTACCGTTAAAGCGGTTGATCTTGCCGGCAATAAATCTGCTCCCAGTAACCAGGTAACGGCACAGCCGCTGGCCAGAGGGTTGACTTTTAAACATTATACCGGCACCTGGGATAGATTACCGGACTTTAATACACTTACTCCTCTTTCCACCGGAGTGGTGCCTAATGTAACACTGGAGAATGCCAGCCAGGCAGAAAATTACGCTTTCCTGTGGGAGGGCTTTATCCGTATTCCTGAGAATGGATATTATGTTTTTAGCACCACTTCGGATGATGGCAGTAAAATGTACCTTGATCTCAATAGCAGCCATACCTCCTCTCCCTACAGTCATACTGCACTGGCAATAGTGAATAATGACGAATTGCATGGTAGCGTAACGGCAAACAGTTCGCGAATTCAGCTTTCAGCCGGTATATATCCGGTAGCTTTCACTTTTTTTCAAAAAGGGGGTGGTGCAAACATGAGTATATCCTGGAAGAGAGTTAACTCGAATGGTAACACGACTTATTGGTCGGGGGCAGTTCCAGATACCGCTTTTGTTGAGCCTGTCCCGGTTCCTTCGGGAACTGTTCCCGCAAAGCCATCTAACCTGGCTGCCACCGCGGTTTCCTTTAAGAAGATTAACCTTACCTGGAGCGATAACAGCAATAATGAGAAGGCATTTGAATTGTACCGGTCTACAGATCCTTTGGACGGATTTATTACTATTGGCGTATTGCCTGCCAATACCACCGGCTTTGCAGATACCTTAGTGGAGCCTTCTACCACTTATTATTACAGGGTCAGGGCAATTAATCAGTACGGCGAATCTCCTTTTGATAAGATAGGTCCGGGTGTGGATTACGCTTATTACGAAAGGACAAATATGTCGGTAGTGCCTAATTTTAATACGATGACCCCTGTAAAAACAGGAAGAGTAAACACTATTGGACTTGGTATGCAGATGAGACCGGATAATTTTGCATTAAATTTTGAGGGCTCTATTAATATCGCTATGGCGGGGGATTATATATTCTATTTAAAGTCTGATGACGGGTCCCTGTTGTATATTGATGGAGGCTTGGTGGTGAACAATGACGGTCTGCATGATTCTAGTAATGAAATACCCGGCCAGGTTACCCTTACTACAGGTACGCATTCCATACGTGTAACATTTTTTGAAGCGACGGGGGATGAAGTGTTGATTGTGAAGTATGAGGGACCAGGAGTTGCCAAACAGGATATACCGGCTAATGTTTTAGGAGATATACTGGCCAATGCCACCACAATGGCTGCTCCTCCTGCACCGGCTGCGCCCTCGAATTTGGATGCTCTGGGTATCAGCAGTTCTGTAATTAAAGTGAGTTGGGTTAATAATGCCTCAGATGCTGTGGCTAATCAATTGTACCGCTCTTATAACGGTAATTCGGATTATGTATTATTTGCTACTTTGCCATCTTCCTCCAGGTCTTTTATGGATACGGCGTTATACCCGGGCTCAGTATTTTATTATAAGGTAAGAGCTGTGGGTGAGGGTGGAAATTCCAACTATAGTAATGAAAAAAGTACCAGGACCTTTGGTGTCATACCTGTTATATCACCGGTTGAGAATGTTTATATGCGCTTTAACAGCCAGGTACAGGTTCCTGTGAATGTTACATCGGCTTCTCCCGTAAACATTACGCTTCAGGTTAGTAATCTCCCTGCTTTTGCAGCATTTCAGCAAACAGGAAATGGAAGAGGAGTAATTACTTTTAGCCCTGCTGAAAGCGATACGGGTGTTTATCCCAATATTACCGTAGCCGCTGCCAATCCACAGAATGATGTTGTTACGGCTAAATTCAACCTTACGGTTAATGCTAATTATGTGCCCCAGATCAGTAGTATACCCGATGTGTTCATGAATGAAAAACAAACCCGTCAAATAACACTTACAGCTACGGATGCAGATGCTACTGACCAGTTGATCTGGACATTCACGGGGTTGCCTTCTTTTGCAAGTCCTACCGGGTCTGACCGGTCGGCCACTGTAACGCTTACCCCCCAATATGGACAGGCAGGGGTTTATACTATCAAAGCAAAAGTGAGGGATGGCCGAAATGGTACAGATACCCTTTCCTTTAAAGTAACTGTAGCACCTGTGAATGTTACAAATCCCAATGATGGAACGGTACCTGTCAGACCTGCCGATATAGCAGTACAATTCGACAATGATTTAAGTGCGGTGAAGGTAACCTGGGTAAATATGGCTTATAATGCGGTAAGTAATGAAGTTTATCGCTCCTCCTCTCTAAGCGGGGGATATGCCCTTCTGAATCCCGGCGCAACCAATAAAGATGACACCTATTTTATAGATTACACAGCAGAGGGTAACAGTACTTATTTCTATCTTGTGAGAGCAGTGAATGCAAATGGCGGTTCCAACTCGGCAATTATAAAAGTAATAACTCCCAACCGTGCACCTGTAATAACAGCAGATGATGTATATATAAAGAGCGGCAATACCGCTGATATGAATATTTCAGCTACAGATGATCCAGGAGATTTAGTTATCCTGGAAGTTTTAAATCTTCCCTCTTTCGCCACATTTACAGATAATGGTAATGGAAATGGAGTTATCCATCTTTCTCCAACCGGCAGTCATGTAGGTACGACCAGTATAAGTATTAAAGCAACTGACCAGCTTGGATTAAGCACTATCAAAACATGTAAAATCGTTGTTACTGATAAATATATCAGATCTGTATACGTAAACTTCAATAATAAGGACTATCCGGTTAGCTATAGCTCCTGGAATAGCTTTAATGCGGTGCAGGTAGGATCTGCCCAAGTGGCTAAAAACACTAAGATTTCCAATCTTAAAGAAGAAACAGGTGAAGGCACTAACATGGCAGTGGAGTTGCTTGATAGCTGGCCGCAGCACTATGAAGGAGTAGTTACCGGGAATAATTCAGGAGTATATCCGGATAGTATTATGATGAGCGGATATTATTTTTCTGTCAAATCCACGGTTCCGCAAAAGACGATCAGGATTTCAGGATTGAACCAATTGAACAATGATAAACGATATAATTTGATTTTTTTCGGCAGCAGATTATATCACTCACCACAGGTCACTTACTTTACGGCAGGGGGTCAAACCGTTTCATTAAATGCAACTGGCAACAATATTGAAACTGTGCAGATCAATAATTTAACTCCTAATCAAGGTGTGATTGATGTAGTGGTGAAGGCAGATGAAGGTAAATATGCTGTCATTAATGCTTTGGTAATTCAGGAATATGATGAGGCAGTATTTTTTCCTCCTTTTGGTCTTAATACAACGGGTACCAGAAGTTCCATAAGCCTTTCCTGGAAATGTAATGCAACGAATGTTACTGGTTTTGAAGTTTGGCGGTCTGACGCTCCAAATGGTACTTATGTAAAACTACCGGGTACCATACCGGGGAGCGTATTTACATATACCAATAGTGGGTTGGCTGCAGGCATGACCTATTATTACAAGGTGAGAGCTGTTTCGGGCTCAGATTATTCGGACCTTAGTGATTATGCCAGCGGCACAACAATAAAATATGCGGTTAATATTAATTTAAACGACGAGCTGGGTCCGGAGCCTTTGCCATGGAATAATACAGTTTTATTATACAATGGATATAAGCTGACAAATTTAGTAAACGACAATAACCTCCCCACAGGAATCAGCTTTACTGTTGTAAATAATTTTAGCGGGTTTAATAATTGGGGAATAACTACAGGCAATAATTCCGGGGCTGTTCCTGACAATGTAATGAAGGAGTTTTATTATTCGATGTACGCTGAAAGCGCACAGTTAATGGTAGACGGGCTGAGTTTAGGCAACAAGTATAATTTTGTTTTCTTTGGGAACTGTGATAACAGGCTGGGGATTTCATTAATCAGCCAATACACCATAGGAGATCAATCGGTATTGCTGAATGCGGTGAACAATACACAAAATACGGTTCAAATCAATGATGTGGTGCCGGATGCCCAGGGAAGGGTGTTCATAACGGTTAATACGCCAGTCCAGGGAGGAATTGCAATTATTAATAGTATTTCTATTCAGGCGGTGCCTTTAAATACAGAGCAGGGCGGAGGAGGATCATCCCCGCGTAAATCCTCTAATGCCGTAACTGAAAACAGCAGGGCGGCAAGCAGCTCAATGATAGAAGATGAAGTAATACTGCCATCTTCTATCATT
>CAYLVR010000245.1:0-5090 GCA_964387165.1 uncultured Chitinophagaceae bacterium | reverse complement strand
ATAGGGATAAGGGCATATGCAGACTGGAAAGCGCCGGACCTGTTTAAGACCAACAGCCGGTTCATGGCTGGTTTATGGTTTACGGCAGGGGCGGAAATGAACTACACCAAAACGGTAGAAAGCCTGGTAGTATTCAAGAACTACAGCAACTGGACAAAAAGTGCATTGGCCGGCCTCACCAAAAAGTACAGCATGAACTCGCCGTTGAAGAAGGGTAAAAAGGTGCAGGGCAGCATGCAGTTGCTGTACGACTTTTTATACAAACAGCATATACCACCTACACCGGCGATCGTGTGGAGGGTGGGGTATCATTTTTAATTTTTTGAAGAATATAAGTATGAATCACACAAAATTTTTGTTTGTAATTATTTCATTTCTGCTAAATCTCACTATTTGTTTTGCACAAAATAGTATTTACAGTGATGTGCAGATAACATCTCCTACCGCGGCTTCTTTAGGAAAATTTGCGGACATGCCTGTAAATTATCACACAGGCGTCCCGCAAATATCTATACCGCTGCACACAGTAAAAGAAGGTCCACTAAGTCTGCCAATCGGCCTTAGTTATCATGCAGGAGGAATTAAAGTAATGGAACCTGCAGGTTGGTGCGGGACAGGCTGGGCATTGAATGCAGGAGGGGTAATCTCAAGAACGGTAAGAGGTACAACTGATGAAGCTTTGAACACAGCAATAGGTCAATACGGATATTTCAAAGACTATGGATTTAGTAATTATTTAATGATAGGGCCACCCAGGCCTTTCGGTACAGGCCCTTATCCCAATGATGTGATGATAGCTACCAATCAGTATGATGGTGAACCAGACTTGTTTTTTTTCAATTTCAATGGTCATTCAGGGAAATTTTACTTTCAGGATGACAGAACTCCAATTGTTATAGATGGTGAGGATTTGAAAATTGAATATTACTATCCTATGGATACAATGTCAAGCTATACGTTACCACAGGCCAATATTCAGGGTTTTACTATTACAATAGCCAACGGAGACAAATATTATTTTGGTATTAATCCAGGTATTAATTCAGGAATAGATGCAATTGAAATGACCTTTCCTTATTCTGCTAACCATCAAAATGTTTCTGACCGAGTTTATTCAAGCTGGTATCTTACAAAAATCCTTTCTGCAGACGGTTTGTTTTCAATCAATTTTACCTACCAGGCAGAGTCTTATAGCTATTACACCATATCAATGTACCCAATAAACCCTCATGCACCCCGGGGCATGTATAGTAACCCTTTTGCCGGGGTCAACAATATTGAATACGCACTTGTAAAAAATTATATAGAAGGAGTTTGTTTGAGTAAAATTTCCTTTTCAAACGGGGCGGTTGATTTTACTCCCGCAAGTACTGCGAGAACTGATCTCAGTCAGCCTTTTAGCGGTAGCGTAACTTTTACCGATGGTTCAAACACGCAGGCTAAAGCATTAGAATACGTTACAGTCAGCGACGGAGGCAGCGTATGTAAAAAGTATCAATTGTTCTGTAATTATTTTTCTGATAATGCAACTACTCTACCTACAGACCTAACTCTTGGCAGTAATATCCAAAGCGATAAATATCGCTTAAGACTTGATAGCATTCGTGAACAAACCTGCGATGGAAGTGTAAATCTTTCGCCATATAAATTCGAGTATTATGGAGATTTTTTGCCCAGGAGATTATCTCTGGCACAGGATCATTGGGGTTATTATAACGGCGCAGATGCTAATAACAATGTTGGTCTAATCCCAACTTATACCATAAATACCTTTACTTTTAAAAACGGTGCTAATAGAGACGCAAAATGGCCAGAAATGCAGAGTGGTGCGCTTACTAAAATTAATTACCCAACCGGGGGAAGCAGTATTTTTGAATTTGAATCTCATACAACTCATGTAGAAACGGTTAGATACAATGAAGTATATAGAAATGCCTATAGCGTAGGTTATGATGGGAACCCCACCCCCCCTGCCTGGACAAATGTTGCATTCTCAGGTAATCCATATAAAATCGTATTATCAAATGGAGCGTGTCCTGTATCTTACCCTGATTGTGCAGCGGGAATTTATATAAAAAATTCAGACAATGTTACTGTGGCTTATGTTAGTGCTACAGGCGGCAGTAGCACTACAGAAGTGAAGAATATTCCTGCCGGAAATTATAGTGTTACAATGGTTAGAAATGCTGTTGGTACAATCAACGGGGTTCCAACGGGCGCGCAGGCAACCTTGTATGAAATAGTGCCAACCCAGGTTAACGAGAATGCCATTGTAGGAGGGCTAAGGATCAAGAAAATCATTGCAGACGATAATATAGCTGACACCACTGATATGGTGACGACTTATGGCTACAATTTTAATGGATATTCTACAGGTATTCTTTATAGCAGACCAAGATATGTGCAAATAGTAAGAAATGACCTTGTTAAACAATTTGGTCTTGCACCGCCACAGTCGGCAACACATCTTTATACAAACGGTTGTATGAATCCGGAATGGGACTTGCCCACCCCTTCGTTTACATACTTCGTTTCTCCCAGTCCTATTCTTCCAATGACCACCTCGCAGGGGAATCACATCGGCTATAACGAAGTAACAGTTACACAAACAGGAAACGGACACAGCGTGTATCGTTATTATGGATCGGGCATATGGGATGATGTTGACGATGATGTAGCTTACAGGAATGTGAATCCCGGCGTTTGTGATCCAACACTACCTGTAATGCCTGCTCCGCCTCCGGCTTTTGAATATAAACGAGGGGAATTAAAGCAGGAAGAACATTACGATGAAAGCGGGAACCTCCTGAAAAATGTAATGTATTTTATCTACTTTGATAGCACTCAGTTAAGCACGCCTGCATATATGGTTTGGGAAACTGCTAATTTCACAATCGGGAACCAATATAGTTTACGGGGTTATTGGAAAAATAAAACTGAAAAAATAATTAATGAGACTGCTCCCGGAGTTGGAACACTTCAAACTACAGTTACAGCTTTTCACGAAAGTGCTTTTCATCATCAACTTACACGGGAAGTTACCATTAACTCCAGAAATGAAACACTGGAAACCAAAATAAAATATGCCGCTGATTACCGTATTTCTACCTGCGGTAATATTTCCAGTTGTATTTCAACCTACACCTCTGCCTGCAATAGTTGTGATGTGGCAATGACTACTGCAAGTAATAATTGTTCCACAATACAGTGTAAGTATTATGCCTATATTGATAACTTAATCTGCCGTGCGAATGCCAGAGCTGTTCTAATAAATTGTCGTAAAACTAATTTTACAAACACTGATAATGCCTTTAATGCATGTATAATCAATGCAAAAAATAATGCAGACGGACATCTAAAGCCGATTCTCGAACTGCAGCAGGTATTTAATAACCCTCAGATTGAGGTAAGCAGGTTTAACAATGCTAAACTGGTATCATCAAATTTCATCAGGTACGATTATGTTGATAATCCTTCCGGAAAGGTTTACCCTTCTGTCTCGCAACAGATAAATCTTAAAGGAGCTTCCTCAACTTTCACGGCATCTGCGACAAGCTCAAATAATACATCTGTTACAAAAGATAGCCGGTATGTAGACGAAAACATAATTAAGGTTTATGCAGGTAATCCGAGTGAGTTAACTCCTAAAACAGGTATACCCACTAGCTATATATGGGACTACAAAAACCAACACTTCGTTGCAAAAGTAACCAACGCTACTCAATCCGACATTGCCTATACTTCCTTTGAAGCGGACGGCAAAGGCAACTGGACGTATTCAGGCACTCCGTTTACTGAGCCTTTAGCACCCACCGGAGAGAAAATATATAATCTTTCTTCAGGCAACATCACCAAATCAATCAACAGTGGAACAACTTATATTGTTTCCTACTGGAGACCAATAGGTTTATCATCTCTGAGCATTGGAGGAACAATAAGTGGCTATCCCATCAGCGGAAGAACGGTAAATGGCTGGAAGTATTACGAGCATAAGATCAGCGGTCAAAGCACAGCCACTATTACTGGTAGCGGAGGCATTGATGAGCTGCGTCTTTACCCGGCGGTGGCTCTGATGACCTCCTACACTTATGAGCCCCTGATCGGCATGACCAGCCAGTGCGATGTGAATAACAGGATAACATACTATGAGTATGATGGTTTTGGAAGATTGATGCTGGTAAGAGACCAGGATAAAAATATCCTCAAACAAATATGCTACAACTATGCAGGTCAGCAACAGGATTGTAATGCGTCGTATGCTCCGGCAGCACCACCAGCTCCGGGCAACCTGACGGCTGTGATAGACGCCGGTTCAGCCGTTGAGCTTAACTGGGTCAACAATGCAGTGAACGCAACAGTGAATGAAGTCTACCGTTCCACAGGTGACGCTTCCCATTATACACTCCTGGTAACATTACCGGATAATGTTTCCGCTTATACCGATACGCAGACCGACATAAACACCCTTTATTTCTACAAAATAAAAGCAGCGGGCAGCGGAGGCAGTTCAGCTTACAGCAATGAAAAAAGCATTATTACAGCGGCTGTCAGCCCTTCTGCTTTATCCAACACGGCGCCGGTATTGAATGGTGTCGCCGATATATATGTAAGGAGTGGGGCTTCAAAAACCGTAAGCATTGCTGCAACAGACGATGCGGAGGATATCCTTGGTTTTGTGGTTACGGGTCTTCCGGCCTTTGCCGCGTTTTCGGAAAACGGCAACGGAACGGGTGTGTTCCACCTCTCTCCCGTCAACACCGCTCCCGGGAACTTTTCTGCAACCGTAAAGGTCATTGATAATTACGGTGCATTTTCTCAAAAGGTGATCAATATAATTGTGGTGGCTACGGACACCGCTACCTATCGTATCAATTTCAACAACATAGACTATCCTGTAACCGACCCATTATGGAACAGCTTTAATTCATCGAATACCGGCAGTGTCCAGGCGTCTGCTAATACCACCCTTTCCAATCTGAAAGATCAGACCGGTACGGCATCTTCGCTCAGTGTTAAGCTGCTGAACAACTGGCCACAAAATTACCTGGGAGTGGTTACCGGTAATAACTCGGGAGTATACCCCGATGCTG
>CAYLVR010000244.1:0-5159 GCA_964387165.1 uncultured Chitinophagaceae bacterium | reverse complement strand
TCTTTTGGTTTTTTCCCAATTACCTAACGGCCCAGCGCAGACTTTTAAATTAATGATTGGTAAATAATTTATTAAAACCTGTTCTTAACCACCTTGATCGTTTTAATCAGTTCTCCATTTATTCTTAGCGCTACAAGATAAACCCCGGTTCGCATCCTCGCTTCATAACTGTTTATAGTGATTGAATTATTCCCCGCAGGTCTCGCGCCATAATTACGGGCGTATGTTCTCCTTCCCTGCGGATCATATATTTCGATATCAACCCGGTCATTTGCCTGGTTATTAAAGAAAGTAATAACAAAATCACGGTGTACAGGATTGGGGTATGCTTTAATGCTTGCTTTTACTGAATCGACAGGACCAACAGGGTTGCCTGGATCCACAGGATCAACCGGGTCAATAGGATCAACTGGGTCAACGGGATCAACCGGGTCCACTGGATCGACTGGATCGACCGGATCCACAGGGTCTACCGGATCCACAGGATCAACCGGGTCCACCGGATCAACCGGATCAACGGGATCCACAGGAATGGTATCAGTTGGTATTGTATCCTGTAATTGAATATTATTGAATTCTTCAATAATCACTCCTGCATTAAATCCATATCCTGCTTCAGCAGTGGTAGAGAAATTAAGCATTAATGTTCCATCTTCCTGCGGAGCAAGATCATCAATATACACTATCTTATCAGCGTTCTCCCACGAATTCAGATAAACTGTTTTATTGTACACAGAATATTTAGCAGTGTAATTTCCTTTGAACCATACCGGTGGACTCGAACTACCCAGAAATCCAATACGGTAACGTTTTGAGTGATTTAATCCATTAACACGCATCTGGCTCAGCTGCTGCCTGTCGAGCCAGTAATTAGAAAGCAGTACATTATCAGGAGCCACCCCTGAATTATTCCCGGTATTTACGCCTGCCGTAAACTCTCCGTTAAATTCACTAACAACTGTTACCGACATATTCGTCGGATTACCCGCGTGATCGGTAAGTTCAGGACTTGTAAATGTAAACATCGGAGCACTTTTCAGGTTGTTCCATGGAGCAGGTGCATCTTCAACGGTCACATTAAAGTTTACATAAACTATTGTTTGGGGAGTAATAGCTTTTACTCTCCGGCTGTATTCAGAATAAGCGCTACCATTTTTCGCTCTTACCCTATACCAGTATTTAGTATTTGGTGTTAAAGCAGTATCAGTATATGTTGTTGTATTTGCCGGTAATAATAACGACTTTACATCTTTTGTAAATAAAGAATCCGTGGCCCTTGATAGTTGATAACCTTCCGTGGTATTTTCATTATTTGTTCTGTCTGACCAGGTTATTTTTATATTATTCCTGTCGAGTGGCTCGGCATATACATTATTAGGATTAAGCAACTGCACATCGGTTTCCAGTTCTTCAATAGCAAAACCATTTAAATATAAAAGCGGGCTCGATGAATCACGTTTAATGGTAAAAATAATTTCACCGTTTTCGTCGGGAGATAAATTATTTAGATTGGCAGTGTAATTAGTATTATATCTTGAATCCATCACCACGCTCTGCGATCCAGCAGAGTATGTGGCAGATGCCTTAATGCCTTCATTCTTGCTTCCTGCAAATACAAGGTTATATTGTTTTGCACTGTCAAGTCCGCTGATCTTTATTGATTTAACTTCACCTGTATCTGCAATACCACTCGCCAATACATCATCAGGAAATACACCTGAATTATTTCCGGAGATATGCCCCATATTATTGGTGGACGTCCATTCACTTAATGATGTAATAGTAATATCGCTCGTATTATTGTTTTCATCTTTAATATCGCTTAATACGTCGCCCGAAAGTTTTGTGCCCAACCAATTGTTCCAGGGCCCTGCCGCAGATTTATTGATGCTGCCCAGGTTAATATAAACCGATTTAGTGTTTTTATCACTAACAGTAATCGTAATATCAAGTGCAGTCGTTTTACCATCATTATCGGTAGCCGCAATTGTCATAACATACAAACCCACATCCTGTAAACCAGGAGCGGCAGTGATCCTGTAATTTCCTGCGCTGAGGGTTTGCATGGTAACAAATCCTGGTTTGTTTAATATTGTTACCATAACATCATCGTCTGCATCGTCGGTTACAGAAAAATCGTCCGTTGCAGTAGCGGTTGCTTTTACAAAAATATTTTCGAATGAACTGATAACAGGCGCTTTATTACCGGCTCTTATTCTTAATGTATCACTGCTTGCTCCAATACCCAACCCATTTTCGCCGGCTACATAGTAGGAATAATTTGTTTGAGAGGTTACCGAAGTATCGGTGTACGCATTTGTATTGGCGGGTATCGTTCCGATAAGGGTAAAAGTGATGCCATCAGTGGCGCGGTAAATATTGTATTTCGTTTCGTTGGTAGAATTATCATTCCAGGAAATTGAAATAGTATTATTTTCTCCTGTTACTCCTGCTATTCCTGTTGGGGCAACCGGCGTTGCAGGCGCTGCAGGTGTTGATGCGGTAACAGTTTCACTATAACCCGATTCGCCATATTGTCCTATAGCGCGTATCTTATAAAAATATTGTTGGGAAGAAGCTAATCCTGAATCAGTGAATGAAACGGAATTTGAATCGACTGTTCCAACAGCAATATAGGTTCCGTCTATTGATGCCGACCTGAATACTTCAAATCCTGTTTCATTGACAGTTGTATCGTTCCAGGTAATACTTATTTTATTGTATGCAACTGGTGCGGCTGCCACTGTTGAAGGAATTCCGGGAATCGTACCGGCAGGTGTTCCCGGCGGAATATATGTTGCCTGGTTGCTTGCGGGAGAAAAGTTTCCTGTACTGTCTACCGCTTTTACTACAAACCTGTAAGGATATAAACTATCGAGATGCGTTACGATGAACGAAGTTTCTGTACTGCTGTATAATTTTTCACCATTAACAAAAATATCATAATGATCCACACCGATATTATCAGTAGCGGCGGTCCATGTAAGATATTGTGTAGCAGGCGAACTGCTTTCATGATTTACCAGGTTGGAGGGAGCAGTTGGTGGTATATTATCTACAAGCGTTTTTACTGTTGATTCATTACTTGTTATGCCTGCTCCTGTTTCATTAACTGCACGAACAACATAATAGTAAATGGTATTTTTAGTGAGATTGCTATCAGAGAATGATGTTACGTTCGCATTGGTTAATCGTACAAATGTGTAGGGCCCGCCTGATGTTGTTGCCCTGTAAATTTCGTATCCTGTTTCGCCGGCCCCACCGGTCCAGCTTAATTTATTGATGGATTCAGAGAATGGAACAGCCACAAGATTCTGTGCCGGGGCAGGTTTAGGTGCCCCGTTGGCATCCACCACCTTAAATAGGGGGGAAAATTCAGTTCCGCAGCCATACTGTTCCTCATATTTTGCTTTATACGTGCCCACTCCTGCTTCATACACCTGTAATGTATCGAGTTGCTGTTCGCTGGTTGCATCGAACCACTGGTAGTTTAAAAATTCATTGGGCATCGTCAGCGGAACGGTGGTGCTTCCATCCAGCGCTGGCAACACTTTGCTCCTTTCTCCTTTTACCACGATTGGAGCGGCCTGTGTTATACTTTTGGCCTTTATCACAGCGGGTTTTGGCGACCAGGCGGACCATTCTGAGGTGGCGGATCTCCTGAATCTTACGCGATAAGTGCCATAATTTCTTACAGTGATCTCATTGCCGGTAAATTCAATAACAGGCGATGGATCCAATACCTGTTTCACGCCTCCTATAGAGGTTGCGATCGTTGACCCGTCTTTCTGCCATTCATACGAATGAAAGCCCGCGGAAATACCCAGCCTGGCGTCTACCATAGATTCTGTACAAAATTCATTGTGCTGGAAAAACACAAGGGGGTTAGCCTTATGCATTTCGTTCATTTGCGGGATAAAATCACGTTCTCCCCAGTGGTTATACCACATGTTATGCCCCTTCTCAGGAAAAACAGTGTACCTGATATCGGCACCTAATGCTTTCATTTTATTTAAAGCGATCTGGGCATCTTCCGGCGAGGGCTCCGGATCTTTACCACCTGTAGCAAACCATATAGGTATATGAACAAATGCCAGCCTGTTAGAAGACACGCCTGTTCCCGCCGAAGGCATTATTTTGGCGATCCTCCTGGGGTAACCTTCTGCAATCCGCCACGCACCATAAGCACCGCCCGATAGACCAGTAACCAAAACCCTGTCAATATCGGCACGTGCATACTTCTGCATGGAGTCGATCATGGCAAAGATGTTAATAAATGTATTGCCGGGCGCCGAGAGCCATCCCGCAAAACATCCTTCCGTAACTACAAACTGCGGGTAAACCAGGAAGCCATCAAATTTGTTATTATCTACCATTTCCATGAATAGCTTTCCCCCGAGCCAAATGGGCCTTTCATTATTATAAATACCACCATTTGAGGGACAGCCTACTTCACCACCCCCATGCAGGAATAGATTAATAGGGTATTTTTTCCCTATACTATCAGGATTTTTATAGCTATACGGGAACTTTATCCTGAATGCCATTTTACCGTTACCGATATTAATAAAATATTGTTTGAAAGAAGATGCATCATAAGCGCCTGCACCATAACTCACACCCGAAACGGGCGTACTTACCCATTTCTGCAGGCCGATAATAGTTGTATCGGGACGTTGTGGGGAACCGTAAGGTTTGGTCTTATCATATCTTACAATTGAATCGTCAGGATTAAATACATTCTGAGCTAAGCCTGGAAAGGAGAAGGCAATAACTAAATACCCCAACAATAAATTTCTTTTCATATTCTTACATTAACACAAACCTGGACTTGCTTAAAGCTTGATAAAAGAATCAGGCCATATAAGACTTGAGTCAATATGCGATTTTAAACAAGAATGGAGATAAAGGGGGAATTTAAAAGGATAATGGATGGGCCAGTATGGCGACTAAAGTAATATCCAGAATCCAGGAGTCATAGCTTTTCGGGATATTTTTTACAAATATAGCTTTTATTTATGTCTTTCTCCTTTGAAAAGAGGGAGATCTGGTCCTGCTCCCCGACGGCAACGAGCTGGCAGCGAAGATGGTGACTGGTGGATAACAGAAGAAAATCAGTTTAAACAAGCTGTCACCCTCCCACTTTGAAAAAGGGGGGC
>CAYLVR010000243.1:0-5173 GCA_964387165.1 uncultured Chitinophagaceae bacterium | reverse complement strand
TTCTACCTGGGAATCGGGGAAAAAGCAACGCTTGTACTCACCGATTTACAAGGAAAAACGCTGTTAAGCAAAGCAATTGTTGGCAAAGGCACGCATCTTGAAAAAATCAACGTTTCCAATAAAGCAGCAGGAACAATGTTCCTCAGACTTATCAAAGCTAATAGCGTTGAAGTGAAGAAGATTAGTGTTGTCAGGTAATATTCTCTACTGAAAATAACAAAAAAGCCGGGTTATTATAACCTGGCTTTTTTGATTACATACAATTGTAAGAACGTATTGTTTATTATCGGGAGAATATTATCTCCAGCGCGGGCCTGTTTGGGCTTAAACTCCCCTCATTGGAACCTTGATTTCTCCTCAATGCCTCCTCGGATTCCGAGGAGGATCCGAGGAGGCATTGAGGAGGCAAAGAGGAGGCAAAGAGGAGAAACCGTGCAAAACCTTGAATTTTCGGGTCAGATTGACTCATCCGTCTAACGAGAAAAATATGTCTCGGTTAAAGAAGGAATTGACATCAGGGAGATAATAGCCAGCGCATATGAGCCGTAAGAATTGCCTATTTCGTCTCGCAGAAACCTTAAAGCGTCTGAAAGGTGATTGCTGACCGTTTGTGAGTTGATACCCAGGTGTTCGGCAATTTTTATCCAGCTGTTGCAAAGCAATTCGTCTTTACCAGTAGGGCTAATGTATGAAAAGCTAACCTATGTTCAGGTCTTTTTCTAATGGTTAATGATTAATGGTTAATTGTTAAGGGCTGTTTTTCTTCGCCGGGCCGCGAGCTGTCAGCAGTCATACAAAGGACAATAAACAATTGTACTTTTGGTATGCTAAATACATTAAGACATGAGAAAACTGATAATGTGGAACGTTATAACCCTTGACGGTTATTTTGAAGGAAATCAAAATTGGGATTTGTCTTTTCATAATCTTATTTGGGGAGAAGAACTTCAAACACTAAGTATTGAACAATTACATTCAGCAGACTATCTTATTTTCGGACGTGTAACTTATGAAGGTATGGCGGCTCACTGGTCAACGGAGAAAGGCGAAATAGCAGACCTAATGAACAAAATACCCAAAATAGTTTTTTCCAAAACATTGCAGTCGGCAGATTGGAATAATACTACTTTAATTAAGGAAAATGCTTCTGCTGAAATCCAGAAACTGAAAGGGCAGGGCGGTAAGGACCTGTATGTGTTCGGCAGTGCAAACCTCTCCGAGACATTTGTAAATGATGATCTCTTTGATGAATACCGTATTGGTATTGCACCATCTATTTTGGGTAGTGGACGACCTCTATTCAGACAAGGTCTTCCTTCCAAAAATTTATCTCTTGTTTCTTCACAACAACTATTGACGGGTGGTGTAGTTTTAAAATACACGAACTCCGGCAATTTGCTTTGATACTTTACTTTTCCAGTTTAATTAAAAATCCACCGCCGGGTGCCATATGAACTTTAAAGCTGTTATTCCTGGCCACTGTTGTATTTTCAATAGTGTAATCAGCTGCATATCGATCTGCATTAATTCCGTCTTTACATATTGTTGCTCTGTAGGATCCCTGCTCAAGAAAATCAAGATTAATCTCGACATCTCTCGGTGTCCAGTCTGTCATTCCGCCTATAAACCAATCATTGCCTTTGCGTCGGGCGGTAACAATATACTGTCCTACCTTTGCATCTAAAATTATCGTTTCGTCCCACACCGTAGGCAGACTGCCTAAAAGTTCCATAAAGGCCGGTTCTATTATTCCCTGTGAAGGGTTCCCGGCAAAAAACTGTATGGGACTATCGTATATAATATACATAGAAAGCTGATGACAGCGAGTTCCCTGACTCATTATCAATCTTCCTCCACTACTACTAAAGCTTTTTTGGGTGGCATTGATCAGCAATCCCGGCTCATAGTCGAGCGGTCCTGCAAGCATACGGATAAATGCGAGCAAAACGTCATGCCCCGGGCTGGCATCTTTGCTCCAGATATTGTATTCAGAACCGAGGACTCCCTCTCGTGCCACCGCATTGGGATAGGTTCTGCTGAATCCTTTTGGTGGATAAGAGCCGTGGAACATGATCATTATTTTATGTTCCGCACAAGCTTTTGCAATCCGATAATGAAATCCCACAGCTTTCTGATCATCGCGATCTATAAAATCGGTCATAATAAAATCAACTCCCCATTTATTAAACAGTTTTAGGGCACTATCTAACTGTCGGTCAAGTGTGGCAGCCGACGTCCACAAAGCAATCTTCACACCTTTAGATCTGGCATAATCGAAAAGTGTGTCCATATTGATCTCCGGAACAATTTTAAAAAGGTCATTTTCATCGCTCCAGCCTGCATCCATCATGATCCGGTCAAAACTGAACCTATGGGCAAAGTCTATATAATATTTATAGGATTCTGTATTTCTCCCCGCCTTAAAGGGTACATTAAAAAGATTCACATCAATAATCCACTCATCAGTAATATTTCCCGGCTTCACCCATGATGCATCAGGAACCCGGGATGGTGAAGCCAGTCGATAAACAATATCATTTGAAGGGAGGTCTTTATCCTCTTCAGCAATAATAAAAATCCTCCATGGAAAACTACGGGAACCTTTCGTTTTGGCAATAAAATCCCCTTTCTTAGTTATCCTCATTTGAGAAGGCATTCCTTCAAAAAGCTTTTCTTCCAGCGGATAGTGGGAAAACACCGCTTTCAGAGAAGATGAATGAGTTCCCTTCACAAACATTCCCGGATATTCTTCGAGATCAGATTCTGTAATAGCTATTTTAGGGTTTGTTCCCGGATCTATTAATAAAGGGGAATAGGCAATTGAGGTTTCAGGGAAAGAATCGATTGGTTTAAATGTATAGACATGTTCGAAGCTTGTAAAAAAGGGATCGGCTCCTTCTTTTACTGGAATTTCAGGAAAATAGGCAGAAGGCTTACCTGGGAACCGGAATTCTGCAACCTCATTTTTAATTACCAGTGAATCTTTAAACGCAGTTGATATTCTATAAGCGGCGCCATCATCATATACCCGAAACTCAATTTTATACGGTTTTCTAAACACCAGCGTCAGCTGATTATAGTTATCCGGTATTATCCTTCTTTTTTCCGGAACGGGCGATATAATTTGAGACCGTATTTCTTTCTTAGACGACGATTTCAGCGAAATGCCTGAAGATAATGCCGGTTGTTTCTCCGGAAGAAGGTCGATCACAGAGGCATCTACAATCTCCTTACCATTAAATAATGTCTTATAAGCAGGTTGCTTATTTATCCAGAACTTTACCTGAATTTTTCCGGATGGGGATGATATCTGTAATGTATCCGAACAAATACCTTTTAATGTAGTGAAAACAACAGCCAGTAATAATAGTTTTTTATTCATGTAATCGTTATTATATCGGTATTATTTGAATGTATTAAAAAGCAAAATACTTATTTGTTCCTGCACGTTGCTAAGTATTTTGTGTACTCTATCTGATATTAATCGGCTTTGATGATTTTTCTGGTAAATACTTTTTCCTTGCCATTAATCACAACAAGGTGATATACACCAGCAACCGGCTCCCTCTTTCCATTTTCCTACCTCAAAGCCCTGGTTGTTTTGCTCGTGGCTGGTCGACCAATCCAACCTCACTGTATTACCCCATTTAGAAGCATTTAATCCCTGCAGTTTTACTGGAAGGATGGAATTAATGGATTCATATGATGATAGATAAACAAAGGAAGAAAAAGACTGTATGTTGTGGAATTCCACATAGTTCTCACCGTCTTCAATTCCTGTTGCATCAGGCACAAGCGCTACTGAAGTGCCGGGATCAAATTTTCCATCGGCTTGTATATCCGCAATCACTGCGCTCAACAAAAGAATCGCTGCATTTTTATTTGTCTGGTTTTTGTAAAAGAATAATATATTATACAAAGCGGATGGTTTCAAGAAATCGCAGATAATGCTTTGGTAGCTTTAACATTAATGATCGCCGAATCAAAACCGGAAGAAAAAGATATGATAGTGAATGTGGTGGTAAATTTAATTAATCTATTTTAGAATTGTGCAACATCAAATTATAATTTTATTGATGTCTGCCTTTGACTACTGTATCTTGCAACGCCGAAATAATTGGAATTGAACTTACAAAGTATAGGATTAGAGTAATCGATCACTCACTGCATGATAAATTGGCTGAGCAAAAGGAATTAGCAAATCATTGAAATAACAACTAAAGCATTGACTGTAAATATGGGAAAGAACAAGACCATCAATGTAAAGGGAACTGATATTGTTTTGTATGAAAATAATCAGGAAGAATTCATCAGTCTTACTGATATAGCCAGATTCCGGGACGCTGAAAGAAGTGATTACATCTTACAAAACTGGATGCGTAACCGCAGCACCATTGAGTTTATAGGGCTTTGGGAACAGTTTAATAATCCTGATTTTAATTCCATCGAATTCGATGGAATTAAAAATGTGTCCGGATCTAACAGCTTTTCTTTAACGCCAAAACGTTGGATTGAGGCTACAAATGCCATCGGCATCGTTTCTAAAACCGGTCGATACGGGGGCACATTTGCGCATAAAGACATAGCCTTTGAATTTGCTTCCTGGTTAAGCGCTGAGTTCAAATTTTATCTTATTAAAGAATTTCAGCGTCTTAAGGAAGAAGAAAACGACCGTTTGAAGCTGGAATGGAGCTTTCAACGAACATTGGCAAAAGTCAATTATCGTATCCATACGGATGCCATTAGAGAAAATCTGATTCCTCCTGTCTTATCAAAAGACAAAATCAATTTCGTATATGCCGATGAAGCTGATATGCTAAATACGGCGATGTTTGGCATGACGGCAAAACAATGGCGAGACACAAATCATATAAAAGGGAACCTTCGTGATTCAGCTACTATTGAACAATTGGTAGTTTTGAGCAATATGGAAAGCATCAATGCTGTGTTGATTCGGCAGGGGGTAAAACAAAGCGAACGACTGGAGCAGTTGAATAAAATTGCTATTACGCAAATGAAATCTCTTGTAAACAATAAAAGTATACGAAAGCTTAAATAACATTATTTCTAAGCAAATTCACTGGGGGTGAGTTCAAAGGCAGTGCCGGATTCGGCTCACCTGTTTTCACACTTCAGTTCTGCTATTTTTTGATGGCAGGAAACAAAAAAGCCT
>CAYLVR010000242.1:2748-5184 GCA_964387165.1 uncultured Chitinophagaceae bacterium | reverse complement strand
GTAGCCATTCATATATGAAATGAGGGTTCCGCAGGACCGAACATCTTCCCATATGTGAGCGGTTACGTAAAGTGCATTTTGATAATTATTTTCATTAAAAGCGGCTGCATTCTCATCATTGGAAGTAAATACTCCATCGGCGATTGCTTTTTCTGCCTCCTGTTTTGCCTTTTCAGGGTTTACCTTAACTAGTCGCATCGCCAAACGCAACCGGAGGGAGTTGGCGTATTTGATCCATTTTGAATAATCTCCCTTGTAAAAACGATCAAACCTTTCAAAAGGCTTAGCTCCAGGGAATTGCTGTACATATGCCTCCAAAACCTGCCTCGCTTCTTCCAACTCAGTAAAGAATGCGTTATAAAGATCTTCTTCCTTATCATAAGCTACAGAAGTTCCACCGGACCCATATGCACTGTACGGCACCGGCCCGTAAACTTTAGTCACTTTTTCCATTGACATCACCCGCAGGATCCGTGCGATGGCAAAAAATTCCGGAGCCGATACATCCGCTCCCCTGCGTTGCAATTCTTTCACTGTAGACATGGTCTGCCCTAACCCTATGTTCATAAAATTATACGGGTCCCATCCTATGTAAATACTATATACATTATTAAAAAGACCAGGCAATGTAACTGTGGTATACCCAGCATAGGTTCCAGCAGAAACATGTTCGATAATATCCATATGTATTACGTTGCTGGATGTATATGACAATTGAAGACCCGGGAAAAAACCGCCAATATAATTGAAATCGGGAATGAGTTGCTCATCTGTTACACCGTTGGTATCTGTATTGTATTTTTCGAAATTTTTTGTGCAGGATCCAAATATTACCATTGCGAAGACCGATGCATAAACGGTTATCCGAAAGATTATAATATTTCCCATATTACTTTGTGTTTAATTCGTTTTAATGATTTGTCTAAAGAGTAAAATTCAGGCTCAGTCCAAAACTTCTTGTTGCCGGAATAGATAAGGCGTCTATTCCCTGAAAGCCGTTGCCAACCGAAAAGCTAAGCTCAGAATCCACCGGTGCCGGCTTATATATATACAACAGATTTCTACCTATGGCAGATAATGTTATATTTTTTATCAATTTTGATTTCAATATGTGCGGAGGAATTGAATATCCTATGGAAAGTTCCCGTATGCGGATTGTAGTAGCATCATACATATATTCACCGATGGCGCTGGCCCCTAAAGCTTTAAACCATCTTTCCGGATCTGCTGTCGAAACAGGTGAATACGTGCCATCATCCAAATACCCGTCGATAGTAACCCCTCCATTTAAACGCGCTTCACCACTTGACTCAGATACTCCCCACAAATCAAATAACTGTTGGCTCAATGACATAATATCGCCACCAAATCTTCCGTCGATCAGAACGCTGAATAAGATGTTCTTATAGTTGAAAGCGTTTTTCCACCCCAAAAGGAAATCGGGATTAGCGTTTCCAACGCGCACTTTGTTCTGATCAATGACCGGAGTACCCTGAGTACTTATCGCCACACGATTCATTTCATCTCTTTTGATCTTTAATCCATATATATCACCGTAAGATCCCCCAACAGTCAGCATGTTAGTAAAGCCGGTTTCATGAATAGCTAAAACAAACTGGTCGAACCCTTCAGCTAATTCCAATACCTTATTTTTGTTTTTTGAAAAATTAATTGCCGTATTCCAGCCAAAATTACGGTGCTGCACAAGCGAGTAAGAGAGTACGGCCTCTATACCCTGGTTCTGGATATTACCGGCATTTACATAACGCTGGGTATAACCCGTACCGGGCGGAACGGTAACCGTAAAGAACTGGTTGATGGAATTCGTTTTATAATAAGTAAGGTCAATATTAAGTCGGTTCTCAAAAAATCCTAACTCAGTTCCTACCTCAAAGGATTTTGTTTTCTCCGGTTTTATATCTGTAAAAGAAACAGTAGTATTATAAGAAACACTGCCTCCATTAACATAATTGACGGGATTTGTCACAAATAACGGTACGGTATTACCAACAATACTGTAAGATGCCCGCAGTTTAGCATAGGAAATCACATCAGGTAAAGTAACCATTCTATCCAGCAATATACTTGTTCCAACAGACGGATAAAAGAATGACGGATTATTTGTGTAACTGAGGGTAGAAGACCAGTCGTTCCTGGCTGTTGCATCCAATGCTATCCAATCCCTGAACGAAACACTCAGGTTGCCAAAAACAGACTGCATTTGATTGGGCGACTCCGATGGCTGCGAATAAGAAGTTCCCGGCTCTAGTGTAAAATTGTTTAATGTAAACACATTAGGTACAAATAACCTGTTTGAGCTTATTGCCAGTCCTTTATTTCTCGAGTCGGTAATACTGGATCCCAGGATCAGATTGATACCCCAATCCCCGTATTTTTTATTCGCCGATAACAATGCCTCTCCATACAACTGATTTT
>CAYLVR010000242.1:0-2738 GCA_964387165.1 uncultured Chitinophagaceae bacterium | reverse complement strand
TAAAGAAAAGCTGCTATACCCGCCCGGACCTGAATACACAGGTGTTGTGCCATAATAGTTGTGATTTTTGTTAGCGTTATAAGATTTATCAATACTTCCGCGCAAACGAAAGTTCAACCAGTTTCTAATATCATACCTGGCTGTCAGATTGATCATTATCCTATCTCTGTCATATTCATATCTCATCCTGTTCATAATCCAATATGGATTTTGGTTACTGGAACTGACAAAAGGCCAGTTTTGCGTCATCACATTTCTGACAGGATCAAATATCTCATATTCCTTATACGGGGAAATATCCATCCCCCTCGGAAATTTGAACAGTCCATACGCCGTAGAAAGCTGCAACCCGGACACAGCAGGATTATCACGTTGCTGAAATACAACGTTAACGTTAGCATCTAAATTGAGTTTATTATCAAAAAAATTAGAGGTGCTTCTGAAGTTTAAATTATGTTTTAAAAATTTATTATTCTCCAATACGCCTGTAGAACGGGTATTGGCATATGACGCGTAGGTTTGAATTCGGTCGTTGCCGGAAGAAAAAGAAGCAGCATTAACCAACGTTAACCCGGTTTTATAAAACCCGGAAACATTATCCGGCGCATGATTGATTGCCGGTCCCCAGCTATCTTCCGATCCGGGCGCTGTCTGGCCAAATGAATTCTGAAACTTTGGCAAATAGGCGACTTTATCAAAAGTAGCGCCCGAAGAAACATCCACTTTCCGAACGCCCGATTTTCCTTTCTTAGTTGTAATCAATATCACGCCATTTGCTGCCTGGCTTCCATATAGTGAAGCCGCTGAGGGACCCTTTAAAATGTTTATACTTTCTATATCGTTTGGATTAAGATTACTGATGCCATCTCCACCCAGGTCAGTAGAACTACCAAGTGAGTTAATGGCCTCGGTTGTCTTATTGACAACCGGCATCCCATCAATAACATATAATGGCTGGTTATTGCTGTTGATAGACTTACTGCCTCGAATAATTACCTTAACAGACCCTCCCGTACCCGACGTGTTTTGGGTGATGTTCACTCCCGCTACTTTACCTGAGAGCGCATTCATTAAGTTTGTCTGGGGTACTTTGGTAAGCTCTGAGCCCGCTACTTTTTGAGTGGCATAGGTTAGCTGACCTGATTTTTTTTCGACACCTAATGCGGTTACGACTACTTCACCGAGAACAGATTGTACTTCTTCCAGCACTATCTGCCAGTCAGTAGTACCGCTAACTGGTTTTTCCTGCGATTCAAAACCACTGAATGAAAAAACAAGTGTACTGTTCCTTGTACAGGAAATACTGAATGCTCCTTTTTCATTGGCTAAAACCACTGTGGCAGTGCCTTTAACATTGATACTTGCACCTGCCAGCGGCTCCCCGTTTTTGTTGCTTACCTGTCCAGTAACGGTTATCTGCTGGGCCTGGGCAAGCGTGTTAAGTCCTATAGTAATAAACAGTACAAGGAATGACTTTCCTATATACCCGGATGGTAAAAAATAGTTGGACATTTAATTTTGGTTTTAAACTGACGAAATGATTTTAACTATGTGAGAAAACTATAAATACATCTGAAAAATATTGATTGCTTTTTTTCTGATTACATACTAAAATTACTTCTCAAAAAACCAGAAAGAAACAACTGCATTTTCAAATTATGACACTGAATTTGCACGATTGATAACCACATCATTTTTCTCATGATAGTATAAGCGCAGTTTTAAGTTTTTACAGCATGAGGCTATATGTGATAACAACATTATCAAAACCACTGATGTGTTCTTAATACTTAACGCTTTATTCCTTTACCCCAATTAATTTCAGCAAACAGACTGAATGGGGAGGTAAATCCAGTTGCAGAGCAGACGATGATATATTCACGCTGTTATTGTTTATTTCATCTAAATCATGTTCCTGGTCAATGACGTAAACATTTGCCCGGATATTCTTAAATCCCGGAAAGTTTTTAAGAGATATGGTAAATGACCACTGAGATGTTGAAGCATTGCTGATAAGTATGGCCGCATTTTTTTTATCTTCCGATTGTGCAGCTAACATTGTAATAGTACTATCTTTAGTATCCTTAGAAACACAAGCTATCCTGTTCCCCATTTTTGCCAATTCATTAAATGCTTTAAAAGCATAATATACTTTTCCCGGAACACCATAAATGTCAAACATGCTGAACGGATTATAATAGTCCGCGCTATAATAAGCGGTAGCGTCCACCGGGATATCCTGTAACCGCATAAGCACTGAAGCAGCAAATACAGCTCCTTTATGGCCATTTATTTCAGCAAAAGCCGCCCTCACTCCCGCAAACCTGGCGGGACCACCTGCGCCCGGGAAAATGGAGCTCCATGGAACACTCATAAAATGCCATTCATCCAGAAAACTTTTAGTATGCTTAAATCCATACTTATCCAAAAGCTTACGGGCGTACTTTGCATTATCCACGATAACTTCAGGTTTATCACTATAGTAATGCCACGAAAAGAAATCGAGCGGAATTGATTTATCGCGGCAGTATGTCAGAAACTGATCCGAAAAAGCGCTAAGCCCGGATGCCCCGGGGCCGCCCACCTGCAGTTCCGGATTATATGTTTTAATAGCTTTAGCGGCCACTTCATATAGTTGGAAATACTGCTGAACAGTTCCCCGCCACATGTTTTCGCCATCAGGTTCATTCCATATTTCCCAGTATTTGATATTATAATGAAATCCATTGTTCCATCCT
>CAYLVR010000241.1:4770-5198 GCA_964387165.1 uncultured Chitinophagaceae bacterium | reverse complement strand
ATTATGCATTTAATAATCCTATTAGATTTATCGATCCTGATGGAATGGCGCCAACCTGGATAGAAGGAACAGATGGTAAAAGGGTAACTTATACTACTAATAAAGATGGTACTGTAAAAGTTTCAGATAATGCTTCAGCAGATGTTAAAAGAGCTGCAAGTTTAATGCAAACAGGGGCTGGCCGAGAGCAGCTTAAGAATGCTATTGATGCTAATCATGAAGTAACAATAACTATTGATAATAAGACTGTAAACAATGATAATGGAACATTCACCCGTGGTCAAACCAAGACCACAGCTGATGCAAATGGAAACATTATTAAAGCAGAAGTTACTGTATTTGAAGAAACAGTAAAAGAGCAATTGAATTATGTAACAGATCGAGGGCAGATACCGGTAGGTAATAAAGCGTACAATGCAAATCAATTA
>CAYLVR010000241.1:3059-4760 GCA_964387165.1 uncultured Chitinophagaceae bacterium | reverse complement strand
GGCAGTGAATTAACGCATGAGTTAACGCATGCCACAGATAAATCATCAAACAGTGCCGCAACCCCAGGGTTAAGTCGTAAACAGGCGGAGGAAAAACCGCTGGCGAATCAGCAAAAGCACTTAGATGAAGTGATTAAGAAAAAGCAAGAAGAGCCTAATCCCAAATGAAAATAACGATGTCTATAAAATTATTATTATTATTATCTATAAATATATGTTGGATCCAAGAGGTAAAATCGCAGGATGTTATTGATAGCCGTATAAATAAAGCGATTGATGTGCTAGGAATTGACACTGTTTTAATTTATTCTTTTTCGTGTTCTGGTTGCTCAACTTCCGACAGTTGTAAAAAAGAAGAAAGCCATTATTTGTTCTGGAAACAAAAAGGTCGGTTCTATATTAAAAGATTTGATTATTGCAAAGATTTTACGGCTTTAGAACTTAATAAATCAAATCCGTTAAGATTTTACCTTCAGTATAGAGAGGCTATTGTTAGCGAACAAATAAGGCCGCCGACTTTTAGAAAAATTACTGTATCAAATAATAAGTTTGATACAATATTATTAAGTTCTTCAACGGATCATTCTTATTATCACAATATAACTTCAGAAATAAATAAACAAATCGATCAAAGGGAGGTCGATATATATGATCTTAATGAGTATAAAAGTAGTGATGGTTTAATGAATATTTATTACAAATCAAATCGAAGAACTAAAACATATGCTTTAATAACCCAAATCGAAAAACTTATCCAACGACTGAATAAAGACGATCTTTGGAAAGTTGAAATTGGAATTTATTAAGATGTTCTAACTAGTATATGATCGTACAGTTCGGAGATTTTTGTTTGTAGTAATTCTAGGGAAACGGATTAAATAAAGAGGCTGTCCGGTAACTCCACCAGACAGCCTCTTGTTAAGTAACCAATAAAATATTATCTGATAATATTTATCTTCTTTACTTCTACTTTATTATCTCTGATCAACTGCAGCATTAATGCACCAGCCGCTTTATTGTTCAGCATTATTTTTTCATTGTGATTACCCTCGCCCGTCACTTGTTTTTTATAGATCGTCCTTCCTGTAAGATCGGTCACCACAAGCGTAGCTTTTTTGCCTTTCTCAAGATAGAAGCGTGATTCAAAAATGCCACTGTTTGGATTGGGTAATGTAACCAATCCTTTGTAACGGTTTTGTATAGCCGCTTCTGCCTCTGGCTGCAGCACCAGGTTGGAACAACTATTGAGCACACGTGGCGAACTACCCATTTGATAAGAAGGACATGCCGATACCTTAAAGGTAATCGTGTGACTTTGTCCGTCTTTCAGCGAAGACGGTGTGTTTATTTCCCATGCATGCTGCCCGTTTCCATATCCTGCATCAAACAAATCCTGACGGTATTTGTCCGCAGAATAATTACCAATCAGCAATGTAGAGCCTTCGTAGATGTCAATCAATACAGGTGTGTTCGGATTGCTCTGGTCATATACCCAACCTTCGGTAACAAGACAGTTAATACCATTCACATCACTTAACAGCGTGCTACAATTGATACCGCCTGGAGGTACCACTGTAACGGTGGTGCTTCCATTGCTGCTGGTACAACCATCTATGCTACAAGTAGCGGTGTAGGTTTTGGTAGATGTTGGGCTCACCGATTTAGAAGTGCCTGTTCCCAATCCATCCGACCATGTAATAG
>CAYLVR010000241.1:0-2959 GCA_964387165.1 uncultured Chitinophagaceae bacterium | reverse complement strand
TTCCTCCTGAACAACCACTCGCCGAAAGGGTAGAGCTATTGCCTGAAGTGATAGAGGATGGGCTGGCGCTCAAAGAAGGAGCAGAAGGTGGTGTACATCCTGTAACGGTTACGGTCACACTACCATTACTGCTGGTACAACCATCTATACTACATGTTGCTGTGTATGTTTTTGTAGATGTTGGGCTCACCGATTTAGATGTTCCTGTGCCTAAGCCATCTGACCATGTAATAGTTCCTCCTGAACAACCACTCGCCGAAAGGGTAGAGCTATTGCCTGAAGTGATAGAAGATGGACTGGCACTTAATGAAGGCGCTGAAGGTGGGGTACATGATTGTTCGTAATACTCTGCCCCGTCGTTTTCTGTTCCTGCAACATATCCCGAAGGGGTGGTTATACCTGTTGGTTTCGTAAGTCCGTACCATGCCGTTTGTCCCCCACCGAAACAGGTTTCGCTCTTCGCGCCATCGCTCCAGCTAATACCTCCGATCGTAGCAAAATTAGCGCCGCGCGGGAAATGTTTATCTGTAGGTGAATTATCAATTGCTGTAACGATCAACCATGTAACATTGCCATTAACGGTAAATTGCCTGGCTTGTACATTATTGCCGTTCCACGTACCAATGTTTGCCTTATCTACCAGGCCACAGGGATTGTCTTCGTTTGGTATAACGGTAACCGTTACACTTCCATTACTGCTGGTGCAATCATTTATTGTACAGGTGGCAGTATAAGTAGTAGTGGTGGTGGGACTTGGTGATTTGCTGGTACCTGTTCCTAATCCATGTGACCAGGTGATGGTGCCACCCGAACAACCACTGGCCGTTAATGTAGTACTGCTGCCTTCATTAATAGTGGATGGACTTGCACTTAGTGAAGGCGCTGCCGGTGGAGTACAGTCGTTCAACTCATCGTCGTTTAAATACACGTTTACCGGTTTTCCATTCGATGGGTTGTTGTTATACTGGTCCAGCCATTCCTGGTAAATATTTCTGCTGGAAGTTGAGAACCTGTTGCCGTTGAAACTGGCATGCAGTATTTCGTCAAAAGTATAACTGACACTTCCGTTTACGTCAAGTGCAGACATATTTCCATTGGCCCCCGTTATCCATTGACTTGCTATCTGGCTCAGCGGTGTGCTGAAATAATTCATTGATGATGTAAATGCTACTACCGAAAATAATTTCGCTCCATGCGCATAGCTATCGTTCATAAAATTATACATGGTACTGTTATCATAGGCGGTATTCAGTAATGTTTCGTTCATGATCCATCTGCCAGGAAAATTCGTTCTGAGAATATCCATGGAAAACCTGTGGTCATAATTATAGTCGTCATTCACTTTGATCCCGTCTGTATTCACCCCAAGATTTTTAAATCCGAGTGTACCACGATTTGCACTTAGGGGATCGAACGCGGAACCATAATCATTGACCATTTTAATATTGGTGTTATAATTGGCGATCTGCGTAGAGACCTGGTCAATGAAATTTCGCATTTGCCTGTGTTTGAAGGTGTACCATTTTTTACCTTCTGTAGAAGTGAATTCTTCTGGATAGTTGGGAGCATTGGTTCCGTATTTGGTTTGGTACCATGCATTGTAGGCGTCTTTAGCCGCTTGTGAATAGTCTGTACCCTCTATATATTCCAGTTCCTGGTTAGTAGTGGTGCTTAATGAAAGGAAGAGGAGATTGCTTTCACCTTCCAGGTACCCATACCTGTTCAATACCTCTCCAATAAAACCTTTGGCAGAATCGATATTGCTTTGTTTGGAAAGGCTCCAGATCCTGAAATTGTAGCCGCCCATATCAACCGATCCGTTGGCTTTTTTCATGGAATTATCGTCACCTCCCCATAAGTAGAGAGATCTTTTGGCGGGAACACCTAAGCCTCTCAGGTCGGCTGAACCCAGGTGTATACGCATGGCAATCTTCATTCCCAACTGTTTAGCTTTGGCAACCTGTGCATCGATCTGGGTCCAGTAGCTGGTAGACCGGCTATAGTTAGGATCTATGGTATTACCGCTCGGATCGCTGGTGGCCATACAGCCACCATTGTGGCATTTGATGGCATCCCAACGCACTGTAATATATATTGAGTTAAATCCCAGATCGTATGCTGTCTGGATATCGTCTGTAAAAGGCTCATCCTCATTTTCGTTTGTCAGCATTAGCGCCAGGTACCTTTTGTTGTCATCGAGATAAGGATGATCGGCCCTGGTTAGAGGATCAGCGGGATTGTTAGCCTGTGTAACAAACCCAAAAAAAAACATAAAAAAAGCAAGTAGAGATTGTTTCATATGAAAGTGGTTATTGGTTGACAAATGATGATATAAGATTGTTGTTGCGCTTTCGGAAGGTTAAATGTAATGGTAAATGAATCTGGCAAAATCCACTATTTTGGCCAAGACTTACCCTATTTTGATTTTTATTAAAGAAAAAGAGACGTCATCTAATGATGAAATTACGTGAAACAGCGCCGGGTGTCGGGTTCATCAGTTGAATCTGAACAGATTACTTGCAGGTAATGTCTGGTGGCAGGAAAGCCTATTTAAATATTTATTTTTGGTGAGCAGCTGAAGTTCGATGAGAGACGCGCTGTCGTACCCACGGAATATTTAATCAACACGAAAGGAGCCCCCAGCAGGATGGAGAGGATCAATATTATCACACCATTAATTGAGATTTTTTTGTTTACAGAGCAGGCAGCGTTTTTTTTAAAAGAAGTATTTAAACTTTTAATTGGTAAACATTTTAAATCATTCGGAAAAGATTTGTTCCTCATTAAGCAGCGAAGTAAGGCGTGTTGCTGCCACAGCTATACACTTTTTAAACCCTCTTTCTCTATATCAGAAACAAATTCCAGGGAAACATTTACCAGCTTTGCAATTTCATCGTGTGAGTGTGAAGTATGCTGAAGAAGATATTTAACAAAAGTAGTATTTGCGTTTTCTCTTCCT
>CAYLVR010000240.1:0-5236 GCA_964387165.1 uncultured Chitinophagaceae bacterium | reverse complement strand
TAATGAAAGAATGAGCCAGCAAATGGTTGCCCAGGGTATTGGAGTGGTTGGAGGAGTGCTGACTTCAGGAAATGCACAGGTATCAAATATATTCAACAGCGTTTATGGAACCGGTGCACAGATTGGTGTATTATTACCCAATTCAAGAAAACAGGAACTTGAATCGGACCGTTATGGTTTGATCTTTACTGCTATGGCAGGATATAACCCACAGGAAGCTATAGGTTTATGGCAAAGGATGAAAGCAATGAGCGAAGGCAACCGCCCCCCTGAATTTTTGAGTACTCACCCTGCAGAAGACACCAGGATACAAAAGTTGCAGGAAATGATGCCCGAAGCATTGAAATATTATAAACCCATGCAGAGCAAATAAATTTTAATCTTAGCGGCAAAATAGCTAATTTTGCAGTCCGATTGAGAATTGTCTCTAGAATTAAAATTACTTGTGCATGCTGCAAAATCTTCTAGAAAAACTTCAGTACGCGGATCAAAAGAATATACTTATTCAGGGTCTTCCTTCTTCAATAGAAAAACAATTTGCAAAAATAACCTTCGCGAAAAATGTAACTCCTTTGCTAAAGTCGAGAAAAATTGATTTTGCATTGGTATTCGCTGTAAACGTTAACCAGCTCTGTGGTATTCTCCACGATGTATTGCCTGCTTTACATGAAGAGGGTACGTTTTGGATCGCCTCCCCCAAAAGCACTTCTAAAATTGCAACAGATCTCAGCAGACCATGCAGTTGGGATTGTGTTCGTAAGGAAGGATTTGAGGTTACACACGAAGTAACACTCGATCACGTCTGGACGGCCAGCAGGTTTTCCAGGATCGTCAAGGAAAAGAAATCAACGCGCAAATCAACAATACGCGCGCATGAACACTCATTAGCCGTTTAATTTTTTTCGGCAATCATATATTTTTTGGCCAGCCAGCTATCTTTAACCGGGATCATCCAGTTATTTTTTAATTGCTTCAGGTTAAGTACTGTATTATTAAAATATACGGATGATGGCTCAATGAAATTATTTTCCAGGGCATAGGAAAACTGCGCGACCGGAATTACCTGTACTCTTTCTTTTACAAGAAATGCAAGAAGCAGCCTGTCGAACATATTTACATTAAACATTTTCTCGATATCCTTGACAATTCTTACCGAGCTATCGGTACTGCAACCACTTACTCCATGAACTGTTTCATCAGCAATAAATACGATGAACTGGCCAAAAAATAAATTGGCATACCCTTTCACCGTCGCGCCATGCGAGTTCCAGTTACTCGCAAACGTTTTCAATATATCTTCTACCTGCAAAGCTTCGTTTAATGTGAACAGCCTGTTACATTGATATACCCAAACTCTTGAGTCTTCATCAAATTCTTCCGGCAACAAATCCATAAAATTGGTAATCATCCTGCAAATTTAAACTAATAATAATTGGATCAACATTTAGACTAATAATATTGCATCAACAGGCTTTAGCAAAAGGTCATCACAGCCTGCTGTTCCCCTTTGAAAAAGGGGGTGGTAGAGACACGTATGACCGCAAGGGGATTTATGAAACTGTAAGCTCCTTTATAACCGCATAGACGCCGCAATTAACTCAGCAATATCAAGCACCTGCACCGTATCTTCTTTCTCCCCGGCTTTTAAGCCGTCGGTAAGCATCGTATTACAAAACGGGCAGGCGGCAGCCACTATCGCTGCGCCGGTATTTACCGCCTCTTCTGTGCGTTCTATGTTAATCCGTTTAGTACCTTTTTCTTCTTCCTTAAACATTTGTGCACCGCCTGCGCCGCAGCATAATCCGTTACTTTTGCAGCGCTTCATTTCCACGAGTTCGGCATCGAGCGCCTCAAGAACTTTCCGCGGAGCTTCGTAAATATCATTTGCCCGGCCCAGGTAACAACTATCATGATAAGTAATACGTTTGCCTTTAAATATTCCCCCTTCTTTAATCACTATTTTGCCCTCGTCAATCAGTTGCTGAAGAAATGTACTATGATGAATGACCTCGTAGCTTCCTCCCAATACAGGGTATTCGTTTTTTAAGATATTAAAACAATGAGGGCAGGCCGTTACTATTTTTTTTACACTGTAGTTATTCAGTACCTGTATATTCTGATAGGCCATCATCTGGAACATAAACTCGTTCCCGGCACGCCGGGCAGGATCTCCTGTGCACATCTCTTCTTTGCCCAGCACAGCGTATGAAATACCAACATGGCTGAGAATACTTGCAAAAGCTCTCGTTATCTTCTGGGCACGCTGATCGAAGCTGCCTGAACAACCCACCCAAAAGAGGATCTCAGGAGATTCGCCTGCAGCGACCATTTCTGCCATTACCGGGATAGCCATCGTTTTTGTTTTAATGCCAGACAAAAATATATTATTTTGCATGACTAAAATGTGCCAATGCAATTACAACAAGCTGTAAACAACGTATTTGTACAACTTGCGGAAACCATTAAACAATTGTCGCCCGAACAATATACTCAACCTTGCTCCAACCTGGTAAACAATACAATTGGCCAGCACGTAAGGCATATCATTGAACTTTTCCAGGAGTTAGAGAATGGTTACCCGGAAAGTATCGTAAACTATGAAAAAAGAAAAAGAGACAAAACTATAGAGACAAATAAAGCATTGGCGCTGGCGCTGCTCCAGGATATATTTAGTAACCTTGGCAGACCCGATAAGCAGTTAACGCTGCAGGCCTCTTACGATGACCATTCTGCTGAACCTATAGCCATTCCAACTAATTACCACAGGGAGATCGCTTATAACCTTGAACATACTATTCATCACATGGCCCTGATAAGGGTAGGGATCAAAGAAATATCAGATATTAAATTACCGGAAGATTTTGGCGTGGCGTCATCTACGGTTAAGCACCGCAAAGAATGTGCACAGTAACATATATTCCTGTTAAGGACACTATTTTTTTTACATCCAACCGCGATGAAAAGAACCGGCGATTACCAGCGCAGGCCCCTGAAATATTCAATTTTATTTCAGGAAAAATAATATTTCCAAAAGATGGTGATGCAGGAGGAACATGGATAGCCGCACATGAAAACGGGAACGTGGTAATATTCCTGAACGGCGGATTGCAGGCACATACCCCCGAGCCGCCATATAGAAAAAGCAGGGGGCTAATATTACTTGACCTTATAGATCATTGTACACCTTATAATAGTTTCCTGGCTATAAATTTGAATAATATTGAACCCTTTACAGCAATCATTCTGGATAATAATATTTTATTCGAGTGCAGGTGGGATGGTAAAAATAAATACGCTAAAACAGTAGATAAAAACACTCCGCATATCTGGTCCTCTGTTACTTTGTACAATGATGCTGTTATTCAAAAAAGAAATAACTGGTTCAGTAACTGGCTGCATAAAAACAACAACCCTTCACAGGAAGATATTTTACATTTTCACCAGTTTACGGGTGATGGTGACAGTTATAACGACCTAAAAATGAACAGGGAAGGAGAAGTGTTTACAGTGAGCGTCACTTCAATAGCTATCAATAACACCTCTCTCAGCATGAAATACCTTGATCTGAAAAATAATGATCAGCATCTGAAAGAATTAATAACAGAACCTTCAATGGCTGAAAAATAATGAGGGCCTGGAGGATAAAATTATTTAACTGGGAATACTGGAGCTTTGGGATGGTGTACACATGGATATATCCTGTATGGTTCTTTTTATGTTTTCGTGCCAGGTCATTTTTCTTTTTTGCCGCCTCCAATCCTTCTATTAAAAATGGCGGGTTCCTCAATGAATCCAAAAAAGAAGTGTATGATATAATGCCCGCTGAATTATATCCGCCAACTATCTATTTTAATGCAGGAGATAATGGGAACACCGTACTCTCCCAGTTAAAGCAGTCGGGATTTGATTATCCCTTAATTGGCAAACCGGATATAGGAGGGAGAGGGAGAGGAGTAAAAATTCTTCATACAGATGAAGACGTTATTGAATATTGTAAAACAGCCACTACGATTGAATTTCATATTCAGAAATTTGTTTCCTTCAAAAAAGAAGCAGGTATATTTTATTACAGGTTCCCGGGAACCGATAAAGGAAAAATATCCGGTATAGTTCGTAAAGAATTTCTTAGCGTTCAGGGAAATGGGAAAAACACAATAAGGGAACTGGCGAAAAAAGAAAAAAGATCCTTCCTGCACTTGAATAACCTGGAAAAAATGTATGGGAACAACCTCGATACCATTCCCGAAGCCGGTGAAGAAAAATTACTGGTACCTTACGGTAATCATGCGAGAGGCGCAAAGTTTCTTGATGATTCTCATTTAATTGACGAACAACTGACCAACGTGATTGACAATGCCTGCCGGCAGGTAAAAGATTTTTATTATGGAAGACTGGACATCAGGTATAATAATTGGGAAGAATTACTACAGGGAAAAAATTTCTGTATTATTGAGATCAATGGCGCAGGATCGGAACCAACTCATATATATGACCCCCGGCACAGTTTATTTTTCGCGTGGAAAGAAATTATAAGACATTGGATATTATTATGGCGGATCAGCAGGATGAACCATAAAAAGGGCCACAAATACCTTAGTTTTAAAGAAGGAGTTGCCATGTTCCGTTATGATAAGGAACATTCCAGAAAATTAGCGCAAATGCCTGCATAATGAACCAAAATCATATATGAAACTGTTCCGAATATTTATAACGGGCCTGTTTATTAGTTTCCTCGGAACATTACCATTAGGCACGCTGAACATTTCAGCCATGCAGATTTCTGTTTCTGATGGCATTCGCCCGGCTATATATTTTGTATTCGGTGCATTAATTATTGAAATCATTTATGTGCGTATTTCATTAGTGGCCATGAACTGGGTAATGAAAAATAAAAAATTATTCAAATGGCTCGAATGGATAGCATTATCTGTTATTGTTGCCCTTGCCATATTCAGTTTTGTGGCAGCATCCGATCCAAAGGTTACAAAAAATGCTTTATTATCAGGAAGTATTCACCGTTTCTGGTTAGGTGTAATGATGAGCGCCGTAAACCCTGTACAAATTCCCTTCTGGTTCGGATGGAGTACGGTATTATTCACTAAAAAGATTCTTCGCCCCAGGAACGATCATTATAATTTTTATATAGCAGGTATCGGAACAGGTACTTTTACTGGTAATCTTATCTTTATTCTCGGGGGCAGGTTAATTGTTGAAAAACTGAATACCAGCCAGCATA
>CAYLVR010000239.1:0-5267 GCA_964387165.1 uncultured Chitinophagaceae bacterium | reverse complement strand
AGGATCGCTGGAAATAATCCGGGGCTTACTTTGGAAACTGAACAGGGCGGAACTGTTAAAACAATATTTGACGGAGAGGTGGTTTCTGTATTTGATGTGGAGGGCGAGTCAAATATACTGATACGTCATGGCAAGTACTTCACCACTTATGGCAACCTTTCCGGTACATCAGTTACAAAAGGGACAAAAGTGAAGACGGGACAGGTAATCGGGCAGGCTGCTGTTAATGCAGATGGTAATGGCGAAATAGAATTCCTTCTCCTGCTTGAAAATAAAAACCTCGATCCGGCAGTATGGATCAGGAAACGCTAAAGAAACTTATTATATAATTCCTCGTATTTAGGAATAATATTATGAATATCAAACGTCTTCGCATGGTCAAGTGCGCTGGCCTTAAATTGTTGTAGCATTTCTTCATTGCTCAATAATTCAATAGCATGTTTGCTCATGCTTTCCACATCACCAACGTTGCCCATAAACCCGGTTTTGCCGTGAATATTTATTTCAGGTAATCCTCCCGCATTTGTTGAAATAACGGGTACACCTGCGGCCATTGCTTCCAGCGCTGCCAAACCAAAACTTTCATATTCTGAAGTGAGAAGAAATAAATCTCCAGTAGCAAGAATTTCTTCCATTTGTTCCTGTTTACCAACAAAGCGAAGGTCGTCGCATAAATTTAATTCCCTGCACATATTTTCTGCTGTTGGTCTTTCCGGCCCATCGCCTACTAATAATAATTTAGAAGGAATCTGACTGTTTACTTCCGCAAATATGCGTACAACATCTTCTACCCGTTTAATTTTCCTGAAATTAGACGCGTGAATAATTATTTTTTCATTATTAGGTGCAATTACCTTTCTGAATGCATCAATAGGTTTTTTGTTGAAACGTTTAAAATCAACAAAATTCTGGATCACCTCTATCTCTTTATGAATCTTAAATATTTTATTCGTTTCGTCGCGAAGATTAAATGATACTGCTGTTATTGCATCGCTTTCATTTATTGAAAATGATACGACAGGTGCGTATGTTTTATCACGTCCTACAAGCGTGATATCTGTACCATGAAGAGTTGTGATAACAGGAATTTTTTTCCCCATCGATTCCAATATCTTTTTCGCCATATATGCGGCTGATGCATGCGGTATGGCATAGTGCACATGCAAAAGATCTATCTGGTTGTTCATGATAACGTCTACCATCGTGCTCGATAAAGCAGACTCATAGGGCGGGTAATCAAATAAAGGGTAGGTGGGAACACGAACTTCGTGATAAAATATATTGGCGTTGAATTCTAATAAACGTACGGGTTGCTGGTAAGTGATAAAATGGACCATGTGACCCTTGTCGGCCAAAGCTTTTCCTAATTCCGTTGCAAGCACTCCACTTCCCCCAAAGGTTGGGTAACAAACAATTCCTATTTTCATCCGTATATCTTTGTTTTTTTAATGGTCGGCCTTGCCCCGTCGAAGCTTCGCGAAGGCGAGCGGCACGATGAAACTTCGCATATACAATCCCCCTCTGTGAAAAACCTTATCATGCTTCGTTTCATGGTGTAGCGAACATTAGGGGTCGAAGGTAAAATACAATTTTCATCTGATCCATGATTTATTTAACAGGCCGGATGGAATTTGTAAGGGCGTTTCATAACTTTAACAGATTAACAGTAAACTCACATACCAATGATGCGCTTTGTTTGGATGATAATAGTGGCTGTCGTAATTGGCCTGGCAATATGGGGCTGGGTTCAATTTTATCGCCCTTTCGGAGAAGGGGTTAAGGCCGGCGAGCTCAACTTTGTAGTGAAGAAAGGTTATGTTTTCAAGACTTATGAAGGTAAGCTAATACAATCCGGGCTCAGGTCCAAAACAACGGGCAACATTCAATCCAACGAATTTGATTTTTCAATAGAAAGTGAAGATATAGCACAGAAATTAATGTTAAGCGGCGGTAAAGAAGTATCCCTTCATTATAAAGAATATCTTGGCACATTACCCTGGAGAGGATATAATAAATATATCGTCGATAGTATTATTTCTATTCGGGATTTACCCAGGTAAAAATCATAACCAGGTGCAGGTGTCCCCGCGAAGCGGAACTATTTACGTCAGGCTGATGAAAACGCAGCATCAGGTTAATGAGAAAATAAACTAAATATCACGAGCCTTTTATGTAGCTGAGGAATATCTTTCCTCCATTCTCCAATTGTTTGTGTTTTTATCCATTCTTCTTCAGAAGTAATATCTGCGGCAATACTTAATAAGGTGTTAGGCTGGCAGTTTTTGATAATTGTTTCCAGCAGCTGGTTATTACGGTAAGGAGTTTCAATAAATATTTCTGTGCAGTTGTTTTTTGCCGATTGTTGTTCTAATTGTTTAACTGTTTTTATTTTTTCTGCATTATCGATTGGTAAATATCCATTGAAACGAAATCGCTGACCGTTTAAACCACCTGCCATTAAAGCAAGTAATATTGAGCTTGGTCCCACTAACGGTTTAACAATGGCTTTTTCTTTGTGTGCAACAGATATCAATGCCTGCCCTGGATCTGCAACGCCCGGGCATCCTGCTTCACTGATAATACCGATGTTTTTTCCGTTTCTTAATAACTGGCCGAACTTGTTTTTCACTGCATCTTCCGCTTTATGTATGGTCACCCATTCATAATCATCAATAACCATTTCTTTCCATACTGATTTTAAAAAACGCCTGGCTGTTCTTTCATTCTCCACGAAAAATACCTGGCAATTTTTTACGGCATCAACCGTATATGGTAATATAGTCTGGGTGGCGTTTTCGGCCAGCACAGATGGAATTATATAAACAATACTCATAGTTCAGATTTCTGGTGATAGAGGCTGATAGTGGCAGCGACCACAGCGTATGCAGGGGCAAATATCCATCCGATTACGGGTAATAAATGCATCATATAAAACATTATTCCGTTACCTATTGCCAGTCCTTTATGTTTGGAAATATATTCGATGCTTTCCGATGGGGATAATTTATGTCGCTCGCAACTATAATCAAGCATTGAAAAGCCATAATAATAGCATTCGATAAACAACATCACAAGCGGAGTGATCCACCCCACAACAGGGAAAAAAGAAACAATTAATATGGAGATGGTGAATACCGATTGCCATAATGTATTTCTAAGGGCCAGCCTGATTCCCCTGTACACATCATTCAGCAGTTGCCGGAAGCTGAATGGAAAATCCTTCCCTTCCATGATTGCTTCTGTTTTTTCGCTCAGGTAAGCAAATAAAGGAGATCCAAGTATGAGAAATAAATATTTAAATAAGGAAAAATAAAAGAAGATAAGTATGAGCCTCACCATTAGTTCGCCCATCACAAAAAGAAAACTTAGAAGGCGGCTTCCCTGTTGGTGTACCCATTTGCCGATACCCAGTTTGCTGGTAATATAGGAAACAGCAGCATCAGATGATTGCCAGAACACATACATTCCTACCATGAACAATATCATGTATAATAATCCGGGAACGATTATCCATTTCCATAAACGATGCTTACGTATAAACTGATGAGCCTTAAAATAAGATGCAATAGCAATGATAATTTCCTTTAGCAATCTGTAGGATTTACTTCTTTTTTAGTTTATTTGTTTGCAAATCTGTTCAAACTTAACAAATATTCCATTCTTGAAGCCACCAACGCCTGCTTTCGGCAAAACGAATCGTGATATTTTATTTCTCTTAACAGGAGCAATATTGTTTTTGCTGATGTATTTTCTGAACCCATTTGCCGTTGACCACCAGGCAAGAACGGTGCTGGCAATAGCTATGCTGATGGTTACCTGGTGGATAACAGAAGCTATACCTATGCCTGTGGTAGCAATGCTTCCTTTGATATTGTTCCCGGTGATGGGTGTGGAAAGTTTGAAAGCAGTCGCAGCGAATTATGGCGATTCGATCATCTTTCTTTTCATGGGTGGATTTATGTTGGGTCTCGCCATCGAAAAATGGAACCTCCACACAAGAATAGCATTATATATTATCAGGCTAACAGGTACAAGTGGCGACAGGATCGTACTTGGCTTTATTCTTTCCACTGGTTTTATCAGCATGTGGTTAAGCAATACCGCCACCACGATGATGATGTTTCCTATCGCTGCTTCTTTAATTCATGTGGTTACAGAAAACAGGGTGGGGCATGGCAATATTAAAAATTTCTCGCTGGCAGTAATGCTGGCTATTGCCTATGCATCAAATTTTGGAGGCATTGCCACTATTATCGGAACTCCGCCTAATGTGGCATTTGTTGCATTTATTGAGAAAAAATACAACTATACCATTCAATTCGCTGACTGGATGATCATATGCCTTCCGATTGCGCTGTTGCTGATGTTCTCATTATATTTTGTAATGACCAAATGGTTGTATCCCAACAATCTCAAATCCGATGACTCAACAAAATTATTGATTAAAACCAGGATAGAGGAATTGGGTCCTTTAAGCGTTGCTGAAAAAAGAGTATTAATTATTTTTTGCTCCACTGCATTTTTATGGATAACGAAAGATATTATTAATGCGACCGGATGGATTAAACTGGATGATACCATCATCGCAATAATGGGCGCCACAGCATTATTTATTTTTCCTTCGGGGATGACAAAAAGCAAAAAAATTCTGGAGTGGCCAGATACCTCAAAAATGGCATGGGGTATTTTATTATTATTTGGTGGTGGAATTGCACTTGCAACAGCATTGGAAAAAGCAGGATTAATTCAATCGCTGGGCGCCTGGGTCGCCGGTTTTTCTGGCAGCAATGTATTTCTGCTGGTGTTAATGGTCACATTGGTTTCTTTATTTATTAGTGAATTGATGAGCAATGTTGCACAGGTAATTGTTTTTGCACCTGTAATTGGCGGTATTTCTGATGCATTGCATATTAATCCCCTATTGCTTGGTTTGCCTATGACACTTGCTGCAAGTTGTGCCAGTATGATGCCGATGGGCACACCACCTAATGCAATAGTTTTTGCGAGTGGTCATATTACCTTAAAACAAATGATAAAGACAGGTTTTGTAATGAATATTATTGCAATCATACTGATAACATTATTCTGTTATTATATTATCCCGCTTTTGGTGCCTGCGCTCTCCCTTTGAAAACTGGGATTTTCTAAGCTTCCTGACCTATCCATACAGCACCCCCAATACTGTTCCTTGAGGCGCCCGTAACAGAAGCAAGAGTATTATTTTCTTCCCTCCATCTTAATACGCCAATTAATCCCATAATTATTGC
>CAYLVR010000238.1:0-5306 GCA_964387165.1 uncultured Chitinophagaceae bacterium | reverse complement strand
TTCAGAGAGATGGTATGAAATGCTGGGATTGGGATTTTTTGGAAAATGAGATTTCGAAGGGTCTTGTCAAAGCATGTGAAGATACAGGCAACGAAAAAATAGAGTCGATATGTTGCAGCAGCTGGTCCCAGGATTTTGGTTTGTTGAATAATCGGGGAGAATTGTTCTATAAACCGGTTTCATATCGGGATAAGCGTACACAAGGATTGCCACATAAATTTTCTAAAACTATTACCACCCTGGATCTTCTCAAAAGAAATGGTTCCGGAATTTCACCAATAACTTCACTCTGCCAGCTTTATTCAATGGTTCAGAACGAGTCAGAATATTTAGATCATGCTGAAAAGCTTCTTTTTATTGCAGACCTTGTCAATTACAAACTATGCGGAGAAGCAGTTACTGACTGGACATTTGCAACCGCTTCACAAATGATCAACATCGAAACAGGAGAATGGGATGTTGAATTGGCAAGCAAACTAAAAATTCCTGCAAAAATACTTCCTGGAGTTAACACGATTCCTCAGGTTATTGGCAAAATAAATTGTTCTGATATTCATCCAAAGCTTAAGGGTGTACCAGTAATTTCAGGGGCAGGCCACGATACCGCGGTTGCTTCATTAACAGTCTTCAATGATAAAGAGAAAATAGCTTTTCTCAGCCTCGGCACCTGGGCAATGTTGGGACGTTATGATGAAGGAATTAATTTAAGTCATATTAATGATGATAGTATTGCAATACTTGGACTTCCCTGGGAGAAATGGGGATTGTTTTGCAGCAGTGTGGGATTGTGGCTTATCCAGGAGTGTGTCAAAAAATGGAGGGACAATGGCATTCATATTAGCTATAATGAACTAGCGACACGAGCTGTCAATTCGCATATAAATTCAATAATTGCAGTTAATGACGAACGTTTTTTCTCACCTGAAGATATGACTAAGGAAATAGTAAATTATTGTAAGGAAACGAATCAGATTATTCCTGAAAATCCTGAAGATTTTGCAAAAGTGATTTTCGATAGCCTGGCCAATGAGTTTAAGATATTAATAGAAAAATTAGAAAACACATGCGGAATAAAGTTTGAAAAAGTTCAGGTGGTAAGCGGGGGGAGCAAAAATAAATACCTCTGTTCAAAAATTGCAGAATATGTTGGCATCCCGGTGGTTGCGGGCCCTGCAGAAGCAACCTCTATTGGCAATATTATTCTCCAGGCCAGAGTAATGAACATATTGAAAGATGAAATGGAGATAGATGATATAATAAAAAGTTCAATCTCAGTCACAGATACTTATGAGATGTAAAAATTAAAATTATGGAACTTACAGAGGTCCTTGACAGCTTTCGAAATAATTATTTTGATATAAAGAGAACTCTTCCGTGGCTTGACTCCTGCGTATGGGAAAATGATAAACCTGCGTTTGCCGGTTTTGCCAAACCAATAGAAACCAATTTTATTGAATCACTGTATCTGGATTTGTCGCTGAAAGGCAAACTTTCAAATCTTAGGAGTAAAAATGCTTTTATTCTCAGGTATGACCCAAACAGAGGCAACCTGAATTCTTTTAATGTTTTATTTCCTGAAATGATTGACAACAAGATTCCCCTGGCCATTTTGCATACAGATGTTGGTTTTGATGAATTAATGATTTTTGCAAATAAAAATAGGGAAATCAATATCATTATTGAGTGCGGGACAAGGAAGATATTGTACTTTTTTGAAAAAATAAAAGAAGTTCTGAAGGAATGTAAAAACCTTTTTTTGTGCACATATAATTTCTGCAACTGGCTGGGACATGAACAACTACACGAGATGGGGCTGAGCGACCGGCTTATTTATGGTTCCCACATGCCTGCTTTTAATTGTGATGTAAGTATGGGGCCGGTTATTATGAGTGATCTTTCATGGAAAATAAAATGTGATATAGCTGGGAACAACCTGAGACGGTTAATTGGAGAAGAATATATATATCCTGTTGAGGCAAAGTACGTACCGCCCCAACCGTTTATTATTGATACGCATACACATTGCATTCGTCCCGACTATGCTTCGTACGCCAGGTTTTACACTCCTGATTTGGAGTTCAGTCCATCCGACTGGATTAAGTTTATGGATTTATATGGCCTTGATCAAATATATCTAATGCCACTTGAGTCTCTCTTAAATAGCAGGATCAGTTGTCGTGAAAGTATGCAATGGCTGATTGAATATGATCCACGGCGCTTCTCCTATTTGGAAGTTTTTAATCCCAATGGTGATAACGAGCATATCAGAAATGTCGAAATGTCTTTCAGCGACCCCAAATGCGTGGGGATCAAGATTCATCCGGTGGAACATAAGACAGATGCCGACGACGAAAAATATCGGCTTGTTTACCAACTGGCAAGAAAATTTAAAAAGCCGATCATGTCACATACTTGGGAAATTTCAAGTTACAATCCGGAGCAATACCGGAGTCACCCTGACCGGTTCCGAAAATTTCTTGATGAATTCAATGAATTGACTTTCATTTTAGGACATGCAGGCGGACGGCCAAGCACTATTGATTCCGTTGTGAAAATGTGTAACAGCTACAGTAATGTTTATGTTGACATTGCAGGCGATTATTATGACAATGGTCTCGTAGAAATGCTTTCCTCAAATATTGGAGCAGAGAAAATACTTTTTGGCAGCGATGTTAACTGGATGGATACGCGATGCAATCTTGCTCCTGTTCTCAGTGCTGATTTGAATATCGGTGATATCTTAAAAATATTTCGTTTCAATGCATTGAAAGTTTTTAACACAAAATAATAATTCAAAAAATTATGCATAAAAGACAAGACTCTCTTGTTTTATTACTTTCTATTTTAGGTTGCATGTTTGCTGTGCTTGGGTTTGCAGCTGGAGTGAATGCTTTTTTTATTCCTTTTGTCAAGGATGCATTTAAAATATCAACGGGCATGTCTTATTTAGTTATGACTGCAACATATTCAGCCTTTATTTTATTTGGAGTTCCATCGGGATTAATACTTAAAAAAATAGGGTATAAAGGAGGAATGGCAGTTGGAATAATATTAATAGGTTTTGGTTTTTTAATAATTGGATTTTCTGGAAGAATGGTGAATTTCCCTCTTTTCCTCATTGCATTATTTGTAAGCGGTGTAGGGCAGTGTTTATTGACAGGCGCTCAAAGCACGTATGTTGTCATCATAGGATCCAAAGAGAGTGCTCTCAGGAGAGGGGGGCTCATGGGAATCTGCCATAAAACCTCATTTGCAGCAGCTTCATTGATTTTATCCGGATTTCTGGATCTGAACAATGTTCATGTTGAAGATGTGATTGTTCCATTTTATATAATTTCGGGTATTATGGTGGTTTTAGGTATTTTAACTTTTTTTGCCCCTTTTCCTGAAGTGAATGAAGCAACTGAAAATGGGAACGCCGAATCACCGGAAGATTCAGCTTCTGCAATTTCCAAAACGAGTATTTTTCAATTTCCGCATTTATTTTTAGGATTTTTTGCGTTATTTTTTTATATCGGTTCCGAATTTGTCGTTTTAAGTTCAATAAATGCTTATGCAGCTGCTTTGAATTTGCCGAATCCGGCTAATTATGTGTGGTTGGTCTCGGGCGGAATGGTAATTGGATATATGGTTGGTGTTGTATTAACCCCAAAATATATAACACTGAGGCAGGCTTTAATCATTTTCACTAATCTCGGTGTTATCACGACAATTTTAATTTATGTAACACCAAATGAAATAAATATATACATGGTTGGCATATTGGGGTTTGCTAATTCATTATTATATAGTTCTATTTGGCCCCTTGCCATCGCAGGCCTGGGTAAGTTTACAAAGATGGGGACCTCAATATTGGTGATGTCAATTACTGGGGGAGCAGTTATACCTTTATTATTCGGTCATATCGCTGAACTTTACTCTTACAGGACAGCTTATCTTATCTGTTTGCCGATATTCCTTTTTACGTTATACTACGCTGTTTATGGTTATAAAGTTAAAAAGTTTTTTTGGGAGTGATCACAATGGTAACCAGAGATCTAATTACATGTTGGTGTTGCGAAGTGCCGCTGTGGCCTCGGCCATGCCTTTGACTTTTTAGCTGGAATGCACTTTGAGTGTTCAAACGATCTGCAAAAATATTTCAACTCAAACAATCTTTATATGAAACGCTTCAGATGATCAGCATTTGCAATGAGTGGTGAGATGCGATAATTGGTGCGATAAAAAGATAAGCAAACCTGAAAAATAATAGCCATGCATAAAAAATATTCCAGACGGGGATTTATAACCTTGTCGGGCCTGGCAGGATTGATTCCGTCTGCCATGATTCCAAATCCAATGACTTCTGGCAATATCAATCAGAGCGTGAATACCAGTAAACATACTGTTGTTGTGCCCGACCTGGATAAGATTAAAGAATTAATTAAGCAAACAAAATCGTCCATCTGGTTATTCACCGGTGATAGCATCACTGAGGGCGGAAAACATACCAGTGGATGGCGTTCTTATCCTGAAATATTTGCTGAGCGGGTACGATCGGAGTTAGGGCGCACCCGGGATATTGTTATTAATACGGGAATCAGCGGGAATATCTGTGATAACATACTGGAAGATTTTGTGTGGAGGGTTAAACAATTTAAACCTGCAATGGTTTCAGTGATGATTGGTGCCAATGATTGTGTCCGAACACAAATCTCAGCTCAGTACTTTAAAGATAAACTTACTTCATTGGTAAGCCGGGTAAGAGAATTAAATGCCATCCCTGTTTTGCATACACCAAATTTTCTCGATGTAAAACAGGCGCCACATTGTAAACGTTTACCAGAGTTTGTGACTGTTGTTCGCGATGTTACAAAAGAAGTAAAGACAGTGTTAGTGGATAACTGGTCGCACTGGCAGGGAGCAGCAAATGATGGTCAGCCGCAAAGCGAATTGTATAAAACATGGCTGGCCGACCCTGTTCACCCTAACAATAAAGGACACTCTCAGATTGCTCAACTTCTGTTTAAGTCTATCGAAATCTTTGATGAAAAATCATTCACCTGCAAAGACCTTTTAAATGAATGAGGTCATACAATTCTATCATATTACATTTAAAGTGAGCCGGTTTATTGGTATTCAATGAGTGGGATAATAGGGGAGAGAGGCTCGCTGACACATTATTCTGATACCGCTAAGTCCTATTAAATCAGTACTATCAAACGCTGGTAAAATAGTTCCACCAAAAGTGAGTAATAGTCAAAATAAGATCAAAATGACCCGGAAAATTCTCGGTTTCTCCTCTTTGCCTCCTCAATGCCTCCTCG
>CAYLVR010000237.1:329-5306 GCA_964387165.1 uncultured Chitinophagaceae bacterium | reverse complement strand
GCCACGGGTTACAAAAATAAAATCACAGTAATGATGGATAGTGGCATTCGTTCCGGACCGGATGTGGTGCGTGCAATTGCTGCCGGTGCGGCCTTCACATTTTTGGGACGCAGCCCGATGTACAGCGTGGCTGCTCTTGGCGAAAAAGGCGGCGACCATATTATTTCTTTACTAAACACGCAGCTCAGGCAAATAATGGAACAATTGTGTTGCGAGCGTGTTGAAGATATTCCTGGTCATTTGCTGCATTAATCAGCAGATAATAATTAATATTATTCGTGTTACGACAGTTTGCTTGAACGAGTATTTCAATTTTAAGATATGAATTACTGTCAATCAGACATCAGCAAAATGTCTATTTATGTTTTATACAATTGCTGATGAAATGCAAATAAATAGTTTTTATGAACCGCGTACAATTAATGCTTACTCTATCTTTTTTAATCTGCTACGGTACGAATGCACAGGAAGTATTGCCGCTTTATTCAAATAGTATTCCGGGAAGCAAAGTGAAGCTTAGTAAGGCAGACCAACCTACATTGGAAATATATCTTCCTCCCAGCGGTAAAGCGATTGGGACATCGGTGATCATATTTCCGGGTGGGGCTTATTCCTTTCTGGCTTATACAGAAGAAGGAACAGTAATTGCTAAATCATTTTCAGAAATGGGTATAGCTGCATTTGTAGTTAAATACAGATTACCGAATAACAACCAGATGCAGGACAAAAGCTATGGCCCCATTATGGATGCTCAACAGGCAATTAAAGTGGTAAGATCAAAAGCGGTTGACTGGAAAATTGATCCTAAGAAAGTAGGTATTATCGGGTTTAGCGCCGGTGGCCACCTGGCATCCACATTAGGAACTCATTTTAATAAAAGTTATATTCCAAATAAAGAGAATACCAGTTTAAGACCGGACTTTATGATTCTTGTTTATCCCGTAATCAGCATGGCGGATAGTTTAACGCACGTAGTATCGAAAATATCTTTATTAGGAATGGAGCCGACAGAAGAGAAGACAAAATTATTTTCTAGTGAATTGCAGGTTACTAAAGAAACTCCTCCTACTTATTTAACCCATACGAGTGATGATGTTATCGTCGATGTAAGTAATAGCATCGTTTTTTATCAGGCCCTGCAAAAGAATGGGGTAAACGTGGAATTGCATTTATTTCCAAAGGGCAACCACGGGTTTACACAGCGTTTGCAGGTAAATGAATGGATGGAACCCATGCTGGCGTTCCTAAGAAGAGAAGGGTTTTATAAAAAAAATAAAAGATAAACGCTGCTTCAACCTTTTTGTTTCTGCAGCTGTAATATTATTAAAACCTTTTTTGATAAAAGGTTCAATTTTAGCCAGTGTGGCACAATAGAATTTAACAGGCTGTTTCAAAGTAATTTTGAGCAGTTTTTTTTTTGGAAGGGGCATAGTTATATTTTAAATTTCTGCGACGTCTTCCCAACTTACAAGCCGCATCGCTTCACTAAGCTCTTCATTCTTTTCTCCTTGATAAATTAAAATCCCCTGGCTATTCAGGTTGTTTTTTTCCAGTATCTTAGTCCCGAAACATACCCGAATCAGTTATCAGTTCGGTTTTTCCAGAAAAATTCAGTTTTGAAAATTTTAAAGTTCGAACCGCACGTCTCAATGAAGTGGTTCGGCTGATATACTTGCTGGACACGGGTTTTAGAGGAAATGAAAACGGGACAAGCGCGAAAAAAATCGACTTGTCCCGTGCGGTTGGCCTACCAGGATTCGAACCTAGACAAACTGAACCAAAATCAGTTGTACTACCATTATACTATAGGCCAATTGAATAAGATCTTTTAAAAGGGTGGCAAAAATAACACCTCAACGGGCATGTTCCAAATCTTTATACCACCTTTACAAGGTAATAATTCTTCTTGCCCTTTTGTAATAATATATAAGTGTCATGAAGCAACAAACTCTTATCCAGCTTCATTCCCACATCATTTACCTTGTTCCTGTTCACACTAACACCTCCCTGCTGAACCATCTTTCTTGCCTCGCCTTTGCTTGAAAAAATAGTTGTCTCCGCTAAGAAACGCACGATATCAATACCATCCTCCAGTTTAGCTAATGGATAATCGACTTTAACCACACCCTCCATCGTTTCAAGATCCTCTACACTTAAATCCTCCGCAGGGGCAGATTGGTTCGCAAACAACTTCTCAGTCGTTTCCACAGCCTTATGATAATCTGCTTCGCTGTGCACAAAAGTGGTTAACTCCTTTGCCAGGGCTTTCTGTAATATCCGCGCACCAGGATCGGCTTTGTGAGCCGAAACCAGGGCCTCTATTTCATTAAAACTTAAAAATGTAAAGATCTTTATCCAGTTCTCCGCATCACTATCCGAAGCATTCAGCCAGAACTGGTAAAACTGGTACGGCGATGTTTTCTCTGCATCCAGCCACACATTTCCCTTCTCGGTCTTTCCAAACTTACCACCATCAGCTTTGCGTATCAGGGGACAGGTAAACCCAAATACCTCACCTCCCGCTTTGCGGCGAACCAGTTCCGCCCCGGTCGTAATGTTTCCCCACTGGTCGCTGCCGCCAAATTGCAGCTTACAGTTCATCTCTTTATATAAGTGGTAAAAATCGTAGCCCTGCATCAACTGGTAAGCAAACTCGGTATAACTAATGCCGGTATCGCCCTGTATCCGGCGGCTCACACTATCCTTGGCCATCATATAATTCACAGTAATATGCTTGCCAGTGTCCCGTAAAAAATCAATAAAAGAAATGCCTTTGAACCAATCGTAATTATTTACAATTACTGCCCCGTTAGCCGCTGATGAATTAAAGTCCAGGAACCGGGATAACTGCTTACGTATCCCCGCCACGTTAACCGATAATTGTTCCTCGCCCAGCAAATTACGTTCTTCGCTTTTCCCGGTTGGATCACCAATCATACCTGTTGCGCCACCTATAAGCGCTACCGGTTTATGCCCCGCCCTTTGCATATGAATAAGCAGCAATATGGGCACAAGGCTCCCTATATGAAGCGAATCTGCAGTCGGATCAAATCCCACATACCCAGCAGTCATCTCTTTCTGTAATTGCTCCTCTGTTCCTGGCATAACATCCTGGATCATACCCCTCCAGGTGAGCTCTTTAATCAGGTTCATAGTGATCTAAATCAATGATTTGCGCAAATGTAAGGAATAGCCCATGCTTTGGCTTAAAATGCAATAATTTCATCATATTCCCGTTTGAATTTACCAATAATAGTCGATGAACAAGTCCCCTGTCCTGGCTGCTTTAACTCTTTGCATACTTATTACAAAGTATGGCAATGCGCAGTTCCGTAAATATTCAAATGAGTTTTTAAATATAGGTGCCGGGGCGCGTGGATTATCAATGGGTAGCGCACAAATTGCTTCTGTAAATGATGGCAGCGCGGGTTATTGGAATCCTGCAGGTTTGGTTAACGTTAAAGATCAACCGCAGCTTAGTTTAATGCATGCAGAATATTTTGCAGGAATAGGTAAATACGATTACGCAAGTTTAGCGCTCCCGCTTAAAGATAAAAAAAGAGTAATAGGCATTTCATTGCTTCGTTTTGCGGTTGATGATATTCCTAATACCATATTTTTAATTGAACCCGACGGTACCATTAACTTCAGTAATATATCCAGTTTCTCTTCCGCCGACTACGCATTTTTATTGTCGTTCGCACAGGAAATTAAATTGAAGAAGAATAAAAAGATCAATGGCGGACTAAACGCTAAGATAATTCACCGTAAAGCGGGTGATTTTACAACAGCATGGGGATTTGGATTTGATGCAGGTGTTCAATACCAGTCAAACAAATTCAAATTCGGCATAGTTGCCCGCGATGTTACCACAACATTCAATGCATGGTCGTTTAACCTGACAGAGAAAATGCGCGAAGTGTTTTATGTAACCGAAAATGAAATCCCGGTTAAATCCACAGAGCTTACTGCACCACGATTAATTATCGGCGGCGCTTATGATTTTAAACTGAATAAAAACATTAACCTGCTTACAGAGGTGAATTTTGATATGACATTCGACGGAAGAAGGAATACTGTTCTGGCTTCTGATGTATTAAGTCTTGACCCCAAGATAGGCCTGGAAGCCTCATGGAAAAACATATTTTTTGTAAGAGGCGGTATTAATAATTTTCAGAAAGCCCTCGATGATGCTGATTCAACAAACACTAAAAAAGTATGGATATACCAGCCAAGTGTGGGAGCAGGATTTAAAATATCCAATGTTCAGATCGATTATGCATTTACTAATTTAGCTAACCAGTCGAATCCTTTATATACTCATGTATTTTCCTTAAAGGTTGATTTAAAGAAGAAAACTAAATAAGCTGATCCGGTCCCAATGAAAACCCCGAAACCATTCGCAATGACAAAATTTTTTACACTACTGTTTTTAATTGCCGGTTTTACCGCTACCGGGCAGTATAATAACGAATGGATCAATTACAATCAGCAGTATTTTAAATTTAAAGTAGGGTCCAAGGGCCTTTACCGTATTACTAAAACTGTTTTGGATAATGCAGGTATTGGTGGTGCATCTGTTGAGAACCTGGAATTATGGCGAAATGGTGAAAAGGTTCCCTTTCATACAACTACTGCAACCGGTTCGTTACCTGCAGGTGGTTATATTGAATTCTGGGGAGAGGGGAACGACGGTAAACCTGATAAAGCATTATATAGAAATACAGCATCTCAACATACTACTGAACGCAGCTTGTTATCGGACACTGCGGTTTATTTTTTAAGCGTAAATACCACACAAACCGGGTTCAGATACAATGAAGTGGCCAATGATGTTGATGGAAATGTGTTGCCGGTAGAACAGTACTTTATGCATAAAGCGGCAACGTATTATAATAATAAAATTAATGCGGGCTTTGCTGCGGTGGTGGGAGAGTATGTGTATTCTTCTTCATATGATAAGGGTGAATTTTGGTC
>CAYLVR010000237.1:0-319 GCA_964387165.1 uncultured Chitinophagaceae bacterium | reverse complement strand
CCGGTAACACCTTCGGCCCCATTAACAACTGCACATAACGGGTTACCCATATACGGCAGCGGCCCTTCGGCCTCACTGCGTTATGGCGCCATGGGCGATGCATTAAATGCGCGCGCACTAAGAGTGTCTGTTAACAATACCTTATTGCAGGATACTATAATGGATTATTTCACCGACATACATACTAATATAACGGTACCATTATCACTGATCAGCAGTGGAAATGCGTCGGTCAGATTCGTTAACACTTCCGCGGTAGGTACTGACAGGCTGGTAATATCTTATTTTGAATTAACCTATCCGAGAACATTTAATTTCG
>CAYLVR010000236.1:0-5308 GCA_964387165.1 uncultured Chitinophagaceae bacterium | reverse complement strand
CTGAACCAAGAATAACTCATATTTAGTGATTTGGCGATCAGCTCAGGTGAGAGATCTCTTTGCGCATCATCTCGCATCATCATTCTAGCTTTATCTATCTGGCGAACGATGTCCTTGTCGCGAAACGAATTATTCTTTTGAGAAAAGAAGATTAAACCAAGCATGTGGTTTGTAATACCCGCCAGTGCTTGCTGATAGGCCGTCCTTTGAAATCGGGCGAATTCAATTCCTTGATTAAGGAGTGCTATCAGCTGCTCATTGAAGCCTACATTCAGAACTGGATTTCCGGTTGAAAAGAACTCATTACGCGTGAGGTCGTCGATAGACGTGCCATTGAAACCTATCCAGTATTCATCCCAGCCGTGCTTTTTTGACGGTTTGTATGTGTGCCATTCTCCCGGAAACAAAAAAATAATGAAACCGGCTCCTACCTTAACTGACTGACAAGATGTAGAAGCAAATGTCCCTTCCCCCTTAGTAATATAGAGCAGTTGATATTCATGTAGGATTTTCCCTTTATCTGGGCTAAACCAATATGAAGATGGGTGTGCTTTTGGTGGATAATCACTGTTCGGCTGAATAGATTGATAACCTATTGTGGTAACATACAACCCCCAAGTCTTGTCATTCGCATTTGCTACTAAGTATTTTGAATTATCGTTTTTGTCCTTCTTCATAATTTTGTGTCAAAAAGTGAAACTAGTGAATCAAAAGCAAAATCCAAATATAAAATGGCTCATCACGTGGTGGCTTTAGATCCAAAGTCAAAATAATTCAACCCTTGATTTAGGACATTTACTAGCCAGTGCATCGGGAATTACAATTCGAGAAGCAGGCGGCGTCCGCTCGGACATGAATATTCCCGTAAAAGGGTTCACTGGCCGTAATATAAAATTTTTTATTGACGGGGTTCCCATGCAAGGGAATAGCTCATCTTTCAGTTAAACAATATCCCGGTGTCACTGACAGGGCGGATAGAAGTATACAAAGGTGTCGTGCCCGTGCACTTTGGTTCGGAGCATTGGGCGGAGCGATTAATATTGTAACGAACCGTACCACATTTTTAGATCAGCACAAACGCATTTGCAGAATAACCGTTGAATTTTTCCTGTGTAAGAAAATATTCTTTTAACTGCTTGTAAATTCCTTTATCATTAATAAAAACAGCAAAGTCAACATCAGCTGTGGTTCTTCGTGGAGTAATTCCATGTAGCCCGCTGAGCCAAATATCTCTTGAAACTGCACCTGCCAGGTAAAAATCGATATTGTATTTCTGGAATCCTCTTTCAAGTGCTGATAATGTTTCATTCATTACGGCATCCTGCCGGATTCTCTCAAAGTTGGTTTTGTAAACAGGCATCTTTAATTTTTTGTGCAGTTTCAATGCACCGGCGGTCGCCGGTGGCGAGGTACTCGGGCACAGCATCGTCTATTTCGCGGCGAGTTCAAGAGACTACGCTGTTCGTAAACTCTCGCGTGAGATTCCTTCTGCGAAGATTATTGAGTGTACCGAATTCATTAATAATAATGGCGTGGTTGCGTAATGGCGAGATTTGTTTTGCATTCTTCAGGCGGCCATTATTCTTTTACCCTTCATGTGTCAAGCGGGGATAAAATTGCTTCGAGTCCTCCGTTTATCACGAAGTCCTCTGCGCAGCAGGCCATTAATGAAACACGTGTTGCGAGTGCAAGTGCGCATTTGTTCCGCAAGTGTGAAAGTGGAGGTCAATATTATTTTGAACTGTACAGTGCGTCGGAAAAATTACTGCTTGTTAGTGAAAAACACTGGTCGGAAGACAGCCGGGATTATGGAATTATCCAGGTTAGGACAGAAGGCGCTGTTGCGCATTTCACCGAAATGGTTTTTTAATGCAATGGATAAAAGATAATGCGGCGTTATTCATTTCCATCGCCGTATTTATTATCGGCACCATTATTTATTTCACTGGTAACTATCTGGATCGTCATGCCGCGGCGATTGGATTCGGTGTGATCGGCATACTCTTTCTACTCATTTGGATCGGAAGTCGCGGTAAACGTTGATTGAATTTTAAAATACTTCGTAGGTTTCTATCCGGGCCTTTGTTTTTTCCCGTGGTACATCCAATTAGTTATTCATTTAACGATTGACGGGAATTAAAAAAACCACACCTGGAAAAGTATCGTTTAACCAATTCCGCGAAGCAGAATCGACGAAACAATTAAAAATAAATTATGGATGAGTCAACACTTATTGCTTTCCCCAAGAGAGAATATGAGAAACGCAAAGGTGATTTAAATGATTTATAGTACCAATAGGAAATCAACGATACATCATCGTAATACTACTGGACGTTTAGGATATTGCCCTTGCAATATTGACCTTTATTTATTACAATAAATTATGTGTTGTCGCTGTGGGATAAAAAATGATCAAAGCTTTTTTTCAGGTGTTTGTTTTTTATACGACGGTGCTGACGGTACGCGAGGTAAAGAAACAACAAGCCAGGAAGCAAAAATAACAAGGAGTTGATCAATTACGCTACCAACTGGTGCGCATAACGCTGTTGAAATTCATCCATTCCTGACTCAACGGCCATTGCTAAAGGTTCAGTGCCCTTCACCAGCCATTCCGGAAGATCATTGCCTGCAATATTCCACTGACCAGTTTGTTTTTTCTCTAGAATGAAGTGGTACCGGTTACCCTGCAGATCCGGCGTGTCCCCATGAAATACATCCTCATGACCCGGCTGCTTTCGAAAATTCACTTCCCACAGCCGGCCATTCATTTTCACGAGTTTCGAAAAGGTAATATTCATCATCGCGCTTTTAATTTGATTGATGAGATAACGATGATGATTTCGGTTTTCGTATACTGCTGAAGCGTTAAAATATGGCGTTGTGACCCGATTGGTACGGCGTTTATCACATACTCATTTCAGGTTATTATTTTTCTAGAATTTCATTATGCTACGCAGTATATTATTTATCCCAACAATACTTTCCACCCCACCTTTACTATTGAATATATTGGGTCGTTTTCTGCGCGTTTCCAATAGTCAAAAAATATTTCCGCTGCTTTTGCGTTTTCTATTTCTCCGTACCACGGGATTATACCGCATCGTTGTTTTGTTTGTCGTATTTATTTCCGCCTTTGTATTTTTCCGCGTGTGTCGGATAATTAATATCAGGTAACCATTCGTAACGGCTACGATCGAAATGCAGGTAGGAAGGAGTATTTCGGAAAATACTGCGCATATAAGTTAGGTGGTGCGGACCAAATAAATAATGATCACGATGCTGAGTAAAAGGATCAGCAGTGCAAACGTGTATAGCATTCCGGAACGATGTTCATAATATCCATTTTTCAATCGTCGCTCCGTCTGGTAATAACGCCATGTTCCAAAAATCAGGGACAGTGCGCCAGCAATCACGAGCAAAATGCCCACGGGTCCGGACACCCCTTGCTGAGGAATTGCTGCCTTTGTGCCAGTGATGAGCGCCATCTGCTTAATGAACAACGAAAATTTCACGACCACGAAGCCGAACGCCATGATACCGATTGCTGTGCGTATCCATGCCAGCAGCGTACGCTCGTTGGCCAGGTGCTCGTTGGTTAGTTGTTTTTTTGACGGCTCCATTATGCTTCGACTGTTTTTTTCAATCCCTGTAAAATTTTCTTCCATCCTTTCACTGAACGCGCATATCGTGTATTCCCACCTGGTCCGTTGCCGACGTCATCAGTAACCCGGACGACGGTTGTGCTGTTTACAGGTTCAAGCATAATTGTAATGGTTGATGTAGAGGCTATATTTCCCTTCCCGTTTCGCAGGGTGTATTTCAGCATTCGGCCCGGCTCAATGTCGATGATTTCTCCTTCCATCCTATAAGGAATGATCCAGAACATTCTTCCCTCAAATATGATTGAAGAATTCTTCCGCCAGTCGGAGTGAACACGCGCGTGAAAGAAATATTTCCGGGTGATCTCCGGGTTGGTCAACGCCTGCCAGATGCTTTCCGGCGGCGCGTCAATCATAATGGTATCGTGTACAATGGTTGGCATGTCAAAGTCGCTTCAACGTTTGTGCCACCTGAGCATTACCGGAAAGCTCTTTCTACTTCGTTCAACATGTCTGATAAGTTCGCGGCATCCATCCATTTACCTTTAAGCAACACGCCTGCTATTTTCTCTGTGTTCCTGATATCCTTCAGTGGATTGTCTTCCAGCATCACGAGATCGGCAGACTTGCCTGGCGCAATCGTCCCGCTGGAAGCATATATACCTAAATAACGGGCTGGGTTGACGGTTGAAGCGAGTAAAATCTCGTAAGGAGTCAGTCCGCAGGATTGTAGCAGCGCAAATTCCCTATGCAGCGAAAAGCCTACAATGGTCATCCCATAGGTATCACTTCCCGTTAGCAGCGGGACGTGATGACGGTTGAGGAACCCTGCCATTTTCTTGATCCACTTGAAATAATCATCGAAAGCCACAGCGGCCAGCTTCCCGTTAAACTGCTGGTGGCGGAGCTTTCGATAATCATTTTGCTCGCTCAGGAATGCTTTGCGCTGGTCGGCAGCCAGGTATTTTTTCAACGGGGATTGTTGGAGCTTGTTAAAGCGCTCGTCATCCAGACAGTTGGTGATAAATTCAAAACCGCTCAGCGTTGTACCCAGGTACACACCACTTTGCTGGAGCGCCGATGCCAGTTTATTCAGGACAGAATCCTGCTCTTTACCAAAGTTCCCACGAGCGTTAAAAGACGGTATGACATCAGTTCCTCAATATGTTCTATCGACTTCATGCGCATCGAATATTCCAGCGGTAACAGCCGTTGTGCATGGCCCACCACAGGAATGCGGAGACTGTCGCATAGACGAAGTAAATCGACGTAAATAGCAGCAGGCAGATTATCTGCAATTTTTAAAAAGTCAAAACCTTTTGTCGCATGGTCGCTGACCACTTTTCTGACTTCGCTTTGCGTGCCGAGATCGCGTGACTGCAGATATGGACCCGTAGTATAGTAATTCACCGGTAGCAGTAGTGCGCTGCCAATACTGTCCCTGATCTTCAACTGATCGGCCTGGGCAGTGGCAGCCATATTTCTTACGGTAGTGATCCCGTTAGCTACCAGGAGTTTCAGATCGCTGGCCATATCATGATTGCGGTAGTGATAATGCATTTCCGATAGTCCCGGTATCACATATTTACCCCGACCGTCAATTAACGTCGATATATTCACGGGCATCGGCTCATTGATTGTGGTTATGGTGGTAATGGTATTTCCGGTGATCACTATCCGCTGGTGTGGGATCACGATTTCCTGCGTCA
>CAYLVR010000235.1:0-5319 GCA_964387165.1 uncultured Chitinophagaceae bacterium | reverse complement strand
GCCGCACAAACATAACCGAATACACTTTTAAGCAATAACTTTCTTTTCTCTGAGATATCGATAATATGACCAGAATACAATGCCAGGCTCAACGCGGGAACAACCTCCGAAAGTCCAATCAAACCAATAGCAAAGGGATCATGTGTCAGTTCATATATCCACCATCCTACCATTGTGGTCATCATACGAAGTGACATAATGAAAAAGAACCTGCCTGCAACAAGGCTCCTGTATTCTATAACCTTTATTGCTGCAAAGGGATCGTCTGTTATCTGCAAAACTTCCGGCTGCTCGTCCATAATTGAAGACTGCAAAAATATGATACACCAATAAACATCATGCACAATATTTTGATGACATTCAATATCTTCGTTAATTATGGCCGAATCAATTATAGCCCTTGTTACGCTAATCCTTCTTGAGGTCGTTTTAGGACTGGACAATATAATATTCATTTCCATTATTTCTTCGAGGTTACCTGCCCACCAGCAGAAAAAGGCAAGGCGCCTCGGCCTCATCCTGGCAATGTTTATGAGGTTGGGGTTACTTACCGTTATTGCCTGGATATTAAGATTAACAAACGATCTTTTTACAATACCATGGTTAACGGGCGACAATGAACAAATGGGCATTTCGGGGAAGGACCTGATATTAATACTCGGTGGTCTATTCTTAATTTATAAAAGTGCAACTGAAATATATCATAAAATGGAAGGCGAAGAAGGTGACCGGATCAGTAATATCAAAGCCGTGAGTTTTAACAACATAATTTTTCAGATATTACTGCTGGATATCGTATTCTCTATTGATTCAATTATTACAGCAGTGGGAATGGTAAAAGAACTATGGGTAATGTACACTGCAGTAATTGTTAGTGTGGGTATCATGCTTTTTGCAGCAGAGCCTATCAGTAAATTTGTAAACAAACACCCCACTTTTAAAATGCTGGCTCTAAGTTTTTTATTATTGATAGGTGTATCGTTAATAGCAGAAGGTTTCGAAGTGGAAATACCCAAAGGATATATCTATTTTTCTATGGCCTTCGCATTATTTGTTAATATAATACAATTAAAATTAAACAAGACGAGTCAACCACCTGTCAAAACAAGGGAACATTACGATCCTAAGGAAGCAGAAAAAGAAATTAAGGGGTTTTAATACCTATGCGTTTGTTAGATTTGCCGTATGAAGGAAGCTTTACATGATAACGTGATTTTGAAGATTTTCCTCTGCTCGGTTTCATTGATGTTTATAGTAAAGATTAATGCCCAACAGGATACTTCATTCAAAGGAGTACTTGGAGTAGATACCCTACAGGAAATAACCGTAACCGCAGAAAAAAGCACCATGCAACTGGCGCTTGATAAAAGAGTATTTAATGTGGGGAAAGATCTCGCCAATGCAGGCGGTTCGGCACTCGATGTATTAATGAATATACCGTCGATGTCTGTAGACCCCGAAGGGAAGGTAAGACTAAGAGGAAGCGAAAATGTCAGGATATTAATCGATGGAAAACCCTCGGGGCTTGTAAGTTTTAAAGGTGGCAGCGGTCTGCAGCAGTTACCGGCAAACATGATTGAAAGAGTGGAGATCATCACTAATCCTTCTGCCAGATACGAAGCAGAAGGGATGGCGGGAATTTTAAATATCATTCTCAAAAAAGAAAAAAGACAGGGCTTTAATGGATCAGTTGAACTCGTTGCCGGCGACCCTGCCAATTTTGGAGGTGCCGCTAACCTTAATTACCGCCATAAAAAAGTGAACTTTTTTATCAACTACGGTATCTCTTACCGAAAACCAAAAGGCAAATCAAACCTTTACCAGGAAACATATAATAATGACACAACAGCAATACTGAAACAGGATAATGAATATGTATTGAAAGGATTAAATAATAATATCCGGGGTGGAATAGATTATTTTTTTAGTGAAACAAGTGTGCTGACTGGCTCCTATTTATACCGCAGGAGTGATGCGAACAGGATCACCGACCTCAAATACCAGGATTATTTATTTAATACTTCAGGAAAACCGGCACTAAGCACAAGAAGACAGGATGAAAACGAAGATGAACCTAACTCGGAATATTCGCTGATCTATAAAAGAAATTTTTTACAGAAAGATCATGAGCTGACAGCAGAAATGAAATACCTCGATAACTGGGAAAGTTCAGACCAGTTTTTTTACCAGCATTATTTTAACGGAGATGGCTCTGAAGATATTTCCAGGCAGTTAACACAACGCTCATTAAATGATGAATCAGAAAAACAATTCCTCGTACAGGTTGATTATACCAGGCCCGTTTTTAAATCAGGAAAGATCGAAACCGGTTTCAGAACGAGCTTCAGAGATATGACCAACGATTACGTGGTTTCTCAAAAAGATGCTTCAGGAAATTATAATCCGTTACCAGGGCTGGATAACATTTTTTATTATGATGAAAATATTCATGCTGCATACGGCATAATTTCCAACAAACAAAACCGGGTTTCTTACCAGGCAGGACTAAGAGCAGAATGGACAGATGTAAAAACAATTTTAGAGGAAACCAATGAAATTAATCCTCGTAAATACATGAACCTTTTCCCAAGCGCACACTTTACGTACGAACTATTAGATGAAAATTCAATTCAGCTAAGCTATAGCAGAAGAGTAAGAAGACCGTTTTATAATGATCTCAGTCCCTTTTTTACCTTTTCCGATAATAGAAATTATTTTGCCGGCAACCCCGACCTCAATCCTGAATTCAGTGACGTAATTGAAATCGGGCATTTAAAAACATTTGATAAAGGTTCCGTTTCTTCTTCTGTTTATTACCGTCATACTGATGGTAAGATCCATGGAATAAGAACTGTGGATGAAAACGGAAATTCAACAACACTTCCACAGAACCTGAATTCAGAACAAGCGATAGGTGCAGAATTTATCAGCAATTATTCTCCTTTTAAATGGTGGAAAATTGATTTTAATATTAATTTCTTTCATGCAGATATAGATGGCACTAATATTTTGAAAGAATATAAAACTTCCACTACTACCTGGTTTGCCAGGCAAACTTCCCGTTTCAGTTTCCCAAAATACCTTGATTTCCAGCTAAGGATAAATTACGAAGCCCCCCAAAATACGGTGCAGGGCAGGCAACTATCATTATATTATGCAGATTTTTCGGCCAGCAGAGATTTTCTTAAGGGAAAAGGTACCATAAACCTGAATGTGCTGGATATTTTTAATACAAGGTGGTCAAAATATATCTCCAGGGGACCCAATTTTTACACGCGCGGCGAAAGTCTTTTCCGTCGGAGGCAGGTTAACCTGACTATAAACTACCGTATCAAACAATCTAAGCCCACACAGCCCTCCAAACCAGCAGAGTATTAGGCAGGAACAGGGAAGTTAATACACTGTAATTTCATATATTGATCCATAATTTTTTATAATGACGATTGCCCACCTAAACAAGTGTTTATTATTAGTATTTATTGTTGCTGTTGTCTCCTGCCAGGATAATGAAAAAATGATTACTCCGGAATCGAATGATCCCAAAATTCAAAAACTTAAAGTACCTAAGGGATTCAAAGCTGAAAGATTATATAGTCCCGGTGAACATGATCAGGGGTCATGGGTATCGATGACATTTGATGATAAGGGACGCATAATCGCCAGCGACCAGTATGGATATTTATATCGTCTCGAGCTGCCTCCTATTGGCGATACTACTCCTCCCAAAGTTGAAAAATTATTGATTGCCGGTCAAGATAGCAGTAAGCCGGCAATTGGCCAGGCACAGGGTCTATTGTGGGCCTTCAACAGTCTCTATGTTTTTGTAAATAATTTGTATGACAACGACTTTGATAAAAGTGGATTATACAGGTTGCAGGATACTAACGGCGACGGTCAGCTGGATAAAGTAACATTATTAAAAGAAATAAAAGGTGAAGGCGAACATGGCCCCCACAGTATAAAACTTTCTCCTGATAAAAAATCATTATATGTTATTGCAGGAAATCATACAGATGTTCCTGAAATGGACGCATACAAACTACCATCTAACTGGAAAGAAGATAATTTATATCCTTTAATCAAAGATCCGAGTGGACATGCCAACGACCGTTATGCCCCGGGAGGATGGATAGCTCATGTAGATTCTACAGGAAAAAACTGGGAACTGGTAAGTGTCGGTTACCGTAATGCATTTGATATTGCTTTTAATGAAGCAGGTGATCTGTTCGTTTACGATTCGGATATGGAATATGATATTGGTATGCCATGGTACAGGCCTACAAGAATTGTTCACGCTACCAGCGGGTCTGAATTTGGATGGAGAACAGGTAACAGTAAATGGTCGCCTGCATACCCCGATAATTTACCGGCGGTATTGAATATTGGCCAGGGCTCACCTACAAATCTTGTTTATGGAAGCGATGCAAAATTTCCTGCCAAATACAGGCATTCATTATTTGCATTCGACTGGAGCTTTGGAATTATTTACGCGGTACAATTAAAGCCTGAAGGAGCTACTTATACAGCACAGGCTGAAGAGTTTATTTCAGGAGAACCATTACCACTTACCGACGGAACGATCGGTCCTGATGGTGCATTATATTTTCTTACCGGCGGACGTCGGCTTGATTCAGATCTTTACAGGGTAAGTTATGATGGTAAAGATGATAAATCGGATGAGCCTGCCATAGTAATTACTGAAGAAAATAAATTAAGAAGAAAACTGGAAGAATATCATACTGTAAATAAAGAGGCAATAAATACCGCATGGCCACAGCTAAAAAATAGTGATCGCCACATTAGGTATGCAGCGAGAATTGCTATAGAACACCAGCCGGTTGCAGAATGGCAGGACCTTGTGTTAAAAGAAAAGGACCCCATTACATTAATTCAATCTGCAATAGCATTAGCGCGTCAGGGAAAGGCTACTGTTAAAAATCAATTATTACAATCGCTTAATTCTATCAAATTTTCGGAACTATCTCCATCTCAGAAAATAGATCTTCTACGCGCGTACGAACTGGTATTTTCACGTATGGGATTACCAGCAGGTGAAACAAGAACACAAATCATCGCGCTTCTCGATCCTTTTTATCCTGCTAATGATTATTATGTTGACAGGCAATTGTCAAAAATACTTATTAGTCTGCAGGCGCCAACGGCTGTTTCAAAAACAATGGCACTGATGGCTGTGGCGAAAGATGATACGCTGGATCAAAAACCATTTACTGAATCATCGGATCTTATATTCCGCAATCTTCAATACGGAATGGATATTGCCAGCATGTTATCTAAAGTTCCACCAGCACAGCAAACCTA
>CAYLVR010000234.1:3363-5348 GCA_964387165.1 uncultured Chitinophagaceae bacterium | reverse complement strand
ATGGTTCTGGGATTTCGATAACGACGGCGATCTCGATATCCTGAACGCACTCTATAAAAACAGCCAGCCTATTGCTTATTTCGCGGGAACAATTGCAATGGGACAACCACCCCCTGCTACCGGCCAGTTATTATTGTACAGAAATAATGGTGATGGTACTTTTACGAATATTGCTCCTGAAGTTGGATTGAACAAGATGTTTTACACTATGGGGTCGAATTTCGCTGATATCGATAATGACGGGTACCTCGATTTTTATTTGGCCACAGGAAGTCCTGAATTCAATTCAGTTTATCCCAATAAATTATTCAGAAATGTTAATGGAAAATTTTTCGAGGATGTTACAGGATCTGCGCGTGTAGGAAGTATCCAGAAATCGCATGGAACCTCTTTTGCAGATATGGACAACGATGGCGATCTTGATCTTTATATTGAACAAGGTGGGCCCTTTGAGGGGGATGCTTACGAAAATGCATTCTTTATAAACCCGGGCCAGAATAATAATCACTGGATCAGTCTCACTTTAAAAGGTGTAAAAGCGAACGCTCCGGCAATTGGTGCACGTGTAAAAGTGACATTCAGGGAAAATAATGTGGAACGTTCCGTTTATCGCTCTGTTACCGGAGGGTCAAGTTATGGCGCTAATACATTCACGCAGCATATAGGAATTGGCAGCGCTGTGAAAATTGATAATATTGAGATCAGATGGCCCGGAAGCGGAACGGTTCAGAATTTCACGAACCTGGGTATTGATAAAATATATACAGTTACAGAAGGTGATAACGCTCCAAAAGAAATCAGGCTTAATAAATTGGATTTTCTTGATCCTAACCGTCTGACAATCGGGTGCGCACCACTTAAATTAGCCGATATAGGAAAATAAAATATCAGAAGGTACTTCCATCCTGGTAACGTACCTTCTTCCCTTTTTTGGATTTCTCGAATTCCAGAACTTCTTTGGGTTTAGGAACAGTTTTGGGTTCTTGTGTTACTACAGAGGACCTCTCATTCTGCAATTTTCCCAATATATAGTTTTCTGTTTTTAGCAACGCTCCCGTTTCAGGATCATATATTTTCCATTCGCCGTGTTTAAGGGCAGCACCATCATTTTTTATAATTACCTGGTGAAAAGATTCCAGCTTATCTACATCTTCAACCTGAATAGTATCATATTGTTTATCTGGGTTTAAGGCCTTCCAGCTCTGTTCCATTCTTAAATTACCATGAATAGAAAAATACTGTGATACGCCATCTTTATTCCCCCATTTATATTGTTCTATTCCAATCAGGTCGCCCATTAAATTAAATATGCGCCACTCGCCTTCTTTACGATCGTTCCTGAACTCCCCTTCTTCCTCATATCCAGGTTCACCACGAACGCTTTCCACACGAACGATCCATTCATATTGTTTTTTACCATTCTGATCAATTCGATTAATAGTATCTTTTCCATCATTAATTAAACGGTAATCTTTCCATTGTGAAAAAGAGTTAAAGGAAACAAGAAGTAGAAAAATAAGTATTCGCATATGTAGAGAAATTACTCTTTCCCTTTGAAAAAGGGAGTACCAGGAATTCTACCAGCAGCCAGGCTACAGGAGATTTATCTTTAAGCTACAGTAATTATACCGATTTGTCAAGCAGGTACTGTACAGCAAGTGAATATCCTGTTAAACCCAGGCCCGCGATAGTGCCTTTTGCTTTAGCGGACACATAAGATAGTTTGCGGAAGTCTTCCCGGGCATGCACATTACTGATATGCACTTCTATTACAGGCGCTTTTATGGCCGCTATAGCATCCCCTATTGCCACAGAGGTATGAGTGTATCCCCCCGGATTAATAATGATGCCATCAAGCCCCCCGGCTGTTTGAATTTCATTGATCAGTTCTCCCTCCACATTACTTTGATAATAAGTAAAAGTAACCTGTGGAAAATCTTTCTTTAATTTTTCGAAGTATTGTTCAAACGTTTGGCTGCCATACA
>CAYLVR010000234.1:0-3353 GCA_964387165.1 uncultured Chitinophagaceae bacterium | reverse complement strand
GAGAAGGTTGAGATTCGGGCCGTTGATAATGGCTATTTTCATTACTAGGAGTGTTTTTTGATCATATTGATAAAGTCGTCAAACAAATACCTGCTATCATGCGGACCAGGCGTGCTTTCGGGGTGGTACTGTACCGAAAATGCAGGTTTATCTTTTAACCTGATTCCCTCAATTGAATTATCATTCAGGTTCACATGAGTCACTTCTACATTACCTGCTTTTCTCACTGCTTCGGGATCCACACCAAATCCGTGATTCTGAGTGGTGATCTCGCACTTTCCAGTCAGCAGGTTTTTTACAGGATGGTTTAAACCCCTGTGTCCATGATGCATCTTAAATGTAGGTATATTATTGGCAAGCGCCAGCAGCTGGTGGCCGAGGCAGATGCCGAAAGTTGGTTTATTCTCTCTTAAAATATCTTTAACAGTGTTTACAGCGTATTCCATAGATGCAGGATCTCCGGGGCCATTCGATATAAAGTACCCATTGGGATCGAAGGACTTCAGTTCGCTTAAACTTGATTTTGCAGGGAACACTTTTACATAGGCCCCACGTTGCACCATACAATCAATAATATGTTGTTTAGTGCCATAATCCAGAACGGCTACGCGTATATCAGAATTTTCATCGCCCCTTGTGTAAGGCTTTTCTGTACTTACAACACTTGCCAATTCCAACCCATCCATTGAAGGTGCTTTTTCCAGTTCTTTTTTCAATTCATCTATATCCAGTATTTCTGTAGAGATTACACAGTTCATGGCGCCCTGCTGCCGCACATGCGTTACCAGTGCTCTTGTATCAACATCTTCAATACAAACAATATTATTATTAATAAGATATTCCTCAACGGACCCTTGCGCAAGCTTACGGCTGTATAACTCCTCCAGGTTGCGGCAAATCAACCCCCTGATTTTTACGCTATCCGATTCAACATCTTCATTTTTAACTCCATAATTGCCAATATGCACATTGTTCATGATCACAACCTGACCGTAATAGCTGGGATCAGTAAACACTTCCTGGTAACCGGTCATGCCGGTGTTAAAGCATATCTCACCCGAGGTAGTACCTTTCTTACCAAAAGCTCTGCCATAATGCACCGTTCCGTCTGCCAGTAAAAGTATTGCCGTTGCCTGTTGCTGTGAAGAATTCATCGAGGGGAAATTTTGCAAATAAAAGCAATTTTCAGGGGATTACGGGAAGAAATCTTTGCAGATTTATTTCACTGAAGATTCTCTACAGGGATGCTTTCCATGTATGCTCTGTCAGGATCAAGATCTATCATATCGCTCCATTCCAGTACTCCATCACTCTCCCTCACCCTTACCCTTTTGAAAAAAACTTCGTACTGTAATGGACGGTAAACATCAAAATGCAGGTATGGCTGCAAATCAAACACTCTTTTTTCATCATTCTTAAATGTGATTAGTACTTTATAGCCGTCGAGGCATTTAACTGACTTGGCCCTGGGATTAAATCCTTCGTTCATATATGTGGGTTTATTTAAGAGGATCAATTGTGAATACTAAATTTCCGTTTACTGCGAGTTGCCAGTCGGTCATTAATTCCTCCTTGTGTAGTTCTATCCAGGCTTCCAGAAGCCTTTGCTTATTCAAAGGTATGGAACCTTCCAGTAAATTTCCAAGTGGAATTGAATATACAGCTGTATCATCATTGTATTTTACATGAATATGTGGAAGTGTATGTTTATTATTCTCATAATAATACATGTAAATAATAAGTCCATAAAACATTGAAATAACAGGCATAAATAAAAATGGTTTTGAGGTAAATAATTCAATTAATTATTACTCAAAACTATTTTGGCTGCCTGTGATAAAAAAGGTGGTTACACCTAATTCGGGATGTATTAAAACAGTAGAAAATGATGAAAAAACATTACTTACATGTATATAAAACAAAAAAGCAAGACCTTTTGAGTCTTGCTTTTCGATATAAATATTTTAGAATAATTATTCTTCTGTTTTAGGCGCTTCTTCTGCAGCCGGTGCAGCAGTCTCTTCAGTTTTAGGTTCTGCTTTTTTTGCAGTTCTGCTACGACGTGTTTTCTTAGCAGCCTCTTTAACTTCACCTTTACCCTTACCGTAAATTTCGTTGAAGTCAACCAATTCAATAAGTGCAGTTTCTGCATTATCACCGCGGCGTGCGCCGAGCTTGATAATTCTTGTATAGCCACCTGGGCGACCACCTACTTTCTCAGCGATATTTCCGAATAATTCAGCAACAGCAACTTTATCCTGCAAATAGCTGAATACTATCCTGCGCTGGTGAGTGGTATTGTCTTTTCCTTTAGTAATTAATGGCTCCACATAAGTACGTAATGCTCTTGCTTTCGCTAAGGTTGTTACGATCCTTTTATGAGTAATTAATTCGATGGCCATGTTGCTTAACAAGGCCTTCCTGTGAGAAGCCGTTCTGCTTAAATTGTTGATTTTATCTCCGTGACGCATGACTATTTGTTTTTAGACTACACCGTGTCAGGAATTGCAGTCTTCGGCCGCCGAAGCTTTAGCGCAGGTGGCCAGGTTAAATAATATTGCCGCCTTTGCGCCACCGCTAAAACTTTAGCGCACGCAGTCAGGCTTCGGCAGTGAAACTAGAATTCGTCTTTATCTACTCCGAGTTTGCTCAGGTCCATTCCGAAATGAAGTCCTCTCTCGGCCAGAACCTGCTCTATTTCAGCAAGTGATTTCTGACCAAAGTTCCTGAATTTCATCAGGTCTTCCTGTTCGTATTGTACCAGTTCGCTCAGTGAATTGATTTTCGCAGCTTTTAAGCAATTGAATGCACGTACTGAAAGATCAAGATCTTCCAATGGTGTTTTCAATACTTTACGTAATTGCAGCATTTGCTCATCAACCACGTCTTCTTTTTTATCTTCCTTGCTGTCGAAAGTAATATTCTCATCAGTGATGATCATCAGGTGCTGGATAAGAATACGGCTAGCCTGTTTAACGGCATCTTCAGGATGGATGGTACCATCTGTAGAAACATCCATTACCAGTTTTTCGTAATCCGTTCTTTGTTCAACACGTGTATTTTCGATTGAATATTTTACATTCTTGATTGGTGTGAAGATTGAATCAGTTGGAATATACCCAAATGGAGCATCTTTCTGTTTATTATCTTCAGCTGGAACATACCCACGACCTTTTGCAATGGTTAGTTCAATATCAAGTTTTGCAGAAGGATCAAGTGTACAGATCAGCATATCAGGATTCATGATGTCGAAACTCTGTGAAGCCTCGCCGATCATACCCGCGGTAAATTCTGTCCTGTTCTTGATACTGAGATTTATTTTTTCCTGCGTAAGATCATTTTCATTCTTTTTC
>CAYLVR010000233.1:0-5455 GCA_964387165.1 uncultured Chitinophagaceae bacterium | reverse complement strand
TTGGTTTGAAACAAGAAGACCGTCCTCTCCTTTTGAAAAAAGGGGGCGTAGGGGTTCGAATAAAAAGAATAATCGCAAAGGGATTTACTCATATCGTAATGCCTCTATCCGATTTAATCTCAAAACCTTAACGCAGGATAAAGGTCTGCCGGTAAAATCTTTGACGACGCATAGCAAACAAATGAAAATCAAAAAATGTACTGATGAAAGTATATTTTTGATAAATTTTGCGAATGTTCACGGCGATCAAACAACTTGTTAAATCCGATACTAAAATTAAGTGGATATTATTTGGAGGCCTTTTTATCCAGTTGATCACAGCTTTTACGGCTATTGGCACCTCCAGCGCTGATCAGCATTTTCAGATAATAGAATTCTCGCTCCACCAGTTGGGCCAACCAAGCGGAGCGACCTATGTATGGGAGATCGATAATTTTGTAAGACCCACTTTACAGGTGTATCTTTTTTCAGGGTTTCACCTCGCGCTTAATTATATCGGAATCGCTGATCCCTATAGCCAGTTGACCATTCTCCGCATTCTGTTGGGAATAATAATGTTCGCGGTTTTTAATTTACTGGCATTTCATTATTTCAGAAACGAAGTAAAAAGAATATTAATCTTTGTGTTGTTATTGATGAATTTTTCGTGGGTGCTGCCATACACGAGAACATTATATTGCTCGGAAATGGTTTCGTCACTATTCTTTTTCGGAACCTTATTGTTATATGATATTAAAAAAGACAAAGCCCCGGGTTTTTTATTTTTAGGGTTAATTGGTTTCCTGCTTAGTCTTGCATTCTATTTTCGTTTCCAGATTGGATTTGCAATGGCGGGATTCGGTCTATGGATATTATTCGAGAAAAAATATAAACATTTAATACCGATAATATTGTTTTTTGCCATAGGCGTTGCCATAAATGTTTATCTCGACTATGGATTTTATAAAGAATTTGTATTTACTCCTTACGCCTATTTTTACGCAAACATCAATGCGGGAAGGGCAGATTCATTTGGTACATCGAGTTTTGTGAGATATATAGGCTTTATATTATTAACCGCCCCTGCCCCCCTGTTCAGTATTATATTCTTCTATTACAGTTTAAAGACCTTTATAAAAAAGTATAAAAATCCTATATTTCTTTCGTCAATTATATTTTTTGTGGCGCATTGTATGGTGGGTCATAAAGAAGAACGTTTTATTTTCCCGATACTAAATGTAATGCCGCTAATTATCGGATGGTCAATACCTGGTCTTGAAAATTATTACAACCATTGTAAACAATGGATACGGAAGTTTTTAAAAGGATTATTAGTGTTTACTATTGGGCTTAACATCCTTCTTTTGGTAGTATTAACACTGGTGCCTTATTCTCAGACAATACAGTTCTCCTACCTATTAAAAAACAGGTTTGAGGGCGAAACGGCAGTGTTAAATACACTTGGACAATCGCCATTCGGAACTCCAAGCGGTAACCCAATGGTGTTTTATAAAAATGGCGCAAAAAATATAACACTTAAGCAGATTGGTAGTATAGATTCAATAAAATATATAAGTGGCGATAATACTTATGTTACAGCAACATATAATGATATTAAGGAAAATAAATTATTGTTTGATAGCCTTGGTTATAAACCGGTAATGCATTCGTCAGACTTTCTTTGGGGATTGAATGAATTTCTTCAGTCGAAGAAGATGAATACTATTAATGAAATATGGGTATTGTATAAAAAAGAAGATTAGTTCTTATGGAATTACAGTTACTCGATCGTATGCACCCTTATCTCGAATGGGCAGGACCTTTTAAATCATACAGATATAAAAAACATATTCGCTAAATGGACTGTTACAGAAATTGTAAAGGGTGGAAGAATAGATGCCATACGCCGGCTGGGTGATTCATCAGTATTGTGTGCCACGAGAGGTAAAAATCGTGGGCAATTGTTTATTAGTCATGATTATGGTATAACATGGAGCTTTCTTTCAAAACCCACTGAAAACGAAATTACCTGTATTGCGGAAACAGGCAATATAAATGTGTTTTATATACTTACCGGAAATGCTGAAGTTTTTGGAACCTCAGATGGGGGAAAATCATGGAAACATTTAAAAACGCTGACTACCAACCGCAACACTGATAGATATACTGCCTCTTATGCAATTATGTGCACCAGTAATGGAACGTTGCTGGTTACTGATACTAATTCTGAGGGAGGACATATTTACAGGTCAACAGATAAAGGAAAAACGTGGACAGACCTTGGAGCCATTTCAAACGATGCATTATACAGGCTGGAAAAAGTTGGTAACGGAGTTATTGTGAACGGATGGGCCGGCCTATCTATAAAAGTATTGATGACGGCATTACCTGGAACAAAATGCAGCAGCTTACAGATACCGCATTATTTGCCACTGAATATCTTGGTGTAAGCAGGGTTTTGCAGGCAGACCAGGCAGGTGATATTTATTGCAGCAGCAACCTTGGATATACATGGGAAAAAACAGGAAATCTTAAGGATGCCGCAGATGATTTTATCAATATCGGTTATGGCGCCGTTTATTATTCAACATATACCGGTAAAAGAAATGTTTACATATCTATTGATTATGGAAAACGCTGGACGAATATTGATACTTTACCAACTATAGCTTCCGACTGGCTCGATCATGGTATTAATATAGAAACAGAAGATTCTATTATTGTTCTTGCCGGAACAAATAAAGGATTTATTATCCGGAATGCTGTTTCTAAAAATTACCTGTATACCATAACGCAGCACACTCAGGATACAATTCCCAACAGAACACCTATAAAACAATCTTTAAAGGGATATTTATTTGATGAAAAAGAATTGAATGAAACCGAAGATATACTGATTGATAAGGGGTTTGCGTATGTTCCCTGTCGTGATGGAAATAATGTAGCAATAATTAATTATAAAAATAGCAGCAAGCCGGTTCTTGCTTATAGTTTAAGAGATATTGATATCCTGGACGCCTTTAGTGTAGCTATTAAAGATAATTATCTATATGTATTATCGATGACCAATTGCAGGATAAGTGTTTTTAATATTAAAGACCCCTATCATCCTGTAAAGGTTTCTGCAATAACTGTTGGCGGCGAAGGTAGTTACCTGCATACTTATCATTCTAATTATACGCGACTGAGAAAAATATGTATTGAAGGCAACTATGCTTATGTATCACATAGTTCAGAAAGTAAAATATACATATTGGACATTGCCGATCCCAAACAGGTAAAGATTATCAGCAGCTTTCATACGGGTGATGGGGCTTTTGCTTTATTGGCTAAGGACAATGCGCTTTTTTTAGCAGGATACGGTCCGGGATCTTCTATAATTGCTGTTGATGTTTCAGATAAACGTAATCCTGTAATTAAGGACAGGATATATGATAGCATAAAATTAAAAGGGACCTGTGCGCTGGCTATAGATAATAATAGATTATATGCAGTTGCTTATAATGCCGGAACTTTTTTGTCGATGGAAATAATGGACAGCCTGAAATTAAAAACCCTATCAATATTCGAGGATGAAAGAATGAAGGGCCCGGGAAGGGTTGTGGTCAAAAATAATATTGCGTATGTAATTAACTCGAGTAATGATTCTATGACAGCTATAGATATTAGTGATCCCCTCTCCCCTTCAATAATTTATTTTGTACAGGATCCGGTGCTTAAGCGTGTGTATGGTATTGCAATAGATGGAGATAATTTATTGCTGACCGGCAGAGAATCTAAAATCTTCTCTGTTGTAAGCCTGAAAAAAATTCGAAAGTAAGATTCGTAGTAATAAGAAAAGTCGGTAAATATTGTGACCTACTGGCTTTTTACAATTGCAGGGGATTTAATTGAGAGATTAATAAATCCCCTGCGATCTTTTACTCTCCCCTACGCCCCTTTCAAAGGGAAACCTCATGTGTTAAAGCCTTAGCGGTGGCGCAGGGTCGCCCGCTGTTCTCTATTCAAAAAGAGCCATTACCCGATGGTTTTAAATTAGGTCAACGCCGCTCCGGCGGAGTTTTCTAGGAGTCCGAGGTAGAATTCTAGTCTAAGATGTCCTAAATTCAGATAATTAGGACAAATTAGTAAGAAATGTCCTAAAATGTCCTAATTTTGACATTTTAGGACATTTATGAAAAAGATTGAACCTGCTCCCCCTTTCGATTTATGGGTTAATAGGAAAGATGTTTCAAGTGTACAGAAGTGGATCTATGATCCTCATATAAATACATATGTTGATCATCTGAATGAATCCTATTATTACTGGGATAAGGCTAAGCATGTTCCACCCCCGTTGGGCTTAACTTCAGAAGATGTGTGGCAGTTAGCAACCTTAAAAAGAGCACTTACACCCTACAAACGGTCATTTGGAGAGTATCATTTTAGGTGGTACTTAAATAGTCAATTGCAAAACTTGCTTCATGAGTTCGACCTGAATATTGGGGGAAACTTGAGTTCTCAAAGTTTAATACCCAAAGAAGATAAGCATAAGTATTTGATTAATTCTATTATGGAGGAGGCAATTGCTTCTAGTCAAATTGAAGGTGCTGTAACAAGTAGGCGGGTAGCCAAAGAAATGTTGCGTAAAAATGTCCCGCCAAAAAATGTCTCTGAGCAGATGATTTTTAATAATTATCGAACAATTCAGAGAATACTTGAGCTTAAGCATGAACAACTTACCGAGACTCACTTGCTGGAAATTCACAGACTGGTAAGCAAAGACACGATGCACTCTCGTGAACAGGGTGCATTCCGAACTACGGATGACATTCATGTGGTAGATAGTTCGGATGGCACACCAGTGCATATACCGCCACCTGCAGTTGGACTACCAACTCTCATGCGTGATCTTTATAGTTTTTTCAACGCTGAAACAGATTTTCCTTTTATTCATCCCATTGTCAAAGCTTGTGTGATTCATTTTATGATAGGGTTTATTCACCCTTTTACAGATGGTAATGGACGAACAGCCAGGGCGCTTTTTTATTGGTATTTACTTAAAAAAGGATATTGGCTAACTGAATATATGTCTATTTCCCGACTCATTCTGCGCTCTAAAGCTCAGTATGCTCGAGCCTATCAATATTCAGAGATGGATGGCAATGACCTAACTTATTTCATAAAGTATCAGCTACGAACAATGGACCTTGCATTTAAAGAACTAGAAGCATATATTAAACGTAAAATTGATGAAAAGCGACAATTGGCTGATTTAATCCGAATTCCAGGAGTTAATGACAGACAAGCCTTAATCCTCAAATGGTATTCGGAAGAGCCCATGGCATCAATGAGCGTTCGCGAAGTGCAGGCCCGACTCGGTGTTTCTAATCAAACTGCTCGCAACGATCTCAATCATCTTAAAGTATTAGAACTATTGGAAACAATTGCACGTGACCAAAAATCCGAAGCATATGTAAGAGCCGCAACATTTGAA
>CAYLVR010000232.1:0-5601 GCA_964387165.1 uncultured Chitinophagaceae bacterium | reverse complement strand
CCAATTGCTCCACCCTGCCCGTTCATACTATGGCACATGGCGCAGTTTTTCAAAAATACCGCATGTCCTACTTCTGCAGAAGGTTTTTCTTTCATATCATTATAATCTGCAATTCTTCCGCTGATAACAGCTTGTTTTTCTTTATCTACCGCTTCAAGGTTGGCAGTCAGCTCTTCAAATATCTTTTTCTGTGCCGGCGTAATATTCAACATTAATCTTTCCTGGGTACCGGGATCAACTAATGTGCGGGCAAACACTTCTCCTTTCTTTACTTTTTCAAATAATAAGCTCTTGCCTGATTCGGTACTGGCAAGCGCCCAAACAATTACCTGTTGTAAATCCGGTGAAGGATTTTTTACTGCAGCCATTACCTTATTAACACTGTTAGATGGAAACTGTGCAAGGGAAGAAACAATTCCTCTTTTAAAGTCGGCAGTTGTTGAAGAACTTTGCAATACTTCACCAGCTACTGCTGCATATTTAGCAGGATCAATTTTCATTAATGATTTTAATGATTCAGATCTTACATAATCCCTGGATGTTGTGTCCTGGAAAATAGCAATTAATTCTCCCGTTACATTATTCATTTTATACGTGCCTGCAAGACTTGCCGCAAAATACTGCTGATCCACTACTTCCTGGCTGCGATCCTTGTTACCATTCTGGTCTTTATTTTTTTCTAATAAATTCTTCGCGATCTCTTTGCCCCACGCTTTAAATGTTGCAGTTTCAGCGGCACCTCTTCTTTGTAATCCTTCCTGTAAATTTTTAAATACCTGCGATTCCAGATCCTTATCTTTTTTCGCCTTCTCTATTCCTGTTGCAATCACTTCACCTACCTGTGCATTTGGTACAAAACGAATAATATGCCTGAATGCTTTTGGCAACTCTTCTTTTGGCAATTCCTGACTCTTTACATAATTGTACATAAATATACCTGAGGCAGGGGTTTCCACACCCACAAGAACTGTCGATAAAACCTTTGCATCTTCATTCGACCATTGTTTAGCCGCCGCAGCTGTCATTAATGGCTCATTCCGCAATAAATTCCTGAGCATTAAACGTGTTGTATAAATAGTATGTGAATCATCATCGGCCACTTTTTTTCTGAACGCCACAAGATCCTCAACACTCTGCATATTCACATACCTGCTCATTGCTTCTGCTGCTGCTCTTTTTACATGTGGATCTTTATCGTCCAGTAATTTTACAATTAATGGATATAATGCAGCGGAAGTATCTTTTTGCTCGCGGATGGTGCGCAATGCATGCAAACGAATAACAGGATCGTTATGCGTTGCAGCAGTAGTAATCATATCATCTGTTAATGCATGCAGACGTTGTAATATCCAAAGACTGTGAACATACTCTGTAGTAGTGGCATTTGTTTTTGCCAGAATTGCTTTTGCAGGTTCTGCTGCGGGAGCGCCTATCCTGTCGGCCAATTGATTTGTTGCAAGAATCCTTTCTGCAAGATTAGAAGAATTTAATGCAGCAAATAATTTATCGGATGTAGCTTTTAATAAATCAGTTTTCTCATTTGTTTTACCCTTGTAGGTAATTTTCCATATCCTTCCCCTAATTCTGTCACGTTTTGGATGATCAAGGGGAACTTCGTAGTGACCAATAATACTGTTATAAAAATCGGCAATATAAATAGCGCCGTCAGGTGCCATTTTTACATCAACAGGGCGGAACCATGGATCTGCACTTAATAAAAAGTCTTCTTCTCTTTTTCCTATTGGGCTCGCACCTTTCCATGAAGATGAATAACGGTATACTCTTGATGAAACCACATCACCTACATAAAATGTTTTCTGGTATTTTTCAGGAAATAATTTATCTGCATAATAAGTAATACCCGCGAGTGCAGTTGCTTCATTTGAGAATGATTGCATATCGGGTGCGAAGCCCATGCCTTCGTCTTTACCCCACTGTGAATAATCGCCACCGCTGATCATTTGATATAATGGAGATGTATGACAATCGGTAGAATATAAATAACCGAGTTCATCATAAGTGAGACCGAACGGATTAATACGTCCGGCTGTTTCATGTTCTACACGGCTGCCATCGGGGCGGAACCTAATAGTATTTCCGGAAATCAGATGAATTGAGTCTCCATCGAGTGCAGCAACATTGCTCCTGTTAGAAAACCCATGACAGGCGTGGATCCATCCATCAAATCCCCAGGTAAAATTATTTACCATCCCGTGGGTATCTTTTACTTCGAATGGTCCCATTACTTTCTGAGAAGATTCCGGTTTACCGTCACCATCTTTATCAATGAACTTATATACGCTTGGAATACTGTAAACCATAGCGCCCTCCACTGTTGGAATTACGCCGATCGGGATATTTAATGTATCATCGAAGTGGGTGAATTTATCGGCTTTACCATCGTTGTCTGTATCTTCAAGAATAGTAACACGATCCTTTCCTCCACCTGGTACAGCAGGAAACGGATATTCGAAGGACTGCGTTACCCACACACGTCCCATTGCATCAAAAGTGAGGTTGATCGGTTTACCGATTTCAGGCTCTGAGGCGAATAAACTGATCTCAAAACCTTCCGGAAGTTTAAATCCTTTTCTTTCTTCTTCGGGGGTTTGCGCATCGGTGGCGCGGATGTTTTCATTGAATTTTGTTCCACTGTACAAGCTGTCGTTGTTATTAGCTGATTTCTCAGTACCTGCATCTTTACAACCTGCGAAAACTATTGAACTAATGAGGATAGGCAGAAAGAAGCGTTGATTCATCCGCATATTTTTTGTTTTTTTAATGGTCGGATGGAACTCCGCATTTACATTATTCTGTGTAAGAAGACCTATGGCACTTCGTTTCATATTCATTTAAAGGGAATTTTTATCTTTATTAACCTATAAAATACGGAATTAAGCAGTTGATTTGTAAAAATATTGCGAGATCGGGCTTGAAACCTGTGTTCTTTAACTAAAAAATTGTCTATGGTTACCTTTTCGAGGCGTCATTTTCTGCTTTTAGCTGCCGCTGCCCCACTTGCCGCAATGCGGAACGTGAATCCTCATGGAAAGGTTAACACCGTTAATGGACAGATCGCCTCCCGGAAGTTAGGCAAAACCCTGGCTCATGAACATGTGCTGGTAGATTTTATCGGGGCGGATCAAACTTCGGAAAGTAGATGGGATAAACTGGAAGTGGTAAACCGCATGGCGCCATATTTTGTTGAGGCAAAGGCCTATGGTGTTAAAACAATTGTTGAATGTACGCCAGCATTTTTAGGACGAGACGCAAGGATGCTGAAAATGTTGAGCGACAAAACTGGCATACAAATAATTACTAATACGGGATATTATGGTGCGGTGAATAATAAATATTTACCGCCCTGGGCATTTACGGAAACTGCGGAGCAGTTATCGCAGAGGTGGGTCGATGATTTTGAATATGGGATCGATGGAAGTAATATCCGGCCAGGGTTTATTAAAATAAGTGTTGATAGTCCTCCCCCTTTGAAAAAGGAAGATGCAGAGATATCACATACGGGGAAACTGCAGGGGAATTTATCTGACCTTCACGAAAAACTTGTACGCGCTGCGGGATTAACGCATTTAAGAACAGGATTAACTATTTATTCTCACACAGGTCCTGGCGCTGCTGCATTTAAACAAATAGAAATATTAAAGGAATTAAAAATTCATCCATCTGCATTTGTGTGGGTGCATGCACAGGTCGAGAAAGATAAATCTCTTCATATTGAGGCTGCAAAAATGGGTTCCTGGGTTAGTTTAGACGGAATTACGGGTGATTTTGATGATTATGCAGATTCAATTTGGCGGTTAAAGAATGAAGGGTTGTTGAAGAGAGTATTAATCAGCCATGATGCCGGCTATTATCGTCCCGGAGAAAAGGATGGGGGAGAAATAAGAGGATATACAGATATTTTTAAAGAGCTGGTGCCGCGTTTAAATGCAAAAGGATTTAATAAAAAAGATATCGAGAGGTTATTAATTGATAATCCGGGTGATGCGTTAACGTTAGGTGTAAGGAAAATATAAAATACTCAAGTAATCTACATCACAGTCGGGGTAGGCACCCCTGAACCAGTCTATTGATTATCCTTACTTCTAAGATTAGTTACAAAATCCACACTAACACTTACTAATTTGGCGATTTCTATATCTGAATGAGAGGTATGCTGCAGAAGATATTTAGCAAAAGCTATATTTCTTTCTGTTGTAGCGATTCCAATACCCCTCTCCACACCTCTCTCCAATCCCTGGTTATAACGGATATCTTTTTCGATATTGTAAGTAATGGCCATATGGGTTTCTTCTTTTATGATTATTTCCTGAACATCCCGTAATTCACCTATTATTTCAAACTGTGCTATCCTTCGATCAAGTTCCTGGCTATCGTGCTGTAATATTAAATGCAATTTATATAATATTTTTTTAATTATTTCCCGTTTCGCATATCGTTTTGTTTTTCCTGCAAGTACAGCCATAATTATTTCTTCAGGAATATCAGATTGAAGGAACATTCCCGGATTTAATTCAGTAAGGTCAATCAGCCTGTAATTATACTTCAGGTTATCAGTTTCCATACTTGTTGTCATATTCAATTTCTCCTTACCGATATAAACAACAATCCCTATAACAGGTAGTTCATGCACAATAGCCGATATCGCATGATACAATAACATTCGCATACACATTTTCGGGTCGTTGTCAGTTTGCCATTCCACATTCACCAAGCAATCAAACCCTTCTGCAGAAACAATTTTCACCAGCGTATCCATTTCTCTTTCCAGGGTGCGTTGAATTTTCCTGGGCAGTTTAATGATCTCTGCCTGCTGAACATCTATGATCCTGTTGATAAGGGATTTTGTTAGTTCATTAAAATTTTCCTGTATGATCCTGTCGAACTTATTGGGCATATCTCGTTTTCATAAAATAAAATTAACGGGGCGTCTTTTAATTGCAAGCTGTGTTTTCACCAAAAACCATCTGTATTTTAGCGGATAATTGTGGTGATTTAATATCTCAATAATTCAAGGATTTATCCTTTTAGCGGTGAAAGACTAAGAGAAGAAAAGCGATTTTCTGTAAAAAACGTACTTACTGCCATCCGGTCGAGGTACTCCTCTACTATCTTCTTCTCCCTCATCATCGGCCATACCTTGTATCAATCAGTATTTAAAAAACTATAGGCTCCTACTCCCTTTTGGTGGGACTCGTTTGATAGGATTTGCCCATGCTGTTTAAATGGCGCTATCAAACTCTGGTAATAATTCCCACCAAAAGTGAGTAGGACCATACCTATGTGAGGCATGCTTCTCCTAAGTAGTAAAAACATTCTTTTGGGAATCTCTTGATTGTACTTGTATTACTTTAATTCTCCGTACATCTTCCGTATATCTTCCGTATAACTTCCGTATTTATATGAATGATATACGGAGAATTAATATAAGATATATGGATAATAATAGGAGAGATATATAACTCTTATTATTCTCACATCTTATGCTGATACTGATTATTATTATCTTGCCCCCCATATGCCTGAAGGTCCTCAGCAAAAGAATCCCATGATAGAGCTTATCATTAAGGCCCTTAAAGGCGA
>CAYLVR010000231.1:4124-5636 GCA_964387165.1 uncultured Chitinophagaceae bacterium | reverse complement strand
TGCTCCCCGGGACGACGGTGGGAAGCTGGATATTTATAGGGTATTTTGAAAACCCTCCCAAACCATCGGGGCGACCTATCGGAGACAATACCCCGGAAGATGTTGCTTTTACCACCGCTGGTTTCGAATATAATATATCTCTGGATGTTCCCCCGGTCAGGTATATAAGATTCCAATCAATAGAGACCTATTCCGGGGGGGATTTTGGGGAACTGAACGATAAAAGCTGCCCTTTTTACAACAAAATTTTACCAGTATGCGATTTCTGAATAAATGCAAAGAATATATATTATTATCAATCATCTTGATATTCCTTTCGTGTTCGAAAAAGCCAACGGACTACCGGTCATTTTTAAACGGGGCTGAAAAAGTATATCCCGGACTCGCTTCCAATATTAAGGCTGATCCGGGGAGAAACCGGCTTTTGCTAACCTGGATACACAATTCCGACCCTGGCATATCAAAATATATTGTTTACTGGAACTATGGAGCAGATTCTGTTTTAGTGGATGCTGCTACTACCCAGGCTTCCGATACGGTTAAAGCATACATTAACAACCTTGAAGAGGGGAGTTATAATTTTGTGATTCATTCTTTTTACGCAAGCGGAGATAAGTCTGTTCCGATCAATATAGAAAACATACCGGTGTATGGTGATAAATATTCAGGAGGGCTTTTAAACAGGTCTGTATCAGGTATCAATTACACCGACAATAAAGTTATGATCAACTGGAATATACCCGATACCATTAATATAACCACCGAGGTTTGGTACACCACTTCTCTCGACGAAGTTAAAACTGTATACGTTGATCCGGACAGCAATACGTTGGTGCTTCCTGATTGGAAATTGCCCACCAGGATTTATTACAGATCTTCTTATAAACCTCAGGCTAACGCAATTGACACATTTGTGGTAAATGTTTTTGATTCGTTAAGCATTCCCAATTTGCCGGTAGATAAAAGCCTGTGGAAAGAAGCATTGCTTCCAAACGATGTTGTTGCCGGTTCAACGGAAACTCCTTTAAGTTATATATGGGATGGACAGGTGGGCAGTTACCCTGATATTTATCAAACGGATGCTGTTTCTATTCCACATACTTTTACGATAGACCTCGGAAAAAGTTACGGGAAATTATCACGATTTGAAGAATGGGGCAGACCGGATATAACAGGCCCGGATAATGGAAACCCGGTCGAACTGGAAGTTTGGGGTATTGAAGATACCACAGGTTCGGCCACTTTATTACCAGCCACCGACCCGGAATGGAAGGATGAATCTATTTTAAAAGGATGGACCTTATTGACAGAAGTGAAAAGAACAGATGACGGTGTTGCGGGAGTAACCACAAATATTGTAGGTAATCCGCCTGTTGTAAGATATATAAGAATACGGGTTGTTAAAACAGCTTCAGAAACTGCATTTAGCCATTTAAGCGAAATTTCTTTTTGGTACGATCAATAAGAAAACAAAATCTGATAAAATTGGATATTTCCGATCCCGAGATAATC
>CAYLVR010000231.1:236-4114 GCA_964387165.1 uncultured Chitinophagaceae bacterium | reverse complement strand
TCCCCGCGAAAAAATTTGAAGAAAATGTTCAGATTCAATATTTCAATCCTGGCATTAGTTTTAATGGTATTATCGCCGACAACAGGTAATTGTAAAATGCCGGATACATCAGGTGATTTTGCGAAAACGATATCTGTTAAATTGCCCCGGGGTGCAAGCTTGGTGATGAAAAATATTGCCGTTGTTCTTAAGCATCGTATCGAGGAACGCAGCAGCGCAACGGTGAACATTGGGTCGCACGGCGATTTGAAAGTACAACTTGTAATAAAAAAAGGTATTGGCGCAGAAGGGTTTCGCATTGCAAAAACAAAAAATAAGGGTATCGTTATTACAGGTAACGATGAACGCGGGGTACTGTATGGTGTAGGCAAGTTTTTACGAACTTCTGTATATTCTAAAGATGGATTTAAACCTGGCACATGGTTCGGTACTACTGTACCTGACAAAAAGGTAAGAGGCATGTACTTAGCCACTCATTTTTATAATTATTACCAAAATGCTCCGGTATCCGAAGTGCAACGTTATATTGAAGATCTAGCGCTATGGGGCGTTAATTCATTGCTGGTTTGGTATGATATGCATCACTTCAACGGTTTTGAAGATACCGCAGCCGTTGCATATCGGGATCGTTTGGGTGTATTCTTGGAAACTGCGCAAAAACTGGGTGTAAACGTTGGATTTACATTAGTTGGAAACGAAGGATATGCAAACAGTCCTGTTAACCTGCGGGCCCCGGTGGGCAAATCCAGGGGTGGTTATTATGCAACGGATATTTGTCCTAATAAACCGGAAGGGATAGATTATATCATAAAAGAAAAATCTGCTTTTTTTGATTGGTGCAATAACAGAGGTATTCATCCTGAATACATTTGCATATGGCCCTACGACCAGGGAGGGTGTGCTACTGAAGACTGTCAACCCTGGGGATCAAACGGGTTTATAAAATGCGCGAGAGCAATTTCAACACTGACACGCAATAAATTTAAGAATGTAAAGATTATCACCTCTACATGGTTTTTTGACAGCATGGAGTGGAATGCATTAAGCAAACTGATTGCCGAAGACGGTAGCTGGACAGATTTCCTGCTATCGGAAGGCGACTCTCCCGGAAAAGAGATATCCGGGCTGCCCGTTGTAGGATTTCCTGAAATAAGTATGCACAATACTTTTCCCTGGGGAGGATTCGGCGCAACGCCTCTCCCTCATTATGTAAGCCGTCAATGGCAAAAAGTTAATGGCAGGTTGGCGGGCGGTTTTCCTTATTCGGAAGGCATTTACGAGGATATAACCAAAGTTGTATATACACAGCTATACTGGAATGCTTCCTTTACGGTAGAACAAATACTAAAAGAATATATCTCCTATGAATATTCCCCGGAAGTAGTGGATGGAATTCTGAAAGTGATAAATACGTTGGAGCAAAATCACCACATGCGCTGGTGGCCCGGAAAGCTGGAAGGTATTAAATTAACACTCAATTGGTTCCCTTCACGAAATGCCCCACCCCAACCAGATCCCGGGGCGGAAGAAGCATATATGATAGTTAAGAAGGTGGATCAAAACTTGCCGCAATGGGTGCGTGTATCCTGGCGTTGGAGAATACTTTATATCAGGGCTATGCTAGACGCAGAACTTAAAGCGAATGGCGGATCACCGAATGAGCAGTGTATAGAAGGATTTAAGGAATTAATGAAAATATATCATACAACCGAAAAGTCTGATCCGGCTGTACGTCCTCCCATTCAAGTGAAATAAAAAAAACAGAATGTTTAAACAAAAAGATTCAATCAAGAGGCTTTTTTTTTATCTGGCATGTGCAATTCTATTTGTATCTTCTGCTGACTGTAACTCTGCGAAAAATACTTCAACTGCACCATTACAGGAGCTTCGGATATTAAGTGTTGAGCTGCCACGGCAGGATTCGAATATCATTAAAACATCCTGGCCTTCAATCGGGTGTTGGTTTTGGACAAGCGAAGAGTTTAAGCCCGATGGCTTTAAACGATTTGTTGATCTGTATGAAAAACATTCGGATTTCGGGCTGTTAACCACCAGTCTTCGATATCCAGGAGAACTTACGGATAAAAAAGTTCATGATCAGATCAAGGCTGGGGCGGTATATGCTAAACAAAAGGGAATGGGTGTAGTGATGGACCTTGACCTAAGGCTTGCCAGAGAGGAATTCCTAAAAAAATACCCTGATGAAATGCAACAAATTGTGTTACTCAGGGAGGTGCCGTTAAAAAGCTATGGCACTTCTTCCATAACAGTGAAGTCCCCAGGCTTTGGGGACCATTATACTCTCGGAAGATCAGATTATGTTTCGTTAAAAAGTGAATTATTACGAGTGTATACGTATAAAAAAGAAAAAGACCAGATCAGCTACGGATCAGTAGTTGAAAAAAAGACTGGTATTTATTCGTCTGGAAATAAGGATTCAATTACGGTTTCAGTTGCCTGTAGTCAGGAGGATGAAGGATTGACAGCCTGCATACTTATAGCGGTTACACTTTATACTCCGGATGTATTTGCACCACATCTACTTTCTTATCAGCGAGATGTACTGCAACAATATAATGATGCACCCCTCGCAGGAGCCTGTAAAGATGAATGGGGATTTCCGGGAAGATTTGCTCCCAAAACGAACGATTTGTGGTACTCCTCCTTTATGGCAAAGGCTTATGCACATAAGAGACCTGGACATGATCTTCTGGCAGATATGATCTTAATGTCATTTGGTGAAAATGGAAGAGAGGCGGAGCGTAAAGCTGCTATTAACCACTATATGGAATTGTTCTGGCAAAGGAATGCAGAAATTGAAACAGATTATTATTACGCTATCAAAGAATATTTTGGAAAGCAAGCAATGTCGGGAACACATGCTACCTGGTTTCCTTATCCGGATGAAAGGGAAATTTTTAAGAATGGCTTAAGTTGGTGGACTTCTAAAAGAGACCTGGCTCAAACTGATGAAAGTGTACCATTCTGCATAAGAACAGCCCTGTCTAAAAAAATGCGCAGTCCTTTGTGGTACAATATGTATTATACCGGCTCAATTAAAGAGTATCATAAAGATCTTTGGATTGCAGCGCTCGGAGGAGGCAGGCTAAATTATCATCCTGTGTGGCCTGATAATATGGCTAACCTTACCAAATCATTGCTGCAAGATAGCCTGTTAATTGCTGAAAGCCGTATTAACCTGCTGAACTATATTTCCGCAACTCCTGTAGATTGTCCTGTTGCTGTCGTATTCGGACATAGTTCTGCGCTCAACTGGGCAGACAGAAATGGTTTTGCAGATGTTGGTCTGAATGTAACCAATGCATTATGGAAAGAAGGATATTATGCAGACCTTATACCTTCAAGTGAGATTGAAAATGGATCGCTGAAAATAAATAGTGAAGGCAAAATTCAGTATGGTGATCAGGTATACAAAGCCGTAGTATTATATAAACCTGAATATAGTCGAAGCGGACTTGCAGATTTTTTTAGGTACGCAGCAAATAATAATGATAATCTTTTATTTAGCATAGGCGATTGGACTACTGGTTTTGACGGAAAACCTTTTAATGGTAATAGTGCATTGCCGGCTTCAATGAAAAAATGTGAAAGTACTGATCAATTGGTTCAAGCGATTATTGCGTCCTTAAAAGCTAAAGAGGTAATTGTTCAAACTACAGGTAACATGAGAAGTATTGGTGGTTTCCCCAGGTCTGTAATGCCACAGGCAAGTGGCCAGGTACATTTACTCGACGGAACATTTGTTCAGGCAGCCGGTAAAAATAATGTAATGGGCGATCCCATAATCAACAAGGTTTTGATAGGAGATAAGGAAGTTCAATTTGATGCAATTGGCATAGCAGCTATCAGGCTGGATA
>CAYLVR010000231.1:0-226 GCA_964387165.1 uncultured Chitinophagaceae bacterium | reverse complement strand
GGATATGCGTGGGCAGGTAGAAGCTCTTGCGGCCGGAGGATTAAAATCAGTAAAGGTTGGATCGTTCATCATTGAGTTGGAAGAAAGGGCTGATATAGCATTGTTTAAAGAAAAAGGAAGGTGGCATGGCGTTATTAAAGGAGCAAAAGGAAATATTCCCGAGGCATTGACCCGTATTACAAAAAACTGGACAAAAGTGCGGTGGCCGGAAGTACTGGAAAAACAG
>CAYLVR010000230.1:0-5685 GCA_964387165.1 uncultured Chitinophagaceae bacterium | reverse complement strand
GGCTCCCAGCAAGGTGAAATGACGGTTATGGGAATGTATTTTCCAGCAATAGCGTTGTGAAAAACACAGAGGAGTTTTTTGATACCTGCGTTAGGTAATAATATTATTACAAGCACGATAACGGGTAAAAAAGTGCATGGGGCCACCTGCTAAAGCAGCACACCCACAAAGAAGGAATTGGCTATTATCCGCGGCAAAGCGTGTTTCATGAATTATTGCTTAAAACATATCAGAGCTGGGCAAGAACTGTTTCGCTGTACATTTGCCTGCGATGGATATATTAGTAGGCCAACAACTAAGTAAACGTCTCGGTGAAAGGGATGCTCTCAACAACATTAACATCCACATATCAAAAGGCATCCCAACCGCAATTGTTGGGGCGACCGGCTCCGGCAAAAGTACCTTGTTAAAAATTCTTGCGGGACTCATGGATACTGATAACGGTGTCGTTTTCTTCAAAAAACAACAGGTTGAAGGACCTTTAACTAAGCTGATACCCGGACACGATAAGATCGCATATCTGTCACAGTATTTTGAACTCAGAAATAATTACCGGGTAGAAGAAATTTTTGATTATTCTAATCGCCTCGATGATGCGCAGGCAAACGAAATTTTTGACCTCTGCCAGGTATCACATTTACTCAAAAGGCGCACCGACCAACTTTCGGGTGGTGAACGGCAACGTATTGCGCTCGCACGTGTATTACTCACACAACCGGAGGTTTTGCTACTCGATGAACCTTATTCAAATCTCGATCTTGCACAAAAAACAGCGCTGAAAAATGTACTTTCTCTGGTCACTGAAACATTTAATCTTACTACTGTCCTGGTTTCGCATGATCCTTTAGACATCCTGCCTTTCGCGGATATCATACACGTCATGCAAAACGGGAACATTGTACAAACAGGATCCCCCCGGCATATTTATTACCAGCCGGCAGATGCTTATGTCGCCGGTTTGTTTGGATATTATACGATAGTTGATGAGCCGTTACGCTCATTCTTTAAATCTCATCGGCAACCGATCAATGACGACATTCGTTTCTTACGACCCGAAATGTTATCGATCTCGGCAAAAGACAGGGGGTCAATGAATGGTATTATTAAAAGCCTTTCTTTTATGGGCGCATACTGGCAGGCAAAGATCGACGTCAGAGGATATTCGATCATTTGCAATTACAATGACTCTTCTTTTCGTATAGGTAGCAGGGTTAGCGTGGCATTATCCGGGCATTATTTATAAAGGATTTACAAATCAATTATATAGATTGTAAATTACTGGGGCGATGATTTACCATCACATATTTGATAAGCCGGTTACGGGCCGATTCCTTCTCAAAAAGGAATCCAACCGTTTTTTTCTGCATTATGCGCGGAAAGGGGCGATGCAGCTTCATTACCCTGGTATGAAGAATCAACTGTTACCGGAAGAATATTTCCAGGTGTATTATATCACCGACGCACTACAGGAATTTGAATTTAAACAGTCGGGGAAACACTCGCTACTTAGTATAAGTTTTACCTCTAAATGGCTGGAGCCACTAAAGAACCAATCCCGTACAATGGCTGTTTTCCTGGAAAAAGCCGGTAAAAAAGAACCTGCAGCGCTATTCAGCCGTCCGCAGCCTTTAACTTTAGAAAACCGGCGATTACTCAACGATATTTTTTCAGATACCTGGAGCACTCTCCATATTAAACTTATCCTCAGACTCATTCTCCTACCTTCTTTGAAAAAATCAGCTGAACCCGGCTTATCGGATTTCGATAGCGATATCATTTATGACATTGCAGAATGGATATTATTGCATATCGACGAACCAGTAAACATGCCCTTCCTTACCAAAAAGTTTTTTATTAACGAATTCAAATTAAAGTCGGAGTTTAAAAAAGTATTCGGCTCTCCCGTCATCCGTTTCCAGCGTAGCGCCAGGATAGAAAAAGCCAAACAGATGTTGATGCAGAAAGATATTCCGATTAACCTCGTTGCCAAAGCAATAGGGTTTATTAATACCAATTATTTCACTGATTTTTTCAGAAGAGAGACAGGAAGCTCACCAACGGAATTCAGGAATCAGTGCCTGCTTAATGAAACTGCTTTTTTAAATGACCGGGAGTAACTCCAAAAGCATTGCGGAAAGCGGCAATAAAATTTTCCTTTTTAGTGTACCCAGATTGTTGACTGATCACCTCAATAGCATCTTGCGAGCCCAGCAACGTGGTCATGGCTTTCTGCATGTTTATGCGATTTATCAGTTCGGTTGTAGAGCAATTGTATAATGCATGGATGGTATCTACAAAGTTCTTATCCCTGATGCCTGCAGGGATGAACATTTTATAGCTTCTTTTTATTCTTTTCCCGGATCTTTTCCAAAGTTGCACTGTGTTATAAACAAGCTGTGCTTCTTTAAAATTAACCGGTTGCATGGCCTTTTTTCTATATGAAATATTCATCGCTGTACTGAAGAGGGCAAGGCCCATGATCTCTATTTCATGTGGGTTATTCTTATTCTGCATAGCATCCAGCAGTTCAAGGAGTTGGAGGGTCATCCCCGAACTGTAAAAATTTAATTTGTCGGGAACGAACTTAATATGAGAATCAAAAATATCTTTATCTACTTCGATACTCAGTACTTTTGAGCCGTTATCATTTAATAACCTATTGAAAACAAATGATCCCGTATCAAGGAGACAATGCAAAATAATTTTACGCTTCCGCGCTGTAGCTGTAAAAAAACTTTCGTATGATTTCCGGCTATGTAACCTTAACTGAAAATTTTCGTTTGTCACTTTATTTTGTTTTCTATCCTTATATTTAAAAATGAACCCTAACTAATTTGTTGACAATCCTAAACATGAAACCTCTTTCTGGTTTGTATAGACCCATTCCGTTCCTCATCAGGTATCCTGTTTACTATGAAAAATATTATGCTGAAGAAAACTATACGCTCCAACTGCGCCCCTTTTCGATCATGGAAGATATTTCAGTAGTGTACGAATGGATCAATAAACCCCGGCTGTTAAGTAGTGGTCATGTTACTCCTTACCAGCGAAGTATGCTGAAATACTATAAAACCATACTGGACTCAGGCGATTCGCAGACTTTTATGGTCCTGCAAAATTCAAAAGCTGTCTGCCAGTTCGATCTTTTTCCTGCATCCACCGACCCGGTTCATTCAAGGATATCTAATGGAATATACGATGTATCAGCAAGATATCTCGCGGATTTCAGAATAACACAGGCGCTGTTCAGTAATTCACTTAATATCTGTCTCGAATATCTCTTTTCTTTTTCGGAGGACCCTAGGGCTTTTATCAGCATGCCACCTTCAGGAATTCTTAATGAAAATGCATTTACATCGGTAGGGTGCAGGTTTGTCAACGGGTTTTTTCACAACCAGGAAGTTGTAAAGGTGTATTCCTGTAAAAGGGAGGGGTTGATCAGTATTTGAGACCATCAATCCTCCTGCAACCATATTCTACGTGTAATCCGCTAATATCCCCTTTTGCAAAGGAGGAAAGCTTCTCTCAGAATTAAAATAGCAGCAACTGACTTATTATGGCGCTTACTTTTTCTTTATTTGGAAGTACCGCCTGCTCAAGATGAATATTCAGGGGAATGGCAGGAACGTTCAATGCGCCCAATACCTCAACCGGCGCCTCCAGCCATTGAAAGCAGGCTTTGGATATTCTGCCAGCCAGAGCTTCTGCGAATGAATTATTCTGCTGTTCTTCGGTAAGCACGAGGCATTTTCCATGCGCCCTAACCGTGGCATATATTAACTCCTCATCAAGAGGATAGAGGGTCCGCAGATCAATTATCTCTACCTGTCCCTTAAACTGATGTGCGGCAGCTTTAGCCCAGTAAACACCCATTCCATAAGTAATAATGCAACAAGACTGGCCATTGCCCTGCCGTTCTTTATTGGCCTTTAAAACAACATTTGCTTTACCCAATGGGATAATATAATCTCGTGACGGTTCTTCTGTGCGGGCATCTTCTGTTCCGGGAACCTTGCTCCAGTATAATCCTTTGTGTTCAAGCATCACTACGGGATTAGGGTCGTAAAACGCCGCCTTCATTAATCCTTTCATATCTGCGGCATTTGAAGGGTAAATCACCTTAATACCTTTTATACTTAATAGCGTGGTTTCAATGCAGCCACTATGATAGGGGCCACCACCACCGTATGCCCCAGTTGGTACCCTGATCAATGTTTGTATTGGGAATTTACCACAGCTGAGGTAACAGGATTTGGATATTTCACAGGCCAGTTGGTTTAGGCCAGGATAAATATAATCTGCGAACTGAATTTCAACAATCGGTTTAATTCCTACCGCACTGAGTCCCGAAGTGGAGCCAATTATATATGCTTCCTGGATAGCGGTATTAAACACCCTGTGGTCTCCAAATTGTTCTGCAAGTGTGGCGGCTTCACGAAATACACCACCCAGTCTTCTGCCTACATCCTGTCCGAATAATATTGCTTCCGGGTTGTCTTCCATAATTTCCCTGATAGCGAATAATGCGGCATCCACCATCATTATTTTTCCTCTACCCTCGGCCCGTTTGCCTTTTTCCGTGGTTATGGGCGTTGGGGCAAATATATAATCCGCTGCAGTTGATACGTCAGGTTCAGGGGCAGCGAGCGCCCTGCCAAAATGATATCTTATATTATTTTCTTCCTGTTGTTCGATAGTTTTTAATTCAGCTTCGGTAACACCTGCTTCCAGTAATTGCGTTCTTAAAAATGGTACCGGATCTGTTGTGTAATGATGATCGATATCTTGTTTAGAGCGGTAAAGTTCTTTTCTGACCCCGCTGGTATGATGGCCCAGCAGTGGCACTTTTGCCTGTACGATAAATGGTGAACGGGTTATTCGCACATCATTGATTACCCGTTTCATAGCGTTATAGCTTTCAATAAAATTATAGCCATTGATACGGGCGCGTGCAATGCCGGGAAAACCGCCTGCATAATCGTAAGCATCCATTACACGTGCCTCATTTGAGGTGACGCTGATACCCCATTCATTATCCTGTATCAAAAAGATAACAGGCAATTTTTTAAGTGCCGCAAACTGCAAAGCCTCACTTACTTCTCCTTCGGCAACACTTGCATCGCCCAGCGAGCAGATAACAACAGGGTTCTCACCCTGCGGCCCTTTTTTAAGTACGGGAGATTGTGTGGATTCTAAATACTGAATACCCTGGGCGATTCCGGTAGTAGGAATGACCTGCATACCTGTGGCGCTGCTCTGGTGGATTATTCCTGGTTTGTCGCTGCCTTTATAATTTGGGTGGGCGTAATATTCCCGACCTCCTGTAAAAATATCCTCAGCTTTTGCAAGTAGCTGGAGCATAAGATCGTAAGGAGAGAATCCGAGTCCTAATAATAGGCTTTCGTCGCGATAATAGGGGCTTACAAAATCGCAGGGGAGCAATTGAAATGCGGTGGCCAATTGAATAGCTTCATGTCCGCGGGAAGTAGAGTGGACATATTTACAGGTTGCCCTGTTGCTTTCATAAATATTAGCCATGGCTCCCGCCTGGCACATCAGGTGGTAAGCCCTGAGGGTGATCGTGGTATTGAGCATAAGTTATAAGAGGCAGCGTGGATCTTATTTGATCTCTATACTTCCCATGCTGTCGCTTTCAACGAATATTTCCAGTTCATCACCAACAAC
>CAYLVR010000229.1:0-5730 GCA_964387165.1 uncultured Chitinophagaceae bacterium | reverse complement strand
CGGTTATCCAGGAATTTAGAAATGAATATACAGTACGAGGGGCGTAAGCCGGGTGCTTCAAGAGTGGTGCACATAGGTCGTGCATCGATCAGGGCATTATTATAAAAAAAACCGGAAGTGAAAATTTCACTCCCGGCTTTGTAAAAAAGAGAACAGTAGCTACTAACCAAAAAGTCCGCCTTTTTTTAATTCTCTTACACCTTCACCGATTTTGAAACCGTTGTGATAAATGGATATCTTATAATTACCTTTTTTGAAATCTTCATTTTGTTTCCAGGCAAATTCAACATGTTTCTTTTTACCTGATTCGATATCAACGGGCACTTTAGCTGTAAATGGCTTTTCGCCTTCTTCACGTGTTGTAAATGTGCCTGACCCAAGCGATTCTACATTTACAGGTTTTCCATCAGGTCCGATAATTGAAACATAAATTTCAGTGGATCCAGTCTGTGCGATCCTGTTGTCAACATCGAAAGCAATAACCAGTTTATCTACTCTTTTGGCTTTACTGGTAACCTTTTCCTTACCACTGTTCCTTTCGTCGACCGGGGTAATGGTAATACCAGAGGCATTTAAAGTAGAGGCTATACTTACCTTATCTTCAAGCCCCCTTTTCATTACTTCAAGCGTGTCTTTCTGTGAACGGAAATTATCTCTCTCCACAGTAACTGCTGCTTTTTCGGTGGTCAGCGTTTGGTTCTCCAGGGTTAGCCTGGCAACTTCCTGTTCCAGGTTTCCGATTTTATCATTTAAATCAGCAATCAGTTGTTCAGCTTTTGCTTTTTCTGCTGCGGTGAGTTTTTGTTTTCTGAGGATACTGCTGATCTGGCCTTTCAGTTTTGATATTTCTGAATTGCTTTCAGTAAGTTTTCCTTCGATTTCATTGTTATATCCGGTTAATGAATCAAGGCGTGAAAGAGAGGCGTCAAAGCTTCTCTGTAATTCATTTTTTGAAGAATCAACAGAAACATAATGAGCCTGCAGCTCAGTCATTTTCTGATCGTTATTATTTTTATCCCAGAGAAAATAGCCCCATGTGCCAAGAATACCCACCGCAAGAAGACCTATGATAAGATTCTTCGAATCTCTGCGAGGTGGTTGGCTTTGGGGGGTAGCCGATGGATAATTGCTTGTGCTCATAAATGTGTATTTAATTTTAAAACTGGTTTAATACAGCTTCGGCATAAGGTTTGACCAAAACCGTGCCAATCGACTGTAACAATGGTTAAGGGAATATGCAAAACTAATCTAAATAATTGTTAGTGTAGTTATTAAGAATTAAAAAAATAACTTTGTTAAATGTCGGCCGAAAAGATCTTAAAAGACTGGAAAAACAAACTATATAAGCCTATCTACTGGCTTGAAGGAGAGGAGGAGTACTTTATTGATAAAGTGGTCCGATATGCTGAAAACAATATTCTGAACGAGTCGGAAGCAGCATTTAATTTGTCCATATTTTATGGTAAGGATGCCTCCTGGGCAGATGTGGTAAATGCCTGTATGCGTTACCCCATGTTTGCTGAAAAGCAGGTAGTGCTGCTGAAGGAGGGGCAGCAGATGAAGGATATTAACAAATTAGAAGGATATATAGAGAAACCGCTGGCTTCTACCATTTTCGTTGTTTCTTACAAGGATAAGAAAGTAGATGGAAGAAGCAGGCTGGCAAAACTGCTGAAAGAAAAGGGGGAAATGCTTTCCACGAAAAAGCTGTACGAAAATCAATTACCTGAATGGACAACCGAACTTGTTCGTTCGAAAGGGTTTGCCATCAATCCGAAGGCAGTACTGCTGCTGGTTGATCATATCGGTAATGACCTGAGCCGTATTGATAATGAAATTGATAAACTACTTGTAAATATCGGAACACGTAAAAGTATATCCGAAGATGACATTGAAAAATATGTGGGTGTAAGTAAAGAATACAACCCTTTTGAGCTGCAGAATGCATTGGCCAAAAAAGATATTGTTAAAGCCATGAAGATCGTGAACTATTTCGGCGCTAATCCGAAAGCAGCCCCGATCCAGCTGGTGTTACCCACTCTCTATAATCTTTTCAGTAAAACCTATATGATATTCGGGCAAAATAATGCTGATGAAAAAGCAGTGGCGCTAACCATAGGTGTTAATCCTTATTTTGTTAAGGACTATATGCTTGCTGCCCGTAATTATGGAATTGAGGGTGTGCAGAACGCATTGCTTTTATTGCATCATTATAATTTAAGAAGCGTGGGAATAGGAGATAGCGGCACCCCTGATGGTGCATTGATGAAGGAGTTAGTTGTTAAAATAATGAATTGATTCCTGCCGGTCCTTTTCCAATTGTTTTTTTAATTCATCAATACCACTGAATTTCTGCTCTGAACGGAGATGTTTTTTTACCTTAACAACAACTGTTCTTCCATAAATGTCCTCATTGAAATCGAATATATTTATTTCGATGGTGCGTTTTGATCCGTCAACTGTCGGGCGAATGCCGATATTCATCATCCCCTGGTAGGTGCGGTTGTCTGTACCTGTTATTTTAAGCTCCACCACATATACGCCGTTTACGGGAACAATCTTTTCATTGCTGGTGAGTTCAAGGTTGGCGGTTGGAAAACCGATCGTTCTTCCGCGCTGGTCGCCCTTCACCACTTTTCCTTCAAAAAAGAAATCATAACCCAGTAATTCGTTTGCTCTTCTAATATCCCCGTTTTTTAAAGAATCCCTGATAATAGTGGAGCTCACGCTGCTGTTGTTGATCAGATGTTGCGGTATTTCTTTCAATTTAAAAAAACCTTTACGGGCGTACTCTTCGAGCAACACATAATCTCCTTTACGGTCCTTACCAAACTTATGATCGTATCCTATTATTACTATCGCAGGATTGAATTTTGCTTTGAGGAATTGTTCAACATACTGACCGGGCTGTAATGCTGAAAATTGTTGGGTAAAAGGCACTATAACGAGATGGTCTATTCCTTTAGCTGAAAGCAGTTCGATCCTTTCTTCAATAGTATTGATCAATTCTACTTTTTGAGTTTCATGGTAAACTATTTTGCGTGGATGTGGGTGGAAGGTAATGATGACCGTTTCACCGCCGGCAAGTGCAGCCTCTGACTTTAAACAAGAAATTATTTCCTGGTGACCGTTATGCACTCCGTCAAAAGTGCCAATTGTTATTACCGCATTTTTAAACCCTGGTAAGTGTTCAATATCCTTATGAACCATCATATATAGCCTCAAAGATAATCCTATCTTTGCGCACAAAATTAAAACCATTCATGAGTCTCTATACGCAAAGAGGAGTTTCGGCCCAGAAAGAGGATGTTCATAAAGCAACAGAAAACCTCGATAAAGGTCTTTATCCCTATGCGTTCTGTAAATTATATCCTGATTATTTATCCGGTGATGACAAGTGGGTGAACGTCATGCATGCCGATGGTGCAGGCACTAAAAGTATCCTGGCTTATTTATACTGGAAAGAAACAGGTGATATTTCCGTTTGGAAAGGAATTGCACAGGATGCCATTGTGATGAACCTCGACGACCTTTTATGTACGGGTATTACCGATAATATTCTTTTTTCTTCGACCATTGACAGGAATAAAAGGCTGATCCCGGGCGAAGTGCTCACTACTATTATTGAGGCTACCCAGGAGTTTTTTGATGATATCCGGAAATACGGCGTTAATATTCATTACCTGGGCGGTGAAACTGCTGATGTGGGCGATGTGGTAAGAACGATTGCGGTAAATGGAACGATGACCGCCAGGTGGCCCAAAAACAGGCTGATAACAAACGAAGGGATAAAAGCAGGTGATGTGATTGTTGGTTTCGCAGGATCAGGAACCTGTTCTTATGATGTAAACTATAATAGCGGGATTGGAAGCAATGGGCTGACAAGTGCCAGGCATGATGCGCTTAGTAAGTTCTACAGTGAAAATTTTCCCGAATCCTATGATACAGGATTGAATAAGGACGTAATATATATCGGCCCTAATAAACTGACGGATATAGTGACGATCGAAACAGGTGAAAAAAAAGAAGTAGGTTCTTTATTATTATCTCCTACACGTACTTCTGCGCCTTTACTTCAACAAATCCTTAAGTCTCAGTTCGCAGATGTTCATGGAATAATTCACTGCAGTGGCGGGGGGCAAACCAAATGTCTTAAATACCTGCCAGGAACGTTCAGGGTCGTAAAAGACAATCTTTTTGAAGTGCCTGAAGTGTTTAACCTATTGCAAAAAGCTTCAGGTTCTGATGATCGCGAGATGTACCAGGTATTTAATATGGGCCATCGCCTTGAAATTTTTACTTCTGCAAACGCTGCGGAGAAAATGGTCAAAACCGCGGAAAACTTTGGAATAAAAGCACAGATTGTAGGCCGGGTGGAGGTTTCAGCAAAAAAAGAGTTATTACTTACTACTAAAAACGGCTCAGTATTATATTAATTTAGCGCGTTTCTGCCCGCACCGACGGGAGAAATTCTCTGGTAACCGGGATCTTTTAACAATATGTTTTAATGAATCTTCATACTTTCTTTGTAAAAAGCTATGAAGTCTCAATAACGCGTATTACTTTTGTCTCAGTTCGTCGGAACTGCTTTGCAATCACCCTTTTTGCAACGTTTTAAGGACTTTTTACGACTATTTATTGTTGATGCCCGTACCCTGATCGAATGGATTAGTCACATTTATATTTTAAGATAAGATATGAGACAGCTCAAGATTGCTACACAGATTACGAACAGGGATTCGCAGGCAGTAGAAAAGTATTTACAGGAGATTTCGAAGATTTCGATGATTACCCCTGAAGAAGAGACCGTGCTTGCTCAGCGGATCAAGATGGGTGATCAAAGGGCATTAGACAAACTGGTGCAGGCTAACTTACGTTTCGTGGTATCTGTTGCTAAACAGTACCAGCACCAGGGCCTTTCGCTTAGCGATCTGATCAACGAGGGTAACCTCGGGTTGATAAAAGCCGCCCAGCGTTTCGATGAAACCAAAGGGTTTAAATTCATTTCATACGCAGTGTGGTGGATTCGCCAGTCCATTTTACAGGCGTTGGCAGAGCAGGGTAGATTAGTCCGCTTGCCTCAAAACAAAATTGGCACATATAACAAAGCTAATAAGGCCTATATGGCTTTTGAGCAGGAACATGAAAGGGAACCAAGCACAGAAGAACTGGCTGAACTCCTTGAAATGAGTGAAACGGAGATCAATAATATCTTCCAAAGTAACACCCGCCATACATCTCTCGACGCACCTGTGCACGAAGCAGAAGATGTAGCTATGGGCGACCTTTTGGAAGGTGGCGCTGATACAGATGATGATGTGATGAAAGATTCATTGCGAAATGAAATTCGTCGCGTGCTGAAATCACTAAGCCCACGCGAGGCCGAGATCGTTAATGCTTACTTTGGTCTTGACGGAGAAAATGGCGTAACGATTGAACAGATCGGCCAGAAATACGATCTTACCAAGGAACGTATCCGGCAGATTAAGGAAAGAGCGATCAAGCGTTTACAAAAAGCGCGCTACAGCAATGCTTTGAAAGCATACTTAGGTTAAGATAGCGTTGCTGCTACATCCTGGTAACACGAATATTAGTAATTGACCTCGCTCCTTAAGAGCGAACTGTAAAATAAAAACATGCCGCCCCACCTGGGGCGGTTTTTTATTCAACATATCCTGCTAACATTTTGCTCCTTCGGAGTCAGTATTTTTATTTAACATTAGTCTGCTA
>CAYLVR010000228.1:0-5791 GCA_964387165.1 uncultured Chitinophagaceae bacterium | reverse complement strand
AATAACGATATAGAAAGTCCCACCTCATCTGGTCGACCACCAGTCCTACCACAAGTTTCGGACGCTGAACTGCATTGGATGGTTTGGGAGTTTGAGCAAAGCATGTGTTTGTTAGGAAAATAAGTAAAAATAGAATCCTCATCAGTATAATATTATTTAGATTATAATAAGTTGAATCACGCCACGAGTTAGCCTTGCAGGCACACTTACGTCAGAAGGCTCTGACCCAGGTGTTTCGACCAGGAGCCGGATAACTGTGCGCAAAACTAGGCTTCTTTACACAAATATCCGGCTTAAGGGGCCAGGCATTGGAATCATCGGTCGTTCATCAGTCATTCATCGGTCATTCATCGGTTGGTCATCAATCAATCATCAGTCTGGCACCAGTCATTCACCTATCAATCATCAATCTGGAATCGGTGTGCTATCGGTGTGCAATCGGCATGGAATCATCCATACAGTAATACATTACATAATTGGATACTTTCCTCAAAATGAGTCACTACAAGAGGCCAAAAGCATCTGATTACAATTTTTTAATGTTTAACTTTGCCCCATTAAAAATTTCAATACTATATGGCAGATATATTCGAAAGGCTTCTGAAAAATTATGGCCCTATCGGACAACACAGAGAAAGGGCACACGGTTATTTTGCTTTCCCTAAACTGGAAGGAGACATTAGCAGTCAAATGAAGTTCCGTGGAAAAGAAATGATAGTATGGAGCCTCAATAACTACCTGGGCCTTGCTAATCACCCGGAAGTAAGAAAGGCAGATGCTGACGCAGCAAAAGAGTTTGGCCTCGCATTACCCATGGGAGCCCGTATGATGAGCGGTAACAGTGACTTCCACGAACAACTGGAAGCTGAGCTTGCCGCATTTGTAAGTAAAGAAGATGCAATACTGGTAAATTTTGGTTACCAGGGGATGGTGAGCCTGATTGATGTAATATGTGGAAGGCACGACGTAATTGTATATGATGCTGAAAGTCATGCCTGTATTATTGATGGATTAAGATTACATCCTGGTCACAGGTACGTATATAAACACAATGATATTGAGGATCTTGAGAAACAATTACAGCGTGCCAGTACATTAATTGAAAAACAAAATTCAGGTGGAATTTTAGTAATTACTGAAGGGGTATTCGGTATGGCCGGCGACCAGGGAAAATTAAAAGAAATCGCTGCACTGAAAAATAAATATTCTTTCAGGTTATTGGTTGATGATGCACACGGGTTTGGCACACTTGGCAAAACAGGCGCTGGAGCGGGGGAAGAACAGGGCGTACAGGATAAAATAGATTTATATTTTTCAACCTTTGCTAAATCAATGGCCAGCATCGGGGCATTTATTGCAGGCGATAAAAAAATTATTGATTATATAAGATATAATATCCGAAGCCAGATATTCGCAAAAAGTTTACCAATGTCGCTGGTAATTGGGAATTTAAAAAGACTTGAATTATTACGCACAAAACCCCAGCTAAAAAATAAGCTATGGGAAAATGCATTAAAACTTCAGAATGGGCTAAAAGAAAGAGGTTTTGATATTGGTAAAACAGATTCTGTTGTTACCCCGGTTTATATGAAAGGCGGCGTTGAAGAAGCAACAGCGATGGTGATGGATATCCGCGAAAATTATCGCATCTTCTGTTCGATAGTTGTTTACCCCGTAATACCTAAGGGGCATATAATTTATCGTTTAATCCCTACCGCTGTACATACTGATGACGATATTAAAAAAACGCTCGATGCATTTTCAGAAACAAAGAAAAAGCTCGACGCAGGAGAGTATAAAGCAGAAGCAATACCAGATATGGCAAATGCCTGATCAACTGAACAAGAAAGCCCCTGAAACAGGGGCTTTGCTCTAATCAAATACCATTAACCATTAAACCTTATCCTATGAAAAACCAAAGATAAGATGATAATGGTGTGGCATCGGTTGCTTAAATGTTTTTTTAATCGGTTTTTAATTAAATTATTGACTTTAATCAACTATACGCCTGGTAATTAATGAATTGTTAAAGAAATGCAGAAAATAATAATTGCGGTTACTGGTGCCAGCGGGTCGATATACGCTAAACTGATGATTGAAAAGCTGCTTGTCATTCAATCGCAATGGAAAGAATTGTCTGTTGTGATGACGGGCAATGCCAAAGAAGTGTGGAAAACAGAAATAGGCGATAAATCATATGATAAATATGATATTAATTATTACGGTCCACAGGATTTTTCTGCACCATTTGCTTCGGGCTCAGGACAATACAACACCATGATCATTGTTCCATGCTCAATGGGAACATTAGGTAGAATTGCCACAGGTATTTCATCTGATTTAATTACCCGGGCAGCCGATGTTATATTGAAAGAAAGAAGGAAATTAATATGTGTGGTGCGCGAAACGCCATATAATTTAATTCATATTAAAAATATGGAGACGCTAACAATAGCCGGAGGAATTATCTGCCCTGCTACTCCGTCGTTTTACAGTAAACCTGCAACAATTGAAGAAGTTGCATTAACAGTGGTTGACCGGGCACTTGATATTGCAGGATTTGATATTAAATCGTACAGGTGGGGCAATGGGTAGAGTCTGCGCACAGCAAAACCTCCTTCTTTTACAATGGGGAGTTATCTTAAATCAACCTCCTCTATCCCAGGGTAATCACTTTTATTAAATACAAAAGTATTATCTGCTACTACTGCTTTACCATTCAGGCTGTTTACAGTATAAATATATTTATTACCATTCTTCTCTAATATTCTTGTTGAATATATTGTTTTCGTGGCTTTATCAACCAGCAGGTACACTTTATGAAATGCTTTTGTTTTATCTACCGGGGTCAGCTCAACTTCCTGTAATGTTTTGTTGCCTGCTTTTTTTTCTCCATTTAATTTATACAGGAAATCTTTATCATAGAAGGTAGTAAATAATTTTTGCGGAGTGATGCCCGATCCTGATGGATCAATTGATGTAATAGTTACTTCGTTTGCACCCTCATCATATGTCCAGATGTTTTTGCCATCGCTGAATATTTCCTGGCCGTTAATAGTGATGCGATATTTATCACCTTTCATGAATACAACGCCTTTTTTCGTGCCCTGCACTTTTCCTTTAGCATCTTCTATCTGTAAAGTAAAGTTAGATTGAACTGCTTTAAATGTTTTAAACCTACTGCTTACTTCATCAAGAACCTTTTTAGCCTCAGGATCACTCCCCTGCCCGAACGTTGAAATGTATGCTACCGCTAATACTGCTACCAGGTAAAATCTTTTCATTATTAAAGTTTATAAATCAAGGCCTTTTTTGTGCCGGCAAATATATGGCAATTAGACTCCTTTTACGTAGGAATGGTTTGCACTATAAAAAGTTAAATCCCCCGTTTCGCCTTCGGCGAAACTTCCCCCTTTTTCAAAGGGGGAAAAGAAACCCGCTAAAATTGTATTCAGCCGGTACGCATAAAAGCCGACTATAGGGGGGTTACCCTAACGTCAGCAAATGCTGATCCAACTCTGCCTCAGTCTTAATTAACACGTCTCTTGCCTTACTACCCTGATTTGTGCCAACAACTCCGGCAGCTTCAAGTTGATCCATAAGTCTTCCAGCCCTGTTATAACCCAGCTTCATCCTGCGTTGGATAAGAGATGTTGACCCTACCTGGTTATTAACAATCAGCCTGGCGGCCTCTTCAAATAAAGGATCGCGTTCCAGTAAACTAAAATCTTTTGCATCCATATCCTTCTCATCGATGTATTCAGGCAATAAAAAAGCCTGCGGATACCCCTGTTGTTCACCGATAAAGTCGCACACATTGTCCACCTCCGGTGTATCAACGAATGCGCATTGTAAACGGGTAATTTCCCCATTATAGGAAACCAGCATATCCCCTTTTCCTATCAATTGCTCCGCCCCCCCGGTATCCAGAATCGTTCTTGAGTCAATTTTAGAAGAAACCTTAAACGCAATACGCGCAGGGAAATTTGCCTTAATGGTACCCGTAATAATATTTACTGAAGGTCTTTGTGTAGCAATGATCAAATGCATCCCCACTGCACGAGCCAACTGTGCCAAACGCGCGATTGGCATTTCCACCTCCTTGCCTGCAGTCATTATAAGATCTGCAAACTCATCTATTACCAGCACTATAAAAGGCAGGAACTGGTGACCCTTCTGCGGATTCAGCCTTCTTTTTATAAATTTCTCGTTGTACTCTTTAATATTTCTTGCACCTGCTTCTTTCAGCAAATCGTACCGGTTATCCATTTCAATACACAATGCATTCAGTGTATTAATTACTTTTTTGGTATCCGTAATTATCGCCTCCTCCTCACCTGGAAGTTTGGCAAGGAAATGTTTTTCAATGGTGCGGTATAAACTAAGCTCTACTTTTTTCGGGTCAACCAATACCAGTTTTAACTGCGAAGGATGTTTTCTATAAAGAAGAGAAACAAGGATAGCATTCAATCCAACCGATTTACCCTGCCCGGTAGCGCCCGCCATTAATAAATGCGGCATAGTAGCGAGGTCAACAATAAAATTCTCATTATCAATCTTCTTACCTATTGCAATTGGCAGGCTGTAATTATTATGCTGAAACTTTTCCGACGCCAGCATGGTGCGTATACTCACAATTGTTTTTTTCACATTCGGCACCTCAATGCCTATTGTTCCTTTACCAGGTATCGGTGCAATAATACGAATACCCAATGCAGCGAGGCTCAATGCAATATCATCCTCCAGGTTCTTGATCCTTGAAATACGAACACCGGCAGCAGGAACTATTTCATATAAGGTAACCGTAGGACCAACGGTGGCGCTTATCTTCTGAATATGAATATCATAATTCTTCAGTGTATTAATGATCTGGTTTTTATTAGCTTCCAGCTCACCAGCATCCTGGATAATTTTTTCATTGCCATGAACATCCAGCAATTCCAGCGACGGATGTTTGTAATTACTTAAATCAAGTGTGGGTTCGTAAGGAGCCAGTTCGATTGGCTTTTCTTCTGCATCATCTGCTGTTTCTTCGGGAACTTCATTTATTACCAGTTCAGGTATTGGGATATTTGATTTCGATTTCTTCTCAGGAATAACTATTACCGGTTCTTCAATTATTGGCTCGGGAATTTCCTCTTTTACTAAAAGTTCGAGCGGCGATTCCTCTGCAATTACAGTGGTCCCCGGCTCTTCATCGAGTATCTTTTCAATACTCTTTTTTAACCTGTTTTTTCGTTTTGGTTCTTCAATCTCTTCTGCTACTTCTTCATTTAATTCGATACCAGATGCAGGCGCAGATTTAAGTTTAGGCAGGGTAAATACGGGGTTAAATCTCCAGATAAAATAAGCAAGTCCCGCAACAGCTAGCAAGGCGGTGGCGCCGAACCAGCCCAATGCATTACGCAACCATGCAGCAGCCATGTTGCCTGCCGCCCCACCCCAGGGAAAAGCATTGCTGCTGAATATAAACGCAAACAATACGCTGAAATAAACAATACCGGCTATTACATACCGAAGATTGCGGCTGAAAGAAAATAACCGTTTGCCTGTCAGGAAATTAATACCTAATACAAAGAATAATATACAAAACAGATAGGATGCAATGCCAAACCCGTTATAAAAAAACTGGTGAGATGTCCAGGCGCCAAATGCTCCAAGTACATTGGCGATCTTCGTTTCTTTATCAGGGAAAAAAACAGATACGCTTTTCACTGCACTCTGGTCCTCGTCCCAGGTAAATAAATAGGATGAAAAGCAGGTGAACAAAAACAGGCAGATGAGTAGCAAT
>CAYLVR010000227.1:0-5822 GCA_964387165.1 uncultured Chitinophagaceae bacterium | reverse complement strand
CGTTCCCTGCATTGAGCCGGTAAAATAAAAGATGATACCGACCAGGAAAAAAGGAAGGGTATAGCTGTCTTTGATCTTATACCAGGCGCCTTTAAAGGTCATGATAAAATTGGTGGTGCCTGCAATAACAGGTATGGCCATACCTGCACTGCCAACAATAGCTACGGTTTGGAGCCACCAGGGAATAGAACTGAACACAAAGTGATGCGTGCCAATCAGCGTATAAAATAATATCTGCGTCCAGAAGGCAAGGATACCCAGGCTGTACGAATAAATGGGTTTATTAAGTTGCTGTGGCAGGAGGTAATAGACCAGCCCCAGCGTAAAAAGCATGAACCACATACCAACCCCCTGGTGCATATAATAACCTTGTATAATGGTTTCACCCAGGCCGTTCTGCCAGTAAGGAACATAGGCCACTACCGTAATGACGATAGCGAAAATGATGGCTGCAACAATGTACCAGTTGGAAATATAGATCTCTCTTGTAGTGCGCCGGGCAATCGTTTGTAAAAAGTTGATAAGAGTAAGGATAATACCTGTAGCGAATAGCGCCATTACCGGCCATATATATTCACGGTACTCCCCTCCCCCGTTATTGATACCAGCCATCAGGAAAACGGTGCCTAAAACAACGGATGCATTGATGAGCCAGAGTGCATACCAGCCATATTTTATATTGGCCAGCTTCGTATTACTAACGCGGGGAACCACGTAATAACCCAATCCCAGCATACCTAGCGATGCCCAACCCCAGAATACAGCGTTTGTGTGCACCGGGCGCAGGCGTCCGAAACTCAACCAGCTTACATGGTCCACATCCGGAGCTACGAATTTTATCCCTAAATACTCTCCAATCGTTGTACCAAATAGGAGCCAGAAAGTGGCGCATCCCAGATACCAGATAATCAGGCGCGATAGTTCCGGATCTATACCAGGGCGTTGAAGGGCCTTCTTTTTAGGGGCAACAATACGAAACCCTTTCGTATTGTTGATCTGGAGCAGCCCCTTTTCATCTTCTGCAGGCTGTGTGCCGGATAATTCCTGGTGGCTAAGACTGTAATCCAGGGCGGCCTTACGTTTTTTCAGTTTGGTATTTATTTCTTCTTCGGGCAGAGAACGGAGGTAGGCCGCCAGCTTTTCAGCTTCCTCCAGATTCTGCCGGTTTTTCGTCTGGTTTAGAGCATTGATCACTTTCACGGTTAATAGGACCACTCCTGCTATTATGGGTATCAGCAACAGGACGATGGTAATAAGTATGCCTGTTTCGCTCAGAAGGGAATTTTCGTTGGGGTTGCCTGTTTCCTGTGCCAGCAGGTTCCCTCCTGGTAATAGTGCAAATACCGCTGTGAGGAACAAGAAGAATATTATTGCCCCAACTTTATGTATCCTGGAGTTTATCAACTTGCCGATCTGGGTACTATTAAGGTTAAAAGTGTGTTCTTTCAGTTCCCGTATCTGTTCTTCCTCAGTCCTTTTTTTATGGTTGTTTCTTAAATTATTTACCTTTTGTTTCAACATAATTGCAGCAAAAAGGAGCATGCCCACAAATACACATAGTGCCCATGTCAAAGTCCCTCTGAAATCGAAAGAAAAAGCAGACGGCAGCGTTTGAGCCGACACAGGGGATATTTTAAGCAAAACGAGTAAGAAAAGTGAAACTCGCTTCAAAAACATACTTAATTTCATACAATAGATATTAATACCTTTTTATCTTTTATTTACTCAAAAAACGTTAATGTTTGAGGAAGGTCAGGCTTTTTTCCAGCTCGTCTGTAAACTCAGCCAGCTTTGCTTTCTCTAACATAGACTGAATACCTTTTCTTAGGGATTTGAATTCGTGATGTATTGGGCAGGGATGAAGCTCCGAACACTCCTTTAATCCTAAACCACAACCGGTAAAAAGCTTATCGCCATCAACCATTCTTACTATATCCGCCAGCGTGTGTTCGAATGCATTTCTATCCAGGTAAAAGCCTCCGTTGGGGCCTTTCAGGGATTGCAATAATCCTTTCCTGCTTAACTCCTGCAATATCTTCGCAATAAAATGTTCGGGAGAATCGATCCCCCGGGCTATCTCTTTGATACCAACTTTATTACCGTCTTTTGATTTCTGCGCTACGAAGATCATAGCACGAATAGAATACTCACAGGTTTTTGAAAACATTCATTGCTTTTACAAAGCAAAAATAAAGCACCTTTTCCAAATAAAAGACATTTTTATCTTTTATTTTTTTACCGAGCAATTTCGCCTATATGATATTAGTTATTAAGTAGTTACTGTTTTACAATACTCACCCGGTGGATCGAGGAATTCACAGGGAGTTTTATTTCCGCAACTCTTTGATCGCCTGTTACAGTGACGGTTGACATAACCTCTTCATCGCGGAATACCTGGTATTGACCAGCATCTATATTTTTGACTGTGAACCGGCAATCATGTGGCTTATCGTGCCTGTTTTCGATATTAAAACTCAACCGGTGCGCATCGGCCGATAATATCACCCTGGTATCTTTTGCAAAACCATCTGAGAGCAATTCAACTGATATCCGGTGCTGGCCGGTATAGAAATGAACGCACCTGCGTACACCATCTTTTGGAATAATGGCTACATCAGCATTTGTTGTTTCAAGGAGTTCACAACCGTAACCAATTCTCCCAAAAAGAGGGTCATCAATAACGATTGCACTACTGCCGTGAATGGCGCCTACAATTCCATGATCGATCTCTCCGTCATACTGCCACACCCAACGTTTAGCGGGAATATTATTGAAATAGGTTTTGGTTTTTTGTCGTGGCGAAAATACCCACCCTATCGCGCCATCATTTTTTTTATTCGGATACCAGTATCCGAAGCCGCTCTTTTCATCACCTGTATTCATAAGCGCCCACGAACTGAGCAGGGAATTGTATCCTATGTTAATATATTCTGCAGGTTCAGGAGCAAATTTCAATGCATAATCAATAATGGCCACGCCGCCCATCTGTGACATGTAATCGAGTCCATAATTTGTACCTGCCCATGCAGAGCCCAATAAATTAAATGCAGGCTCGATGGTTCCTCTTATTGCCAGGTTAGCAAGTAGCTGCCGCTGCATTAACGAATTTGTTGCAGAGTCGCTGAGTGAAAGATGAGAGTACCATTTCTTTTTATTTTTATCGTACCAGAGTTGTTCCTGCGGTTGCAATAAATTTTCTTTTGCATATTCTGCTACATAATAAGATGATTCAAAAGCGGTCCTGTCGATCTCAAACTCGGAAGCGAATGGCCATGGATCGTCGTAAATAAAATATTTCACTTTTTTTTCCCATTCTCTTCTCAGCAGATCCGCTTTTTCATATTCTTTATTTTTTTTCAGTGCGGTAATTAATTCCATAATATACCGTTCATGAAAATTACTCTGTTTGTATGCCCAGTCGGTCCAGCCGTGAAATGACCACTTTGGTCCCATTTCAATATTATACGGAACAATAAAAAATGCCATTGCCGTTCGATAGGCACGTTCAAGATAACCGTTAGCGTCCAGGTAAGTTGTTATGCCCGGGTTATCACGTGCAATTTTAAACAGGTTGAAATAGATGGCGATATGCGTTACATAATCGAAGGTGCGCCACAGTCTTTCTTTACCCCATCCTCCTGAATTATATCCAGCCACTTTTCCCGAGCGGTTTTCAAACCAGTTTTCGCTTCCGTAGATTCCATAAGGATAAGGATATTCTTCATCTGTTCTTTGCAATTTTCCCCATACAAAATTTTCCTGGTAATATTCAAGAGATGCTATTTCTTCACGATCAGGATATACTACATTTTTTTCTGCTACCAACAGTGGCTTACAATTAGAAGGATCATCGGAACCACCGACCACAAAATCAGGGAGCGGACCTTTGTCATCCGGTGAAAGTAATTTTTGCTGTTCCATATCCCAGATGCTGTACAGGCCGTTATACCATTTCGAAGTATCCCTGTGCTGTTGTTTTGCAACAATAAAATGCGATCGTTTTTTTATCAATACATCCAATGGTTCTGTAGAGAAGAAATTCAGATATGCTTTCCGCTTTCCATTATAGGTTACGGTGATTATATTTTCTCCCAGTCTGGAAAATGATAATTTGTATAACCGGTATCCATTTTTTCGGGGGCCTAGATATTCGATGCGTGTTGAGGAAGGATGTTCTGCTGAAAGATCCGAGATCTTTCCATTGGCACGCAGCAGGCAATAGGTCGAAAGATCATTCGGTACCGTCATACCAGGAGCGATCCTGGCATCCAACCCGCCTTCTGTATATATTTTATCCCGCAGTTCCTGCAGATCATTGACCAGTTGAAATATAAAACCATAAGACCTGTGCGAATTTTGTTTAATAATAACAGAAGAAAGAGGAAGGCGCCAGGTATCGTGTTTATTGTCGGCAGTGGTCGACGCATGCGCATATACTTCAGTTGTAGTATTCCATTCACCGGTTGCAAATTCAAGAGAGGTATTTCGTGAGGGCATCATCGCCAGTATTTTTCCGAAACCCTGGTACGGGGTCCAGTACAGAAATGAAGCATCTCCTATTATGGCATTATGTGAGCTTAGATTTTCATGTATAGGTAATTTATCGTCATACATACCAAGAGGTATGGGAAACGACAGATCAGTAATATTAAGGTCTGCCCCGCTTTTATTTTTGATATCGATTAACCAGGATATTTTATCACCTGAGGCTTTAAAATACTCTGTGATAACAACCCCGTTTGGCAATTGGAACCTGAGTGCGATATTATTCTTGTCGTTCTTTATTAATGCAGGTTGGACCTGCGAGGTTTTTGCGGCATGTTCCTCACCATTTGACCGGTATTTAATGTTGACGTCACCGAGTGTTTTACCTGAGTCAATATAATTTCTTTCCGAGGTTCCATTTACCCACGACATTGTGCTGATGCCCTGGTTATCGGATGATAATGCAATTTTTGCTGGCAATGTGCTATCGCTGGCGTTCATTAGCCAGCAGGAAAGAAGTGAGAGGAGTAACATCAGTTCTTTATATTAAATGTTTGCGTAGCTACTAAACATTTCGCAGGATAATTACCAGGCGGGCTTCTGTGGGGTAACAGGCACCCGTCATGAGAACACTGTTGGCGATGATAAGTCGTTAATACAATATAGTTAATTTCCCTGTGATCCGGATATTTTTTAAGCAAATATGAATACGCTCGTAGACTGAACTTGAGCAATGTATTACCAGGGTAAGCTTGTTAATTCTTATGATTAATTAAATTCACCACCACCTTCACCATCATGTCTTTTTCATCCGGCTTGGATTCGGCGCTCATCAGGGTTAAGGCAACCAGCGCATTGTCTGCAATTTTTTAGAGTTTTAAATCTGTTTGCAAATTATAAAGGCCACTAAGTGGCAGCCTTTATAATTGATTGATTTTCTAGTGCTCAGAACAGACTCGACTCGTTCCAGTTTTGTGCGAAGTCACTGGTAATTAATAATAGTATTATTATAACGTATCTCATTTTAATTGTACATTAGAGCACCCCAAAAACCCACAACTATGGAAGTATTACAGATAAGTTTAAGCATCGTCCTGCTTTTATTGTTTTTAGCTAGTGCTATTTTATTTTTAATTCAGCAAGACCGGCTACTGCGAGATATTCGTCCCGAAAACAGGCTGCTAGCTCCGGGCAAAGTATGGTTACAACTCATCCCCATCTATGGAATGATATTTCAGTTCACCGTGATCGGAAAAATTGCCGATTCCATACGAAATGAATTATCTACAGAGAGTGCCTCCGATGTGCTTGGGGCTGATGCCCTGGTCATCACCCAT
>CAYLVR010000226.1:0-5841 GCA_964387165.1 uncultured Chitinophagaceae bacterium | reverse complement strand
TCCTTAAAGGGTATCATTTTATCCGGATCGCCTTTTTCGGTTAACGAAACAAACGCCCCGGATGTTGATATTCTCGCCATGCAGGCAAAACTTCCAGTATTGGGTGTTTGTTATGGCGCCCAGCTTACCGCCAAAAAATACGGCGGATCGGTTGCCAAAAGCAACAAAAGAGAATATGGCCGCGCCTTAATGCGGATCAAAAAACACGATGTATTACTAAATGAAGTAATGGATCTTTCGCAGGTTTGGATGAGTCATAGCGATTCTATCCTTGAAATGCCATCCGGTTTCGAAGTGCTGGCCACAACGGATGATATTCCTTTCGCCGCTTTTAAAACAAATGGCACGGGCCACCCTGTATATGGTGTTCAGTTTCATCCCGAAGTTTATCATTCTATTGAAGGAAAAAAAGTAATTAAAAACTTCCTTGTTAATATATGCGGATGTAAACAGGATTGGACATCTGCACATTTTGTTACCGATACAATTGCTGAATTAAAAAGAACCATTGGCAACCGCAAAGTAATTATGGCATTAAGCGGTGGTGTGGATTCAACTGTTGCAGCCACTCTGATCCATCGCGCAATTGGTGATAAGTTATCAGGAATATTTGTTGATAATGGAGTTTTAAGAAAAAATGAATTTGAAGAAGTCCTTGAAACATATAAACAGATCGGATTAAATGTAAAAGGTGTTGACGCAAAAGAATTATTCTATAAAGAATTAAAAGGAAAAGTTGAGCCGGAAGCAAAACGCAAAACAATAGGACGCTTATTTATAGAAGTATTCCAGGAAGAAGCAAAAAAAATAGAAGGAATTGAATTACTGGGACAGGGAACTATCTATCCCGATGTAATTGAAAGTGTTTCCGTTCATGGCCCTTCGGTCACTATTAAATCGCATCACAATGTCGGCGGACTACCAGATATTATGCATCTGGGTTTAGTTGAACCGTTAAGATATTTGTTTAAAGATGAAGTAAGGCGAGTTGGTCATGAATTAGGCATTCCTGATAATTTGTTGCAGCGTCACCCTTTTCCGGGACCAGGTCTGGCGATAAGAATCCTGGGTGAAATAACTCCCGACAAAGTAGCATTGTTACAGGAAGCCGATTATCATTATGTTAAAGGATTAAAGGATCATAATTTATACGGGCAGGTTTGGCAGGCAGGTGCGATATTGCTTCCTGTTAAAAGTGTGGGGGTAATGGGCGATGAAAGAACTTATGAATTTACTGTAGCCCTGCGCGCAGTAACTTCAGTAGATGGAATGACCGCCGATTGGGCGCATCTCCCCTACGAGTTCCTGGCATTTATTTCGAATGAAATCATTAATAACGTAAGAGGAATTAACCGGGTGGTGTATGATATCAGCAGCAAACCACCTGCAACGATTGAATGGGAGTAACCGTCTTGCAAAATATTATGCGTACAAAACAGGCATACTTTACACTCGCGCTAGTTTGTTCTTTTCTGTGCTCTTTTGCACAGGACAGCACTAGATTAAGAATTGCATTATTCGCACCTTTATATCTTGATTCTGCTTTTGATCAGTTGAATACTTATAAACAGGGAAAGATATTTCCGAAATATATTAATGCAGGCCTTGAATTTTATGAAGGCGCAGCAATAGCCGCAGACTCTTTGGAGAAAGAAAAAATGCCCCTTGATTTATTTGTATATGATTCACGCTCCGCTGAATCTTCGGTTAATGAAGTAATAAAAAGAGGTTCATTAAATAATATCGATTTAATTATCGGGCATGTAAATGGAAATGAAACAAAATCGCTGGGAACATTTGCCGCAGCTAATAACATCCCGTTTATCAATGCAAATTATCCTAATGATGCGGGCATCTCGAATACTCCTGAATTTATTATTTTAAATTCTACGCTATATACACATTGTGTGGCTATATATAAGTTTATCCAGAGAAATTATGCATTGGCCCCTGCGGTGGCCTTTAGGAAAAAAGGTGCACAGGAAGAAAGGCTCCTGAGCTATTTTGAAGAAATAGCCGGTGCAACCTCCGGTGTACCCCTTAAAATTAAATATATAACACTGGAAGATAATTTTACTGCAGAAGATATTAAACAACACCTGGATAAGGATGCTTCAACAGTTGTTATCGCTGCAAGTCTTGATATTAATTTCGCGAATAATATTACACAACAGCTTGCTTCTATTTATCCCGACAGGCCAGCTGTATTATTTGGTATGCCTACCTGGTGGGATGCCACTAATTTTTCTACCCCGGAATTTAAAGGTTTAGAAATCTTTTATTCGACTCCTTTTTATATTTCACCCACTCATGTTTTTGGAACTGAACTAACTAACAAGTTCAAAACAAGATTCTATTCCCGCCCCACAGATATGTTTTTCAGAGGATATGAAACATTGTATCATTTTGCTCATTTGTTACAATTAAATGGCAAAAACCTGGGCTCCAGTCTTTCTGATAGACGTTTCAATGTGTTTACCGAGTTCGATATCCAGCCGGTTCTTGATTCCAAAACTAACACCCTCGATTACTTTGAGAACAAAAAGATATATTTTGTTAAGAAGGTCGAAGGCATTGTTACTGCTGTATATTAACCAGCCGGCTCTCCCCTCACAGAATGAATGCAGAGGGATGTTTAAGCTGGCACAACATTTCGTAACTTAATTCATGCCTCTTATAGATTTTACAAACAAAGGATTATACTGCCCTGCAGGTAACTTTTATATAGATCCGTGGCAACCTGTCGATTACGCCATAATCACTCACGCCCACAGCGACCATGCCCGGTGGGGAAGCAAAAACTATCTTTGTCACGAGTTCACAAAACCAATACTGCAACTACGATTAGGTGATAATAATTATCAATCAGTAAAATGGAATGAGCCCGTTAACTTCAACGGCGTTACTATTACACTTTTCCCCGCAGGGCATATTATCGGCTCATCGCAAATCAAGGTAGAATATAAAGGAGAAATATGGGTAATAAGCGGGGATTATAAAGTGGAGAATGATGGAATCAGCGGAATGTACGAACCAATAAAATGTCACACATTTATTACAGAATCAACTTTTGGACTACCTATATACAACTGGAAACCGCAATCAGAAATATACGCCGATATCAAAAACTGGATTCAAAAAAACAGGCAGACAGGTAAAACATCAGTATTAATTGCTTACTCCTTAGGAAAAGCACAACGTGTATTACAGGCAGTAAAAGAGGTAACTAATAAAATATTCGCACATGGTGCCATTTACAATATGCAGGAAGTATTATTAAATGCCAATATTTTACCTGTAGGAACACTACCTGCTATTACGCGCATCACCAACGAAATTTCTAAAGAAGAATATAAAGGATCAGTAATTATTGCGCCCCCCTCCGCAGAAGGAACCCCCTGGATGAAAAGATTTTCTCCTTATAGCGTAGGAATATGCAGTGGATGGATGCAGGTACGTGGTAATCAAAGAAGAAAAAATGCAGATGCAGGATTTGTATTAAGTGATCATTGCGACTGGAAAGCATTACTACATGCCGTCAAAGCAACAGGGGCAGAAAAAGTATTTGTAACACACGGTTTTCAATCTGCTTTCAGTCGATATTTGAACGAATCGGGAATAGAAGCAGGCGAAGTAAAAACTGAATACGGAACAGAAGACGAAGAAACAATAACAGAATTAACCAATAATACAACAAACCAGGCGGCGACTGATGAATAATGAATTAATCATACAAAATAATGGCATTAGTCTATTTGCAGAATTAGTGTACGAACTAGGCACACACACTAAAACAACAGATAAACTAAACGCACTGGTTAATTATTTTGCTGAAGCAGATGACAAGGACAAAGTATGGGTGATCGCGTTGTTTAGCGGCCGCCGCCCGCGGCGCACTATAAGCGGATCAAAAATGGCAGAGTGGTGCGCAGAATTAGTTGGCCTGCCTCTGTGGCTATTTGAGGAAAGCTACCATACAGTTGGTGATATGTCAGAAACAATTGCTTTATTAATCCCAGACAATAAAGATGCACAGCAATCTGATAAGTCTCTTTCCTGGTACATTGAGAAATTCATTGAACTGGAAAAGGCTGAAGAATCATTTAAAAAAGAATTTATTCTTCAATCATGGAAAGAATTAAACAGTAAAGAAAGATTTGTATTTAATAAATTATTGTCAAGTACATTTCGTGTGGGTGTATCTCAGAGCATGATGGTGAACGCTCTTGCAAAAACAGCAAATCTTGAGTCAAGCGTAATTGCTCATCGTATAAGTGGCAACTGGGATCCCGCCACCACCCCATTCGTAGAATTATTAAGTAATGAATCCGGTATAATTGATCATTCAAAACCTTATCCATTTTATTTGGCTTATGCTATTGAGGATAATGTCGACACATTAGGTGATCCATCAGAATGGCAGGCTGAATGGAAATGGGATGGCATACGCGGGCAAATCATTAAAAGAAATGGTTTATTATTCGTCTGGAGCCGAGGTGAAGATCTAATCACCGATAAATTTCCTGAATACCAGTTACTAGTAGAAAAATTACCAGACGGTACTGTAATAGACGGGGAAATACTCCCTGTAAAAAACAATAAAGTATTAAACTTTAATATTTTACAAACACGCATCGGAAGAAAGAATGTTACTAAAAAACAACTCGACGAAGCACCCGCAGGGATATTCGCTTACGATCTTCTGGAACAGGATGGAAAAGATATCCGCTTCCTGCCTATGGAAGAAAGAAGAAAAAGACTAATTGCACTTGTCGCAGATATTAATATTCCTCAACTGATTTTATCGCCCACCATACAATTTTCTTCCTGGGAAGAATTAGCCTCACAAAGAGAAAACTCCCGCAACCATAACAGTGAAGGAATAATGCTGAAAAGAAAATCCTCTACCTACCAGGTCGGAAGAAAACGAGGAGATTGGTGGAAATGGAAAATTGACCCGCTTACTATTGATGCCGTAATGATATACGCACAGAAAGGTGCAGGAAGAAGAAGTAATTTGTACACCGATTATACCTTTGCAGTTAAGGATGGCGACAAACTGGTTTCTTTTACAAAAGCTTATTCAGGATTAACTGATAAAGAGTTTGCGCAGGTCGATAGCTTTGTAAAAAGAAATTCATTGGAAAAGTTTGGTCCTGTGCGTACTGTTAAACCGGAACTTGTTTTTGAAATAGCATTCGAAGGCATCGCAGCATCTAATCGCCATAAATCAGGTGTAGCGTTAAGATTTCCAAGAATATCAAGATGGCGGCAGGATAAACCCGCATCTGAAATAAATACTCTGGACGATCTCAAAAAAATGTTGGAGGTGTATGGGAAATAAGTTATCACTACACAATACCCCGGGGTACAAAATTATCTGTGAATGGTTTCAATCAAAAAATATTCAGCCATTTAGGTTTCAGGAAGAGACATGGGAACATATTATAAATCATAAATCGGGGTTGGTAAACGCACCTACCGGTTGCGGAAAAACATTTTCGGTATTTATCGGCGCGATAATCGATTTCATAAATACTCATCCTGATAATTATTTATCATTAAAAAATAATGGGTTACAATTAATATGGATAACACCATTACGTGCTTTGGCCAAAGACATTCAGCGTGCTATGGAAGAAGTAATTGTTGCACTCGGCATGCAATGGCGAGTGGGTGCAAGAAATGGGGATACGCCCATTAGTGAGCGGCAGAAACAAAAGCAACACATGCCGGAAATATTAATTATTACTCCAGAAAGTATTCATTTATTATTGGCACAAAAAGGTTATGCTGAAATATTCAAACCCCTAAAAATAATTGCCGTTGATGAATGGCATG
>CAYLVR010000225.1:0-5854 GCA_964387165.1 uncultured Chitinophagaceae bacterium | reverse complement strand
CCAATATCTATAAAATATCGTTCCTGTTCTATTCCGTAGAAATTTAATTCAGTATAATATTTTTCCAGGTAATCTTTTTCGAAAGAAAATTTTTGGGGAAAGTCAATGCTTGTGAATGAAGGGATATTCAACGCGTAAACTCCCCCGTTGATTAAACTATTTTCGTAATAGTTTTTTTCTTTGAAAGAATGAATACGGTTGGTGTGGTCTGTTTCAACAACTCCATACCTGTCAGATTCTTTCATAGGCTTTAAAGAAAGTGTGCAGTCTGAATCGTGCTGTTGATGGAATAATGATAACTCAGTAATGTCTACTTTAAAAAAAGTGTCGCCGTTTATTATCAGTACATCATCGGATTGCGCAAGTGTCACCGCCTTTTTAATTGCTCCGCCTGTTCCCAAAGGATATTCTTCGATTGAAAAAGAATAAAACCTGGTATCATTTCCGAAATATTCTTTTACAAATTGTTCAATTACTGCATGTTTATATCCTAAGGAGAAGATAAAAGATTCAATTCCCTGCGCAATATAATAATTGAGTAAGTGCTCAATAAAAGGTTTGCCTGCAACAGGGGCCATACATTTAGGTAGATCTGGAACAGCAGATCTTAATCTTGTCCCCAATCCCCCGGCAAGTATTATTGTTTCTCTGATCATTTATTAAAATAATATTCTTCTACAAGCTGGCAGATGATATGCCCAAGCATGATATGGGATTCCTGTATACGCGGGGTATCGGTTGATGGCACATTTAATAAATAATCGGACAGGTCTTTCATCATCCCTCCATCCTTTCCTGTAAATCCAACAGTAATAACACTTTTGCTACGGGCAGTTTCAAAAGCTTTTACAATATTGACTGAATTGCCGGATGTTGATAATCCCACAACAAAATCTCCTTCATTGGCAATACCATCAATTAATCTTGAATACACTACATCATAGCTGTAATCATTTGCCACAGCAGTTAGGTAAGAGGTATTGCAATGCAACGCTTCGGCTGGCAAAGCTTTGCGGTCAGTATAAAATCTTCCGGAAAATTCTGCTGCTAAATGTTGAGCATCCGCTGCACTTCCTCCATTTCCACAGAAGTATATACGGCCATTATTTTTTAAGGCATTCACCATTGCTTTTGCAATTTCCTGTAGCTTGTTGAATGTGACTTCATCATTAAGTAAAGCTGTTTTAACTGCAATAGAGTCAGAGATAATTTTTTTTATTTTGTCGCTCATCAGTATTGAATTTAAATAGTCCAGGTTGTAAGACCGTGATCAACAAATTGATAATTCTTGCAATATCCGCCAAAATCAGCCAACGCATCCATTACAGTGAATTTTGCATTGCCTGGGCAATAGAATATCATAAAACCTCCACCGCCGGCACCGGATATTTTTCCGCCAGATGCGCCTGATTTTTTGGCAGTAGTATAAATATCATCCATCAATGTATTTGAAATGCCTTCGGCCATTTCTTTTTTCTGCCTGAAACCAAAATCGAGTATCTCGCCAATTTCATGTACGCGACCCTTTAACAGAGCCTCTTTCATCATCTGTGCCTGGTTTTTTAACTGGTGCATCGCCTCGATAGGCTTACCCTGTTTATTGGTTACGTTCAGACTTTGTTTCTCAATAATTTTCGCAGATTCACGGCTTGTACTCGTATAATACAACAACAAATTATTTTCCAATTCAAATAAATATTGCTGTTTAATACGCAGAGGATTTACAATTACTTTTTCATCGGCGAAGAATTCCATGAAATTTACTCCGCCAAATGTGGCAGCGTACTGATCCTGCCTTCCTCCGGCCATATTTAATTGTTTCCTTTCAATTTCATATGCCATTTGTGCAATATCATATTCTCCTAACGGCAGTCGCAGCATTTCGGCAAAAGCGCCTATTACTGCAACAACAAGAGTGGATGAAGTGCCTAATCCCGAACCGGCAGGAGCGTCAACAAAGGTGCTTAATTTAAATCCGGATAAAGGAACTCCGTACGTTTTTTGAATATGATTGTAAACGCCTTTCAGCAGATCAAGCTTTCCGTCGATCGGTAATTGATTGTTCCATTCATAACGTTGTTCTTCCTTGCGGTCGACCGCATGTAATATAATGGCATTTTCTTCAATTGGCTCAATATTGGCGTAAGCATTGAGCGATACTGTGGCATTAAGGATCGCACCGCCATACAGATCACAATAGGGGCTCACATCCGTGCCTCCTCCTGCCAATCCGATACGTAATGGTGCCTTACTTCTGTATATCATTTGCCAGTTTTAATATAGCTTCCGTCATTCTGCTCCAGGAGTATTTTCTTTTCTCACTGCGAAGATGAGGAATAAAATAATTTTCGCCTAATTGAAAGTACTCTCCGATGCTTGCCGCTATTGCTGTGGCATTAGGTTCGGCAATAAGCCCGGCCTTCTTATCAGGAACCATGCCGGGTAAACTTCCAACGTTGGTTACTATCATAGGTTTTTCAAAATGATAGGCGAGGGGAGTAACGCCGCTTTGCGTAGCGTTCCGGTACGGCTGTATTACTACATCGGCAGCGCATACATAATATTTTACTTCATTATCGGGAATAAAAGATGTGCGAAGGATCAATACATCATCTATTCCGAGTTTTGTGATCAATTCTTTGTATGGCTTTTCATCTTCATAGAATTCGCCGGCTACTAATAGCTTAGCTTCGGGTATTTTATCTTTCACGATTTTCATCGCCTCTAATAAAATATCAAGGCCTTTGTAGTTTCTTATAAATCCAAAAAATAATAATATTTTACCGTCGGTATTTATCCTGAGATGTTTTCTTGCTTCTTCTTTTGATACCAGCGTACCAAAATTATCATACAGAGGGTGTAATACTTGCTGTGCCGCTTTTGTTTTATTAAATACCCTCAAATCATTCATCACTTTTTCACTCATTGTTATAAACGCATCGCAGGTTTTTAGGAAATATTTTGTAAAGGAATTATCGCCCAGTCTTTTTTCGTGGGGTATTACATTGTCTGTGATTGCGATAACATGGGTATGTTTATTCTTTTTGGCTCTTCTTAAAATTGTTCCGAGCGCCGGCCCCATAAATGGCAGCCAGTAACGCACAACAATAATATCTGGTTTTATTTTTTTTAATTGGTTGCCAACTTTGATCCAGTTGAAAGGATTAACTGAATTAATTACTGTATGTATCTTTAAATCCTCCGGTTTTGGATCAGAAGAATATTGCGTGGTGCCTGGGAACAAAAACGATGGATACTGTAATGAAAAAGAAAATATGGAACAGTCGTGGCCCTCATCATTAAATTGTTTGGCCAGACGCTGGTCGAAGGTGGCGAGCCCTCCCCTCAGTGGCCAGGCAGGTCCTATTATTATTATCTTTTTCAACAGCGTAATTTCTTTTCAACCAGGTAAAAATTTCTACCGGGAGAGTTGCGTGCAATTAACTCGGCGATAAATCCTGTTAAAAATAATTGTGTACCAATGATCATGGCCAGTATTGCAAAAAAGAATAAAGGTCTTTGTGTAAGCCCTGTTTTATCAAAAAAGAATTTTGAGATTGTGAGATAAATAAAAACGGTTAATCCAAAAACAAAAGATAACGTTCCCCAGGACCCGAAAAAATGCATAGGTCTTTTACCGAATCTACCGACAAATAATATTGAAGCCAGATCAAGAAAACCTTTAACAAATCTTTCTATTCCAAATTTTGATGTGCCGTATTTACGTGCCCTGTGCTCAACAACTTTTTCTCCAATTTTTTTGAAGCCTGTCCATTTAGCGATTACAGGGATATAACGATGCATTTCGCCATATACTTCAATTTGTTTGATCACATTTGATTTGTAGGCTTTTAATCCGCAGTTGAAATCGTGCAATTTTATTCCTGTTGATTTCATCGTTACCCAATTAAAGAATTTCGATGGAATTGTTTTGCCGATTGGGTCGTGTCTTTTTTTCTTCCATCCGCTTACCAGGTCATAGTTATCTTCTATGATCATTTTGCGGAGGCCAGGAATTTCATCGGGACTATCCTGCAGGTCTGCATCCATTGTGATTACAACATCTCCGGTAGTAACTTTAAATCCTTCATTCAGGGCAGCTGATTTTCCATAATTACGCTGGAATTTAATTCCTTTGACGTGCGCATTGGATTCTGATAATTGCTGAATTACTTTCCATGAATCGTCGGTGCTGCCATCATCCACAAGAATGATCTCGTAAGTATAATTGTTTTCGCCTGCCACTTTTCCTATCCACGCACATAATTCAGGTAGCGATTCTTCTTCATTAAATAAAGGCACCACGATAGATACATCCATCATTAAATATTAAATATTGGTGAATGCAGGTTTACTTTTACGAACGATAAGTGAGATAAGCAGGCAGAATATAAATCCGATAATACATGTTATTCCATAGCCGAGTAAAACACGCCCAAACGAAAATGGATCAATATTTCTTTGCCCCTCAATGGCTTTATCAATGTCTGCGTCCGACATGCCGAATTTTTTCATCATTTGTTCGCTTTTGTTTAGCGATTCAACACCGATAGCTTCTTTAAATGGCACATCAATAAAATTGAATAGAATATAGACAAATATTGTCTGGAGAAATAGCGCCACTGCAAAAACAGTAAAAGTGATCTTTAATGCCTGTCCAAATTCGAGAAATCCTTCATTCGATTTTCGAACTTTTAATGCAGCAAGCACTGCCATGGTAATCACTACAAGGTAGCTTACATATCCAACAGGGCTCATAAACATATCTACGCCACCAAGATATTGCAATAAAGTTACTACTACTATGATGAGTCCGGCAACTGTGCCATAATTCATTCCGATATTATTTTTTGCAGTATTATTTTCTATAACATTGTTTTCCATTGATTAAATTTATCTGGTGAATACTTTTCCCTGTTGGACGGTCCCGATTACTTTGCCTGATAATTCTTTCCCAATAAATGGTGAGTTACCCGATTTTGAATAAAAGAATGATCGGTCTAAAGTTGTTTTCCCTTCAGGAGAAAATATAGTTAAACAGGCTTCTGTATTTTTCTGGATAGCCGGTTGTGTTAACCCGAATATTTTTCTTGGGTTGGTGCTTAGTAACTCGACCCACCTCGACTCATTCACTGAAGGAAGGATCGTTTTAAGCACGGCATAACATGATTCCAATCCTATCATTCCATTTTTTGCATATTCAAATTCAAGTACCTTACTGTCGTATTCATGTGGTACGTGATGAGAAGTAATACAATCTATGGTCCCATCCTCTACTGCTTTCTGTAAAGCAGTTTGTTCTCTTGAAGAACGTAAAGGCGGATATACTTTCAGGTTAGTATCGTAGCCCAGCAGGTCCTCATCATTAAAAAATAAATGGTAGGGAGTAACCGAGCAGGTTATGTTTAGTCCTGCATCTTTAGCACGTTTAATATATTCGAGAGAACGGGGGGAAGTGATCCCTGTAAAATGCAGTTTCGATTCTGCGTAACGGGTTAGTTTAATATCGCGCGCCACTAATAATTCTTCTGCCATTAAAGGTTTGCCCGAAAGTCCGAGCCTGGTGCTTACAATCCCTTCATTAATCAGCCCATGTTGTCCGACGGTTTTATCATCCGGTATCTGGATAATTACCCCGTCAAAAGTTTTTACGTATTGCAGGGCTTTTAATAATAATCCTGCAGATTGTACAGGGTTAGTTCCATCGCTGAAGGCTACGGCACCACTGTTACGCATATCGTACATTTCTGCGAGATCTTTTCCTTCGGCGTTTTTTGAAATAGCACCGATAGGATGGATGTTGGCTGCTAATGCTCCTGATTTACGGTGAATATATTCTACCTGTGATTTATTA
>CAYLVR010000224.1:0-5924 GCA_964387165.1 uncultured Chitinophagaceae bacterium | reverse complement strand
ATGCAGGAACGGTTTTAATAAGCAATTGCTCATTTGCATAACTCCACTGAATAAGCGTAGAATTTTCCAATGCTTCAACAAATAAAGTTGCTGGTTCCTGAAAAGTAAAACTGCTAAGGTCAGAAATCCAATTATTTTCAGCAGCTAACGTAACAGTATGCTCTTTCCCATTATCAGATACCAGATACGACCTTAAAAGTCCTTTGACAACAAAACTCCGATGTTCACAAATAAAGTCGGGCTGAACAATAAATTGTTTCTTCTTTACTTTTTTGATTTTTAGAAGCGATACAAAAAAATCTTCTTCCCCCGGTGTCAACTTAATGTAATGGGAAATATATTTTACTATGGGTGTAAATTCGTCCACTGAGCAAAGTTAAAATTATTCATGTAGTTGGTTTTGTCGGGGGGCTGTCTTATTGCCGCTAACGGTTCGCGGCTACACGCAGGCAGGGATTTTTAGCACTGAACTTCCTACGAAGAACCGAACTTTAAATTTAGCACTTTCCTGTCCTACGAAGCACGAAACCCCTGCTTGCGTGTAGGTGCTGTTAGCGGTTCGGCTTTTATTCAGTGTCAATTGTTACTTTAATTTTTTTCGCTTGAACTTCAATCTGTCCAACTAATGATTTTATTGTCGCAAGTGCGTCTTCAAAATACTTTTTACTTACTGTAATTTGTTGTCCGACTTTACCACGGGAGTTTGCACCAACTTTTTCCATATACATCTTATTAATAACTCCTGAATTATGCACAATGATGTCTCTTGTCGCTTTAAATTCAAACCATTTGTCCCAAATTTTTTCGTCTGTTTTTATTGTTAAAACCTTTTCTAAATATTCGACTTGTTTTTTAGGTCCTGCATAAAATAGAGATGCAAGTTGTCTGTCAATAACCAATTCAATTATGCTGTCGTATGAATTACAGTCCAAAAGTTCAGAAATATCCACTTTTTTATTGTTGTCATTTCCTTGAACATTAACTCTAAGTTTTCTATTGTCGTACTTTAAGACAAGGGTTATTGTGTCCACCAAAAATCCTTCAAATTGAGCAACAATGTAAGTAAACAATGTAAAGTAAATTTCTTTGTCTGATGCGTTCTTTATTATTTTCTTAATGTCTTCTGGTTTTCTATTAACTGTTTTACCTTTAACTGTTGATGGAACTTGAAATTTCGAAGTGTTTTTTATTAATTCATTACTGTCAGCAATAACTTCTAATGATTTTATAGCCAAAGTTACCCATAAATAAGTGTCATTAATAAGTTTTTGTTTGTTCAATCTGAATTTTGATAGTTGGTTTTTATACTCTTCGTGTGTCATTCGTTTTTCTATGTTTTTGTTATTTTAGTGATGTTGTTTTAAGCTGACCGCTAACGTCCGGAGCATTGGCGAAGTGGCGGATAAATTGGACGAAAAGTTCAATTTAGCAGGAACGTAGCCGATGTGTTTCCACAGAAGCTAAATTATTAAAAAAAGCTGAATGTGGAACACATTCGGCGGATAAATATGTAAAAACCTTCAACTTAGCTGTTTCCTCGCCATTTTGCCAATGCGATGTTGTGTGCTGTGTTTATTTCTTTTCATACATTATTCAATTGTAGAAAGATATTCCTTTAATTCAAGGTTTATGTTTTCATAAAATGGTTTGAATGATTTAATTTTCTTATTACCCGCAAAAAAAGGGTAAAGTCCATAAAAATCTTCTCCTTGAATTAACTTTGTTTTATTATTTTCAATAGGTTCAATATACCAAAAATGCACTCCAACCAGAATCCCCGTTATACCGCCTTTCCATTTTAATGATTTTAAAGGAATTAACTCTGTAATCTTACCCTTGCCTGTGTAAATTTTGCCAGAGCCATCAGGTGTGGCAGTTTCCATAATTATTGTTTCATTATGTTTGGCCTTCCCCTTAATGAATTTAATAGATGAACACCATTTTGCATAAGATTCAAAGTCCGTTAAAACTTTCCATACCTTAATTGACTCGACATTTAAAATTATTTCGGTTTCTATTCTCTTCATTTATTCAAATGACTTTAATTTAGTTTTATTAATGGTTAATTTTCCGATATAAATAATAACATTCGTTGTCAATATACTCCAATGTATTGTTCTTTTGTCGGAGTTTTGATTTACTTGGCTGTGATTTATCAATATTATAGTCTATAACATATTTTTGATTTTTTCGCTTGATTAAACCAATTAGTTTGAAATTTTCTTTTTCTTTGATTGATTCATTATCAGAGAAAAAACTTCCCGTTAGAACTATTCCACCGGGCTTTATGTATTGTTCGCAATAATCTATCATTTTTCCGGCAAATAATGAAAGTAACAAATCGTAAGATGCACGTCTTAATCCTAAATCATTTTTAAAGTCTTTTGGTATAAATTTCCAATACGCTGATTCTTTAAATACTTTGTTTTTATTTATCAAATCCATTACTGTATCAGCATCCGAGAAAAAATTTAAAGATGATTGGCTTTTGTCAATGTAAACAATATGATTAAAATAAAACGAAGGTGTTATATGTATCGAACAGCCTGGATATATTACGGTTATTGGATTAAATGTTTTCTTTATCAACTCAAAAAGCCCAGAACGTTCAAATCCTAATGATTTATATAGTTGGTCGTATTTATTTTTAGTAAAAGTGTCCATCATAACATTGCACACAACGGTTCGCGGCTTGGCGCAGGCGGGGATTTTTACCACAAAACTTCCTTACGAAGCCGAATGTTCAAATTTACAAAAAACTGTCAAACGGAGAACCGAACCCCCGCTTGCGCCAAACCGCTGTTGGCGGTAGTTCTTATTATGTCACTCGTTATTTTTGAACTTTGTCGTAGTTGCAAAATCAAAATTCAAATCTATAACTGATATTAGGCAATATAATTACGTCTGTATTTTGGTCAATCGTATGATTCCTGAAATTATATTGATAGCCATAATATTCTTTTGCTCCTGAAATATTAAGCACTTGAAGTGAAATCAGATGCGATACTTTTTTGGCGTTAATTCTATATGTAGTTGTAAAACTTACAACGTGGGCGGCAGGGTTTTGAACACTAAATGCTTTTGTATAGTCTTCCACAATTTCTTCCGCTTGTAAAGATGCGGCTTCATCAATCGGGTGAGTTCTCGAACCACCCAAATAGGTGTACTTAACATTTGCCGTAAACAGGTTTTTCTTTTTTACCAACCATTCTTTACCAATCAAAAAATTTCCGATTACATTTCTATTATAACGAGTTGGTCTTTCTATACCATTACCATCAACATATTTTGAATCAAAAAACGACAAAGTAGTAAGGTAATAAAACCCTTTGTGCATAAATTGTTCAAGTGTAAAATCTATTCCTATATTTTTTCCTGAACCATCATTGACAAGCTGCTGATTTATAAAAAATTCATTGGTTAAATTAAGCAATGAAAAGTAATCGTTTTGTATTACTGGCACGTTAAAATGATATTGGTAATAGGGTTCTATCCGCAAATGAGTGTGTTTACCAAACATTCTGTCATACCCTAAAACAAAATGATGCGATTTGGAAAGTCCTAAATTTCTGTTTAATTCTTCCGTGCCACTACCCGTTGGCACATCAGAAAAGTAGTAACTTAATTTTTCAACCTGACTATGTAAGCCATAACCCAGTACAATTTTGCTTTTATCATTAATGGCATAATCCATACCTAACCTTGGCTCAATGGAATAGTTTCCGTTCAAGGTGAAATATAAAAAGTGAATACCTGGATTTATTTGAAATTTTCCTAACGAAAAGGCAGATTGACTAAAAGCCTGAATAAGATTGCTGCTGCCTTTATCATTAGCAAAATTTGTCAATGGGTTTCCAAATACGGGAGCGTGTTTCAAGTCGAACTTATAGTTCTGATTAGTCAAGATTAACCCTGTGCGGTTAGTGTGTTTTTTTCCTAATTTATAATTCAGCGTTGAAGCAAGACGATAATCCAAAGCGTAGTATTCAATATCCTTTTGCGGATAATTAGTAGTAAAAGTTGAATCCAACCGACTTAGATTAAAATCTAAACTATTGTAGGAAACTGTAGCCGTAGTCTTTAAATAACCCTTGCTTCCAATTATAATTTTATGGCTTAGTCCGCCAACTCCTGTTGAAAGTTTGGCTTTTTCAGTAGTAATGTTCTCATAATACTGCCATTTGGTATCAACATTTAATGTATCAGTGTCGGGTTTGTTATGAACACCATCTATCAAACCAAGCCCCCAAATGGAAAATGTTCCTGCTTTTTTTGTTGGGAAATTTAATTTAAAAGAAAGGTCTTGGTAATCTATTCCTAATCCGAGTAAACTCAAAGTAGAATAGCGATAGTTGAATAAATATGATGCGTTTGATTTTTTGGTAAATGGACCTTCGGATGCCACGTCCAAACCTAATGCACCAACCTGCAAAGAATGATTATGCTTTGATGAATTTCCCGTGCGGATGGAAAGGTCAAAAACACTCGACAAAGCATTACCATACTCCGCAGGAAAAGCTCCCATAAAAAAGTCGGAATTACCCATTGTTTTAACGCTTAAGGCGGATATTCCCCCACCACCAAAACCGTTGATTTCTCCAAAATGGTTGGGGTTTGGAACGGGAACACCTTCGATTTGCCATAGTGTGCTTTTTGGAGAGTTGCCTCTTACAGACAAACCATTTTCGTCTCCAACGCCACTCGTTATTCCAGCAAATGAAGTAACCAAACGGGCGGGGTCGTCAAAACCACCTGCAAAACGGTTGGCTTCTTCCATATTAAGTTGTTTGGCACTAACCGTAGCCATATTATTAATAGGTTTTTCTTTTTCCTGTCTGGCTCTTATAATTACTTCGCCAAGCGTACTGATATCTTCTTTCAATTTAACTTTAAGAGCAGGATTGTTTCCGCTAGTTATTAGCACGTCACTTATTAAAATGGTTTCGTAACCTAAAAATGAAACTCGAATTTTATAACGACCTACAGGAATGTCTTGTAAAACAAACACCCCATTCTCGTCAGTAATTGCTCCCTTATTAAGCGTGCTGTCCAAAATATAGATGTTTACAAAGGGCAGGGGAGCTTCAGAATAGAGGTCAACTACTTCTCCTCGAATAGTTCCTGTAATGCCTTGGGCAAAGGAAGTTGAAACGGCACAACTTAGTGCAATCAGCGTTAAAAAGTTTCTAAGCATAACAAATGTGTTAAGATTCGATTGCAAATATAACATCTGTTATTTAATGACGGACGATTTTCTTGATTTTTTTTAAACTACCCCTTCTTTTTTGAAAGTATGTGAGATTATGGCAGTTCCCGTTTCTAAAACCATCTCCTTAATAGCCTCGTCAGAAGTGCCCTTTGTCAGTCCTTTAATGATTAGAAATGCGTAACCGTAACAAAATGTCCACATTGTTTCGAGCAGAGTATCTTTGCCTTTCTCGCTCATTTTCACAAATCGGGAATCAGTTCCCATAATCTGACGCAATTTTTTAAGAAACTTGGCAATAAACCGCTTGTTCATTTCCAAATCACTAAAATAGGCATCAAAAAGGTTGGGGTTTTCCTTTGCAAATAATGTAAAACCATAGCCCATATTTCTAAATGGATATTCGGTATATGGGAAATTGATTTGGTTTAACAGTCGGTTCTCAATTTCGGTAAGTGCCTTTTGATATAGTTGGTTGCTGTCTTTAAAATAGCTGTATATGGGTTGGGTGGACGAACCAAGATGATTTGCAACATTTCTAACTGAGAAACTTTCCTTACCGTATTTTGCAATCAGGTCAATGCAAGCGTCAATTATTTTATTTTCTGAGTGGTCTTTTTTTCTTGCCATAATTAATCTGTTGGGTTTCTTTTAGAATTACCGCCAACGGTTTCGGGCTTTGCGTTCGGGCGGGTTTCGGAGCACAAAACTGTCAACC
>CAYLVR010000223.1:0-5964 GCA_964387165.1 uncultured Chitinophagaceae bacterium | reverse complement strand
TCAACTCTCGCTACCTCAATGACGCCCTGTCGGTAGTCTCAGACGACTCAATCCTCATTCAATTTAACGGAAAACTATCACCAGTTATATTGTCGAGTAGTGACGATAATCCGAAGTATATTCATATTGTTATGCCGTTGAAGAGTTAATAAAATAATTCTTTAAGGTTCTCGTATATCAGTGGTAATGAAATATTCATCAGGGTTAAGCCCTTTTTCCTCGAGATATAATGAGAAATCTTCTATGTATTTATCAATAGCTGCTTCTCTTCCTGTTTTTATGTCGATATTAGAAAGAAAGATAGTTAACCGTATACCAATATTATCTGACTCCTCTATACTATAATCCTGCTCTGCTGAATAATTTAAAGTACTATGAGGGATGTATCGTAGTACAGGATCACCTTTATTGTCACCAACTTCAGATGAAAGGATCTCTTTACATATTTGATTTTCAAAGATTATATCATCATCCCTTGGGCACGATAGATTCATGTATTCATCGGCTACACTTTGATTAACTGGATCGATGAGATGTTTATACTCCACTATATATGTCTGTTCAATACTGGCTATATCAATAATAAATCGCCCTGAGTAACTTCCTCCACTCTCTTTATCGTAAGACTGAACAACAGATTTAGTTCTAATTTCTGCATCACGTATATTATTTAAAGAATCTTCATTAGAAATATTAGTTTTAACTGTATTATATAGTGATGATTGTAAGAAATCTTTTCTCTCTTTTGGTAAATTATCGATAAGTTCATCGTAGTTATTGATAGTAATAAATTGACCATATGAATTTCTGGTGCGATCTACGATAAACCAAACGAACAGTAAGGTACATATGATAACAAGAATTACAGAAGTGATAATAATATTCTTCTTGGTTATAGGTATCATTTATTTTACCCCCTCTTTCAGATGACTATCTATATAAGCATATACATAATTACTTCTATAGTCTTCGAGGTTGTATTCATATGCATTAATAAAATCCATACCTCTACTGCAACTTGCTTCACCAATGATTATCTTTCCTCTAGCTGTATCCACTCCCAGTACAACACCTGTATGTCCGTATACGCCACCACTTTTTCCTGTACTGAAAACAGCGTAAGGACGCGGCTCTTTTCCTGTTTTTACACCGGAATTCCGATCTGAAATATTTGATGCAACTGACTTCCCGTGACCTGGTGCACCTGAAGAGAAGCCTTTTAGGTTGGTATATTTATTAATAAAATACACCGAAAAACTAACACAATTAGCAAGTGGACCACCACTACAGCCTCTTCCTGCCCCACCGATATAATTTATACTATCCTTACTATTCTTATATGTCGCCATGAACTTCTGGGCTTCATTAAGGTTCATTCCTCCGGTAGCTAGTTGTTGTGACCCACCGCAAGCAACAGATGATATACCAGCTAATGACCCGTATACAACAAATGCTCCATAATCTCTATTCGCTGGGTATGAAATAGACCCTCCATCGGTTTTAATCTGACCCCAACTGGTTTGATTTGATTCTGGATCACGTACTTCATCAGCTATATTCATTACATAGGGAGATCCTTCATATCCTTTATCTCCGTAACCAAGACTCTTTGCTTGTTGTTTATACACTTCCGCTCTACCGTTGTATCCAAAAAAAGTATCTTTAATTTCATCTGAATCACTAGCGGATAGCTTGTCCGGGTTTTGTGATTTACTTTTGATGAAATTTGCAGCAAGTTTAGTCTGACGCAAGAATTCCTTATCATCAACTTTACCCTCGGGATAGGGTCCACCATTCTTATTATAAAATTGATAAATACCTTGACCGTTTGACGGGTTACTCATAGCCAAACCGGTCTCTCTTAGGTGAATAACAGCAATCATCTCCCATGGAACTCCAAACTCGTCTCCAGCCTCGCTATACACCGATTGATACTGTTTTATTGTTGAGAGTTGAGCGGAGCTTAGGATATCCCTACCTTTATAATCCTTACCACTTGCGTCAATATTTACATCACTTCGGCATTGATTACCTTCTAAAGTTGATGATCCGTAGAAGAAGAGATCATTACCAGCACAAAATGATGCGTACTCGTCTTTACTACAGTCAAAGTTGGTGTTATTTTCCTCAGCGGCTACAGTAGTAGTGGATGAGATTATAAATAGCAGTGTAGTAAGACATAAAAAAGTTCTCTTTAACGATCGCAATAGAAGTACTTTTATCGTCCACATGGAGCACTACCTTTAGCTACTAATGCCTTGAAGTCGGGAGTTTCACCTTTACCTAGTGCAATAAATACATCCTGAGGACAGATGTTTTTATTGTCGAATGACATATCGATATGCAAGTGAGCACCACACGAGTTGCCGACATTACCAACTTTCATAATCTGATCACCGGCTGACACAGTCTCTTTACTGGTTACATTATTTCCATGAGCATACGCAATAAGTAAAGTTCCACCCTGGATCTTCGATTCTATCATGAGACCCCCATTATGGTTAGTGCCAGGATTTGCAACTGCCCCATTACTACATACTGTCTTAGAGCTTCTGCCTAAGGGTCTCTTTATTACAGTTCCGCCCGCTATAGCATAGACTGATTGTCCAGCACCGACACCGCCAATATCAACAGAAACATTATTAGTGTTGGGCGGTGTGAAGGTTCCAGCTCCACCATGGGATCGCAAAAAACCTGACTTATCTGCTGTCCAGAATTTCTTATCAACAGGAAAACTCACATCACCAGACAATTGACCGGTATTACCAAATCCAGGAATACTTACATTGACTAGTATCGGGTTGTGGTCAGATGAATTATCCTTGATATTTTCCCATATATTTACTGTAGCATCTGAGTTACTTGATATATAAATATGATCAATAATACGAGCGGAGGCGTTTTTATCTTTCTTACAATCTTGACCGTCACCGTTATTTGCTGAATCACAGTTTTTATTGATCTTTTCTTTTGCTTTACTATATGCAAGATCGAACTCATTATCTGTAAAATATTTAGAAACATTTTTACTATTATGAGCTTCATTCATATCACCGAGTATAATAACTGGCTCTGTTTTATTCCCAAGTGCTTTGACTGTATTTTTTGCTGTCGTAAGTCGATTACTAGCGTCGTCAACATCTGGATGTATAGACGCGACGTAGAGCTGTTTGCTGGTCTCTTTTGACTCTAATTTTACCCAAAGCATTTTATTACAGGATATACTCCCGGCTTTCTTTGGTCCGCAGATTACATCCTTTTCTATAAATTTAAAAATATCTTTCTTGAAGTATATAGAGCGTGTTGCTTCAGTTCGTCTGCCATACTTTTCACCTAACTTATTATCGATAATATCGAGCTGGCTGCTTGTAGCTTCTTGTAGACCTATAATATCCAGATTTCTTTCTTCTGCGATTTGTGCCACTGCCTCTGCAGACTTTTTATTATCTACGTTACTTGCTAGACCGCCGATATTGTAGGTCATAACATTAAATGCACCTTCTTGAGTATCTGATGTATCTGGCAGTTCTTCTTCACCAGCTAGATGAGCAGAGTCTGTACTAAGGAAAGCGCGAAAGTATTGATACGTCTTTGCGTCACTTCCTTTATACCCCTCTGAGCAAACCCTACCCTGTTCGACATCTCCAGTACCTTCCCCTTCCTGATACGAGAACAGCGCGCTCGTTCGGTCTGGACAGTATTCAAGAAATTTCTCGAACTTATCAGACATAGGACTACCATCGTCATCTATATGTCCGTTTCCCTCCATGAAATCCATTATCTCATCTATAGGAATCTCTTGTGTTTCTTTTGTTTGACCTACGATAGGATTACAATTTATATCCGTAGCATACTCTTTGTATTCCGGATCTTCACACACGTCAGCATCTCCATAATCTGTGGCGTATATATTTGTCGGTGAAAAGATGGAACCTATTGACCCAGAAAGCTTCACAGGTGACATAACTACATTGGATATAGATGAGGTATTAATGTATTTATGGAGATTTAATCCTAATGACCCTACGAAAGAATAAGGGCTATTTATATCGAACGGACTAGTTTCGGATTTTTTGAGTGCAATGGTTTCTTGCAAGGTCTCTTGCCTTTGTTGATTCCAGGCTTCTATTTGTGATTTTTCCATAAGACCACCACCTACTGCCATACCAAGTTGCCCATCTAGGGCTCCACCACCCGAAACGACTGCGTTTATAGCTTCGTTGCCATTCTCCTCACCGGTGATAATACTATCTGTAGCAAGACTAATAAGCCATGGGGATAGATAAGCTACCGTGAGAGATATTGTGACAGCAAACCCCGCTTGAGCGACAGCGCTACCAGAACAGGCCCCGCCTAACACGCCAAGAGTGAAGATTGCTCCCGCTATACAGCCTGCAACAATAGCGACCCCTGCTCCTATTAACACCCCTTGACCCACTTTACTTTTTACTAAACCACAACCATTATCAAGTATTGTCGTGCCGATCCCTCCTTTTCCTGAATAGTTCGCCATTTTTGCCATAAAACTTGAGCTAGTAATTTGACCATTGATGTAATTTGTCACCTCTGATTTTAACTCTTCATTCTCTGCTTGTTCATCATTTAAATTATTCACCTCCCCATCCCCAAGCTGAGGTATAGGTGAAACATCTCCGTACATTGCATAATTCCAGCCGCGGGATTCCATACCGCTTTTTCCAGCTGAATTTTGTGATGTTATGATATTACCTAAATATTCAACTTCTTCTGGTGTTGCATCCCCTGCTTTGATAGAGTCTGCTGTACTGAGGAAAGTATTAGCGTAGCGAATCATTTGAAGTGCACCTAAGTACTTCGCAGCGAATGAAGCAGTTCTTACAACTGTCCATCCAGTACAACCAGAATCAGCTAACCCGATAGCGGGTATTGCTCCCTTTAAGGCACCTTTAGTGGCAGATTTAGCGCTTTTTCCAGTTTCTAGTAAAGCCTTCTTTTGCCCTATAGTGTCCTGGAAAGCCTTATTTCCATCAAGTTTTTTCTTTGCCTCCTCCTCTGATATATTATTACCATTACCGTCTGTATACGTACCGTCATCATTTTTTGCAATTCCTTCAGCCTCGAGCGCCGCTGCTTCTCCCGATTGATTATCGAGTAAGCTCTTTTTCATCTCTTCTGGCGAACTGTTTGTGCCGAGCGCCTTACCACTCTTTAATCCCAGTTTAGTTTTTACTTTCACTGCCTTACTACCGGTATAAGCCCAGAATGTTGAACGATATCCCTTTTTTATGGCATTGAGAAAAGCGGGGTTACTTTTCATTTCTGAAGAGAGGTTGTTTGCGGTGATTGTTCGTCCGTTGAATTCAAAACCGTCGATCTTATATCGACCAGTCATAGAAGTGCGAGAGGTTTTTACCTCTAAACCCTCGACTGATCTGAATCGTTCCAGTTGAGTTTCTGATAGGGTTTTATATTTACAGCGAATAGTGACAACCTTACAGGAACCTGATGTTAAATTGTCTTGCATTTTATAACGCAAAACTTTTGTTGTGTGTGCATCTACGATCGTTGCATTCGTGTTGATTAGCCTGTCTTTTAATACCTCTGCCATATTTACCAATAAAAAAGCTGGTGCAGACATTGTGAAAAATAGAGCAGTGATTAGACCGGCGACTACTCCGCCAGTCGCACCCTTTCCTTTTTTTGTAGAAAAGAATCTGGCTGCTCTACCCCCTAAACCACCACCAGCTATACCCGACTGAGTAGAACCCGGAGTGACGTCTGTAGTCCAGCTTCCCCCGGCTTCTTTATTGCGAGTATTTTGAATATTGTCGTTTTCTTGTTTTAGGTCATCGCTGTTGTGAAGATTCTGCTCTAACCCCTGAAGCTTACGAGCTTCATTACTACCGAAGCTCCCGTCATTATCAGGGTGCGACGAGTAGCCTCCGCGACCCTCTGCGTAGGAGTTGTCGATTTTTGAATCGTTGT
>CAYLVR010000222.1:0-6007 GCA_964387165.1 uncultured Chitinophagaceae bacterium | reverse complement strand
GAAACACAAAATTGTAATGTTGAATTTCCGATCATCGCTGATGATGACAGGAAGGTTTCTACTTTATATGATTTTATTCACCCCAATGCATCAGCAACTGCAACAGTGCGTTCACTGGTAATTATAGGTCCGGATAAAACCATTAAATTAATTATCACCTATCCTGCATCTACAGGAAGAAATTTCGTAGAAGTATTGCGCGTAATTGATTCGTTGCAGTTAACTGCTAATCACAGTGTGGCTACACCTGCAAACTGGGCTCACGGTGAAGATGTAATTGTTGTGCCATCAATAAGCACAGAAGATGCAGTTAAGAAATTCCCTAAAGGAGTTAAAGTAATTAAACCATACCTGCGCTACACTCCGCAGCCTAATGTGGACTAATTAAAATAAGTTAAAAGTAAAAAGATAAATATGAATCAGAAATGTTCCCTATTTAACTTTTTACTTTTAATTTTCTTAGTTGTTGTAATAACGCGCGCATATCTTTCGGCATTTCTGCTTCCAGGTCAAAAGGTTTTTTGTGCTGGTCGGTGAATACCAAACGCTGCGCATGAAGTGCGAGACGTTTAATAATTGGCCTTTCTTCCAATTCTTCTTTCGATAAATTATATTTCTTTTTGATTGAAGATAATAATACTGGCTGCCCATCCCCATATAATTCATCACACACAATTGGATATCCTGCATATTGCATGTGCACCCTTATCTGGTGCGTTCTTCCTGTATGTATCCTGAATTGTAACAAAGAATATTTCCCGAATTCTTCTAATACTTTATAATCAGTCAAAGAAGGTTTCCCTCTTTTATGAATGATCATTGTGGTATGTTTCACACTGTTCTGCGCAATAGGAGCATCAATTGTTTTTTCTTTTTCTGAAGGAGTGCCTTTTACAATCCCCACATAGTATTTTTCGACTGTTCTTTCTTCGAATGATTGCGAAAAATATTTATGCGCCTCTTCTGATTTAGCAAATACAATTAATCCACTGGTATTTCTATCGATGCGATGAACGGTATATATATCGCCATATTTTTCCCTTAACAATCTCTTCAATGAAACTTCATCACCCTCACGATCGGGAATACTTAATAACCCTGCTGGCTTATTTACGGCAATAAAATCATCTGTTTCGTGAATAACGGAAAATAATTCTCGGCTCATTTTTTTCTGGCGTAGGAAGCATTCATAAATTTCAATAACCTGATCTCCTTGTCGTTGAGGTATCTCCATTTACCGCGCTCAACATTTTTCTTGGTAAGATTAGCATACATCACCCTGTCGAGATTACGTACATCATATCCCAATTTCTCAAATATCCTTCTTACAATTCGATTCTTACCACTATGAATTTCAATTCCTATTACTGCTTTATTTCTTGAATCGGCATAGGCGAGAGAGTCGGGAGTAATTAATCCATCTTCGAGGGTAATACCATTCAGTATTTCATCAAAATCTTTTTTGGCTAATGGTTTATCGAGCGTTACCTCGTATATTTTTCTTACTTCGTAGCTGGGGTGCGACAATTTCTGTGTCAGCTCGCCATCATTGGTTAATAATAAAACGCCTGTAGTATTCCTGTCAAGTCTTCCAATGGGAAACACTCTTTCGGTAGTGGCATTTTTTACCAGATCCATTACGGTTTTGCGTCCTTCCGGATCATCGGTTGTAGTTATATGATCTTTTGGTTTATTTAGAAGTATGTAAACATTATTCCTGTTAGCCGTTACTTTTTTGCCCTGCACCCGGATATCATCTTTGCGATGAACTTTAAATCCGGGTTCGGTAACCACCTGTCCGTTCACAGCTACTTTTCCTGATTTTACCAAAGCCGCAGCGTCGCGACGTGAACAAATACCAGCATGTGCCACGTATTTGTTTAAAGGCATTTGTGTTTCTTTTGCTGAAGTTTCATCTGATGCCACAGGTTTTGGCCGACGGCTGTTGGCGGCTGAAGGAGGATTATCCTTCTTCGTATTGTCTTTTGATACAACGCCCCTGTTCTTTAATGTGAGATTAACCTTCGATCCTGGCTTTGTGACCAGGTCTTCTGCTGATCTTTTAGCATTTGTTCCTTTTGCTCCGGGAGCGTCTTCAGGAATAAATATGCCTTTTGCCTTAAGTTTTTTGAGAGAGTAGTACGTCTTGGTTTCCTGTCTTATTTTTTTCTTTTCCTGGCGGATGCGCTCTTTAAGTTTGGAACCTTTCTCGATTTTCCCGGTAAATTTCCGGAAGCCTTCGCTTTTGCTCATTGTTTATTGATTTGCTGTTTTACAACAGTATGAGCCGCGAAGGTACAAATTATATCAATGGCTGGTGTTTTAACCTACTTCGGGCCGCAACAGTAATGAGTTATAGTAAAATGCTCTTACGTTGCGGCCCGGGTAGGCTTTATCGGGTTGTTTATCTTAAAAGTATGACGTTTTGCCTGGGATTGCACACGCATAAATACCATCCTCGTTAGGGGTAGTTGGTGGCAATGCGTTCCAGTCAAGAACCTTAGGCATTGTATCCAATCCTGAATTGATGGCTTTATCCCATTCTATCACCTGTCCGCTGTAAGTGGCCATACGTCCAAGAATAGCTGTCATGGTGCTTTTGGCGCCATTTTCAGCATCATTCAGTCTGTACTCACCTTTAGCTACAGCTTCAAACAGCTCATCGTGCTCTGTCTGGTAAGGATTGTTTTCTTTTGTTTTATCGTACTGGTACAATACTTTTCCTTTGCTGTCAACTATTTTAGCTGCGTCAGTAAAGATTTTTCCTTTTGTTCCGGTGAGCCATTCATCAACGCGGCTCATAGTTCCCGGAATATGACGGCACTGGCTATTCATGATCGATCCATCAGCATAAGTGAACTCTACATAATGGTGATCAAATATTTCACCTACATCCTTTCCTTTTCTTACTTCTCTTCCTCCCATACCCTGTGCGCTTACGGGATAACTTCCTTTGAACCAGTTTACTGCATCTAAATTATGACAGTGCTGTTCGTTGATATGATCGCCGCAGAGCCAGTTGAAATAATACCAGTTACGCATCTGGTATTCCATTTCGGTTTGATTATACTGGCGTTTCCTGATCCATACGCCATCATTGTTCCACCATGCCTGTGCAGAAGTGATATCACCGATTACATTCTTTCTTTTAATTAATTCTTTATAAGAATTCTGATAGTGCCTTTGGAGGCCAACCACCACGTTTAATTTCTTTTGTTTGGCGATAGCTGCGGCTGCCAGAACTTTCTGAATGCCTACGGGATCAACGGCCATTGGTTTTTCTGCAAATACATGTTTACCCTGCGCTACACATTCTTCAAAATGAGTTGGGCGGAAACCGGGAGGAGTTGTTAGTAAGATAACATCAGCTGCGGCTATAGCTTTTTTATATGCATCGAAGCCGATGAACTTTCTTTCTTCAGGAACATCGATACGGCTCTTTAGGTTACCCGGCTGGCCGATAACATCAGAAAGGTCGTCCTGTGTGATAGCGCTGTAACATTTGTCGAGGTTATCGCGGAACACATCGGCCATGGCCACAAGCTTTACATTTTGTTTGGTAAGAAGCGCCTGTGCTACGGCGCCGGTGCCACGCCCACCGCAACCGATAATGGCTATTTTGATGGTATCATCTGCTCCTGAAAAATAATTAGCTCTCGACATAAGCGGAGCAGCAAGTATTCCTCCTGCAATTAATGTGGAGTTTTTTACAAAATCCCTGCGGGAGTTTCCGTTAGATGTGTTCATGTTTTTTCTGGTTTATGAGCTAAATCCCCCGTTTCGCTTGCGCGAAACTTCCCCTTTGAAAAGGGGGAGAGCAGCTCGCTGTTATTTATTTAAATACTTCGTATAAAAGGCATCGGCCTCTTCAGGCGATGGTTGAACAAACGGACATACCAGCCTGAATCCTATTGCTTCTGCATCCGTTAGCCACCATTTACTTTTTGGAACCTGTGGATCACGTTTGTTCCAGCTGGCATCTGATTTAAATCTTGCGGCACTACGCGACATTCCTGCTTCCGTTTTAAATCCTCCTCCTTTCAGTGTTTTCGGATACCTGCTTGTTGGCTCTGTAAAGGGGTTCGACATATTATCCTTGATCTTATTAAAAAAATCAGGATGATACTGGTCGAGTGTCCATTCCGCTACATTACCATACATGTCATACAATCCCCAGGGATTTGGTTTTTTCTCTCCTGTTTTATGGTATTTTTTTGAGCTGTTACCCACGAACCAGGCATAATCGCCGAGTTTAGTGGAGTCGGACCCAAAAAAATAAGGGGTTGTTGTTCCCGCGCGGCAGGCGTATTCCCATTCAGCTTCTGTGGGAAGACGGTAGAAAACACCTGTTTTTTTGTAAAGCCACCGGCAGTACATTAAAGCGGTGCGCTGCGACATACTATTAAAGGGGAATCCCCCCACTTTACCCATTCCCCAGCTAAGATCAATATATTGAGAAGTTGGCCTGGTTACGGCGTCAACATCTGAGTTGCGGCTTACAGATTCATCGCCAAAGAAAACGAGGAATTCATCGTGGGTAACTTCTTTTGTTCCCATCCAGAAGGCTGCGATATTCAGTTTTTTTTGTGGTCCCTCGTCGTTGCCGCGTCCCTTTTCCTTATCGGGGCTTCCCATGGTGAAACTGCCCTCTGGAATGGGGGTCATTGTGAAACTCACTGATGTGCCGGGGATGTTTGTGGTGTAGGCTATAAATTCTTTTTGCTGTGCAACAGCGATCATGTTAATGATGATTGCACTCGCCAGCATTCCGGTTCTTTTCGACATATCCCCCAAATATACATTAACCTCGTTTTGTTGCCATGAGAAAAATTATCTGAATTTATAAGGATATTAACCCGAAAATCACCCCGGCCAGGAGTATTAACTTCATATTCATTTTTGGGTGATTACTCTTCGTTAGTTTCTTCGATGCTTTCATCTACGGCATTTGCCAGAATTCCTGAGCTGATCTTTTTGAGCGGGTTGCGATGGTTCTCCTTGTAAAAACTGCGCTTGCCGATAATATCTATGCACGTATAAATAGCAGCCAGGAAAGAGGCATGATCTACCTTGTTTTTTCCAGCAATATCAAATGCGGTTCCATGATCCGGGGATGTACGGATGCCCTGGATGCCGGCAGTAAAATTCACGCCTTCTTCAATTGCGAGCGATTTAAAAGGAATTAACCCCTGGTCGTGGTACATTGCCAGCACCGCATCGAATTTATTATGGTATCCTCTTGCAAAAAATGCATCCGCACTGAAAGGCCCGGTCACGATATAATTATGTTTCGCGTCTTTGATGGCAGGTTTAATAATTGTTTCTTCTTCATTACCAATCAGTCCTTCATCACCTGTATGTGGATTCAGTCCCAGCACTGCAATTTTCGGTTTGTCAATTCCGAAATCACGAATTAAAGTGTTATTAATTATTGATAGTTTAGAAAGAATATTCTCTCTTGTTATATGTTTTGATATTTCATTTACAGGCACATGCTCAGTTACTAATCCCACGCGAAAATCTCCCGCAACCATTAGCATTACCACATCGTTGGCGCCGTATAGATTTTTGAAATAAGGTGTATGGCCGGTAAAATTAAACTCGTTGGAGTGGGTATTGTTTTTATGGATAGGCGCGGTTACCAATCCCTGTATTTTATTTTCTTTTAATGCCTGGCCCGCAGCAAGTAATGATTTCACTGCATATTTGCCACCAATATCATTTAATGCTCCGGGAGTTATATTGATGTCTTCTTCCCAGCAGTTTAATATATTTAATTGTTTGGGAAAGGGGCGGTTCAGGTCTTTTATGATCTGGTAGTTGAATGTACTTTCTGTGATCAGTTTCCGGTAGAAATTGATCACTTTATTGGAAGCGAAAATTATGGGTGTACAATGTTCCAGGATGCGGGCATCCGAGAAGGTTTTGATCACTAATTCGGGGCCGATACCATTAATATCTCCAATCGTTATTCCAATTACAGGCTTCTGCTGAGTGTGATTCATAA
>CAYLVR010000221.1:0-6008 GCA_964387165.1 uncultured Chitinophagaceae bacterium | reverse complement strand
GTCAGCAATTTAGAACTTATCAACCTATATTGCAAAGGAGCATAAATATATGGCAAGAATTATCGGCGTAGCAAATCAAAAGGGAGGCGTAGGCAAAACCACTTCTGCAATCAATCTTGCAGCGAGCCTGGCTGTCCTTGAATTCAAGACCCTTCTACTCGATGCCGATCCGCAGGCAAACAGTACAACAGGCGTGGGTTTCGACCTGCAAAACATACAGCAAAGCCTGTATGATTGCATGGTGAACAACACCCCCGCAAAAGATGTGATCCTGAAATCGGAGATCCCTAACCTGGATGTGATCCCTTCACATATCGACCTGGTGGGTGCTGAAATTGAGATGATCAACTACCCCAACCGTGAAAGCGTATTAAAAAATATACTGGAACCTATAAGAGGCGATTATGAGTTCATCATTATTGATTGCTCACCGTCGCTCGGTTTGATCACTGTAAATGCATTAACAGCTGCCGACTCGGTGATCGTTCCCGTTCAAACTGAATTTTTCGCATTGGAAGGATTAGGAAAACTGCTTAACACAATCAAAATAGTCCAGAGCAGGCTCAACCCGGCTCTTGAAATTGAGGGCATATTAATGACCATGTACGATGGTCGCCTCAGGTTATGTAACCAGGTAGTAAGCGAAGTACGTAAACATTTTGATGAAATGGTTTTCAGCACCATCATTCACCGTAATACACGCATCAGCGAGGCGCCCAGTGTAGGCAAACCCGTAATATTATATGACGCGCAAAGCAAAGGTTCTATAAATTACCTCAACCTTGCTAAAGAGGTATTGCAGAAGAATAACAAGACAAAGATCAGCCAGGAAGAAAGGATACTCGAATAGCATCCTCAAAATATTAAATACATGAGCACTCCCAAACAAAATAAAGATCTGTTAGGAAAAGGTATCCGTTCCCTTTTACAGAGCATTGATACCGACATGAAAACAAATGCCGGTGAACTGAAAACCTCAGTTGTTGAACAGGTGACTTCTATGCAGCGCATTTCAGTCAACGATATCGAACCTAATCCCAAACAGCCAAGAAGAGATTTTGATGAACAGGCTTTACAGGAGCTTTCACAATCTATAAAACTGCACGACATTGTTCAGCCGATTACTGTTTCAGCCATACCCAATGGAAAATTCAGGCTGATAGCCGGAGAAAGAAGATGGCGGGCAGCTAAACTGGCAGGTATCAAAGACATGCCGGCGTATATAAGAAAGGCTAACGACCAGGAACTGCTTGAACTTGCATTGCTGGAAAACCTGCAACGGGAAGACCTGAACGCCATGGAGATCGCCCTCAGCTATAAAAGAATGATGGAAGAACTGAATCATACCCAGGAAGAAGTAGCTGAAAGAATGGGTAAAGAAAGAAGTACCGTCGCTAATTATGTCAGGTTATTAAAACTGCCTCCCGATATACAGGTAGCAGTAAGAACCAACAAGATCACGATGGGTCATGCGCGGGCATTAATTAATGTAGATACTATCGACAAACAATTATATATCTACAACGAAGTTGTTAAAAACAACCTATCGGTAAGACAAACAGAGGAATTAGTAAGAAAATTATATAAAAATCCGGCGAATGCTAAGGAAAGCACAAAATCCGACCTCGCTCCTGCTTATAAAAAAATAGAAGATAATTTAGCATCGCATTTTAGCGCTAAAGTAAAATTGAATCATTCTAAAAAAGGTAACGGAAGTATTTTAATCGAATATTATTCTATTCATGAACTGAATAAAATACTTGAGCAAATAGGCGTGGGCGCCAATTAATAACTATAAGATGAGGATCTTCATAAACATTTTATTGTTGCTGATCATTCATCAGTTCGTTTATTCCCAGGCTACCGACACTGTTCCTGATATTGTTACCGACACTGTTCCCGACGTTATCGCGGATACATTAGATGTTCCCACAGAAACAATTCCTGTTATTCCGGATACCATCCAGTATAATGAAAAGGTAATCACCAAAACTGCTGCGGGAAAAGACACCACTATAATTAAGAAAAAAGTACACTCACCCAAACAGGCAACCATACGTTCTGCTTTAGTTCCCGGATGGGGACAGATATACAATAAAAAATACTGGAAAGTTCCGATCGTATATGCCGGAATTGGTATTCCGGGATATTTATTTTTCGATAATAAACAATGGTACAACAGAACCAGGTACGCTTTGTCGGTAGTTGTTAATGAACTAACAGATGCTGAAAGTCTTGCAAAGGTGCACCCCCAATTAAGAGTGCTGGTAGAAAGAAAAGCCGAAGGAGCGTTAATTAATTATCGCAACCAGTTCAGGCGCGACATGGATCTTTCTATTCTTATTACTTTATTAATGTGGGGATTAAACGTGGTGGATGCAACAGTTGACGGACACTTAAAAGGTTTTGATGTAAGCGATGATTTATCCATGAAAATAAAACCATCAATGATAACTGGTAACTTCGGAGCCGGGATTTCGCTGGTCGTTAATTTTAAATAAATTAATTCAATGAATATAGGACTATTAGGTTATGGAAAAATGGGCAAAGCCATTGAACAGATCGCTTTACAAAGAGGACATACTATTGTCGTGAAAGTTGGTATTGAAAACCTTGAAGACAGAACTGTTGAGAATATTAAGAAAGCAGATGTGATTATTGAATTTACGGGCCCCGAAAGCGCATTCGATAATTTAAAATTCTGCATCAACGCCGGCATCCCTGTTGTATGTGGATCAACCGGGTGGCTCGATAAATACGATGAGATCAAAAAATATTGTATTGAAAAAAATGGTGGCTTATTATATGCCAGCAATTTCAGTGTAGGCGTAAATATATTTTTTGCGCTGAATAAAAAACTGGCTGAATTAATGGCGGCCCATGGCGATTATGATGTTGAATTAACAGAAACCCATCATACACAAAAACTTGATGCGCCGAGTGGTACAGCTATTACCCTTGCACAGCAGGTGCTGGAAAAAATTCCCGGGAAAACAAAGTGGGTCAACAATCCTTCTGTCAGCAAATCGGACCTGGTTATTTTAAGTAAAAGAATTGACCCGGCTCCTGGTACACATACTGTAAATTATCATTCAGCAATTGATGATATAGAAATTATACATACGGCCCATAACCGTACAGGTTTTGCCACGGGCGCCGTACTGGCAGCCGAATTTATGAATAAAAAGAACGGAATATTTACCATGCAGGATGTACTGGGAATATAACGGTACAGGTTGTTTCTGCCAGGCAGGAAACAGTTTGTGCCGGGAAGTTTCAATACATTTGCAAAAACTTGAATTTGAATGCTGTCCAAAAAAGCACAATATGCATTCCAGGCGCTGATGTACATGGCCGATAAACCGGCCAATGAGCCTACGCTTATCGCTGAAATTGCTAAAAAAAGAAGGATCCCTCTTAAGTTCCTCGAGAATATATTACTGGAGTTAAAAAATGAAGGAGTACTTGAAAGCAAAAAAGGAAAAGGAGGAGGATACTTTTTTAAAATACCTCCTAAAGATGTTCCTCTTGCCAGGATTATCAGGATCATCGACGGCCCCATTGCCATGCTTCCCTGTGTGAGCCTGTACTTTTATGAGCGATGTAAAAACTGCGATGAAAGGCATTGTGGTCTCCACGACACCATGGTGCAGGTACGCGACAATGCCCTCAAACTTTTAGAAAGAAAAACCGTCGCAGATATATCAAGTTTATAACGCCCCGGTGTAAGCGCACTGGTTCAAGGTCAGCCAGCTTTGCTTATTTCCTTAAATTTTCAAGTATATCCGAAGTCATTCTGCTGATATCATATTCATGCTTCCATCCCCAATCTTTTCTCGCTACCGAATCATCGATACTTTGTGGCCAGCTATCAGCAATCGCCTGGCGATAATCAGGTGAGTAATACAGTTCAAAATCAGGTATATGCTTTTTAATTTCCGCGCCAATCTCTTCCGGCGAAAAACTCATTGCAGAAATATTATAAGATGTTCTGATAGAAATTCTTTCAGCCGGCGCTTCCATTAATTCTATTGTAGCACGGATCGCATCCGGCATATACATCATCGGGAGATACGTATCCTTCTTTAAAAAGCTTGTATATTTTTTATCATCCAATGCTTCATAAAATATTTCAATGGCGTAGTCAGTTGTTCCGCCGCCTGGTGCAGATTTATAGCTGATCAATCCGGGATATCTTAAGCTTCTAACGTCAACGCCAAAACGCTGATGGTAATAATTACACCAGAATTCTCCCGCATATTTACTGATACCATACACAGTGGCCGGTTCAATAATTGTTTGCTGCGGACAATCCCTTTTCGGAGAGGTTGGCCCAAATACCGCTATACTGCTTGGCCAGTAAACTTTAGTAAGATTTTCTTCGCGTGCAATATCCAGTACATTTAATAATCCCTGCATATTCAGGTGCCAGGCAAGGTTTGGATTTTTTTCTCCTGTTGCTGATAATATTGCAGCCAGCAGGTATATCTGGGTAATATTCTGACGTATCACCTGCACATGCAATATTTCCTTGTTCATTATATCAAGAGAAACATAAGGGCCCGTACCTTTCAATAAATCATTTTCTTCGCGAAGATCTGATGCCACAACATTGGCATTTCCATAAATTTTTCTGAGGGCAAGTGTAAGCTCCACTCCGATCTGGCCGGAAGCGCCTATCACAAGAATTTTTTCTTTTGCCATAATGAGGTTTTGAGGTATTTAATAAGCGACGTAAAAATAAGGTGTATCCTTTGCTTATCTTTACGCTATGGAATTTTTTTTGAAGGACCTGTTTAAAGGTCAATCTTATGACGAGAAGAATTTTTTCCTCATTGCAGGTCCTTGCGTGGTAGAATCAGAAGAATTACTGACAGAAGTGGCTGAGAAAGTTTCAGGAATATGTAAGAACCTCGGTATCCCATTCGTATTTAAATCCTCCTACAGGAAAGCAAACCGTACCAGCGCGTCTTCATTTACCGGGATAGGTGATGAAAACGGCCTTGCTCTCGTAAATAAAACCGGTAAAAAATTCGGATTACCTACCACATCAGATATTCATGCACACGACGAAGCCGCACCAGCAGCTGAATATGTTGATATATTACAGATCCCCGCATTTTTATGCCGGCAAACCGACCTGTTACAGGCAGCCGCCGCCACTGGGAAAATTGTAAACGTGAAGAAAGGACAATTCCTTTCCGGGGGATCAATGAAATTTGCTGTAGAGAAAATAAAAAATGCAGGAAATAATAAAATTATATTAACCGAAAGAGGCACAACATTCGGCTACCAGGATTTAGTTGTCGACTACAGGAATATCCCAGTGATGCAGGCATTAGGGGTACCGGTTGTAATGGATTGCACGCATAGTTTACAGCAGCCAAACCAAACAAGCGGCGTTACAGGTGGCAACCCCCAAATGATCGGAACTATCGCGAAGGCTGCAATAGCCGCCGGTGCCGACGGCTTATTTATCGAAACCCACCCCAATCCATCTGTTGCAAAAAGCGACGGGGCCAATATGCTTGACCTTTCTTTACTGGAAGATTTATTGAAACAATTGATTAAAGTAAGAAAAGCTGTTATTTAATACTGACGGTCCAATGACGACTCAACGACGGTCCAACGACGGCTCAACGACGGTTCAATGACGGCAAATTGAGTTTACATTACTGATACCAGAGCGGGTTCCTTCTAACAGAAAGAATATATCTTTTAATATTCATCCAGAACGCCAGGATGAAGTAAACAATTAACGGCGAGCCCATGGTGAGGAATGATATGTAAATGAACCATGTTCTGATACGCGTAACAGATATTCCGATCTTCTCCCCTATAGCCGTACATACACCAAACAGCTTCCATTCGATAAAATATCTAAAGCGATTCATGACTCTAATTTAATATAAAAAAATCCCCCTGCAAAGAGAACGCTCCGTAAAATACCTTAACCCCCTTTTTCAAAGGAGAGTAGGCATTCAATCATAATCAGTTAGCAAATCCGT
>CAYLVR010000220.1:1978-6027 GCA_964387165.1 uncultured Chitinophagaceae bacterium | reverse complement strand
CAACGATCCCAGGCTTTCCGCCTATTTTGAGCCGTCTGAGATATTGCCGGGTGAATATGTTGGTATTCGTGGAGGCGGTGTAAACCTCGACCACTCTACACTTACCAAATATTCAAATGTATCGAAGAAAAATTTTGACAGAATAAGCCCAACAATGTTTTTGTCTGCCGCCGAAGTCTACTTTCTACGCGCAGAAGGAGCTTTAAGGGGTTGGAATATGGGTGGCTCTGCTAAAGAATTATATGAAAAAGGGGTGATAACATCATTTACACAATGGGGATATACAGAGGCTGTTGCAGCTAATTACCTGGATGACGGTGCTAATGTTCCCGCCGATTACGTCGATCCGGTGACTCCGGATAACAGCACGCCCGCAATTTCCGATATGACCATCAAATGGGAAGAAAGTGATTCTAATGAGAGAAAATTAGAGCGGATAATCACGCAATACTGGATTGCACAATTTCCTGATGCAACAGAAGCCTGGACTACGTTTCGGCGTACGGGATATCCCAAACTGTTTCCAGTGGTGGTTAATGAAAGCGGAGGGTTGATAGATACAGACATACAGATAAGAAGGCTGCCATACCCGCAATCTGAATACCAGACGAATAATGCTGAAGTAGCAAAAGCTGTTTTATTACTGGGCGGGCCGGATACAGGTGGAACCAGGTTGTGGTGGGACCTCGATCAGGGCAACTTTTAATGATACGTTTTGGACTCTTTACAATCAGGCAATATAGATAATACATCTTTATTACTGGCATAAATATGATACAATTAATGAAGAAGCAAATTATTTTCTTATTGCAATTTTTGTTGGCTACCGTTTTTTTGGCGGCATGCATACAGAAAAAAGCAGTCCGCTCCCTGAGCGTTCATTTACCTAACCAGGAAAATAATGTGATCAAAAAATCATGGCCGGCAATTACTACCTGGTTTTGGAGTGAGGAAGAGTTTAAACCAGAAGGATACAAAAGGGTTATTGACCGACATTATCAATTTTCTAAGTTCGATTTACTAACAGTATCTATCAGGTATCCTATGGAAAAAGACAGGTATTCTTTATCCATATTAGATTCTTCGGTACATGCACAGATCAAAGCTGCGGCTGAATATGCAGCAGAGAGGGGTATAGGATTGGTATTTCAACTAGATGAACCTTTTGCCAGAGAAGAATTTGCAAAAAAATACCCCGATGAATTACAGGAATTGGTATCAATACGTGAAATAGCACTTACTGACCACGATACAGCGGAAATAAGGATTTCGTCTATTAATCTTGGCGGTTTTTATGAGCCTCTCCACTGGAAACTGCTTCGTGTGTACATGTATGATAAAGATGATAAGATGATAGGAGATATTACAAAACGGGCAACGATGGTACAATCCGGAAAAAACGCTGTTAAAATATTAGTTAAATGCAATGCCGGAGACAGTGGATATAAGGCGAGGATTCTGACTTCATACTCCATTTTAAAAGCTGATGTATTTGCTCCACATCTGATTGAATTTGAAAAAGATATTCTAATGAAATATGCTGAAGCGAAACTTGCTGGTATTTGTAAAGATGAGTGGGGATTTCCTAACCGTTTTGATCCTTCGCCGAATGATCTTTGGTATTCAAAATTTATGGCGGCTGAATACGAAAAAAGGCGACCGGGGCATGATCTTTTAGCGGATATGTGCTTGATGTATAAAGAGGAAAAGGGGAAAGAACAGGAACGAATTGCGGCTATTAACCACTATATGGAGATGAACTGGCAACGAAATGGAGAAATTGAAACAGCATATTATCACTCTATAAAATCAGTATTTGGAGAACAAGCTATGGTAGCGACTCATCCCACATGGTTCCCTTATCCCGGCGCACAGGAAGCATTTAGAAATGGCATTCACTGGTGGGTTGCCAAACGCGATCTGGCTCAAACGGATGAATCTGTTCCCTTTTCTATCAGAACTTCACTCTCAAAAAAGTGGCAAAGCCCTTTATGGTATAACATGTATTATAGTTCGGATCTAAGAGCATACGAAAAGGAATTGTGGAGAAGTGTACTTGCAGGCGGGCGAATAAACTTCCACCAGCTTTACCCCTATCATAACTGGCAGGGAGATACGGCATTCAAAACCTCATTGCTCAATACAGACCTTCTAAAAGCAAATAACAGGATACAGATGCTTAACTACATTTCCACTATGCCGGCAGACTGCCGTGTAGCAGTAGTTTTTAGCCATCCTGCCATCTGCAGTTGGATCGAAAAGGAATACAGGGATGCCGGTATGATAATGGCTGACAGTTTGTGGCAATTGGGATATTACGCTGATTTAATTCCAAGTAGTGAGATCGGTAATGGCAACTTAGTCATAGACAAAGATGGGTACGTTCGATATAACATGCAAAGGTATGATGCTGTAATACTTTATCACCCCCAGTTTGAGAAAAGTACAGTTGCGACCTTTTTTAAAAAGGCTGCAGCTACAAACAAAACAGCTTTATACTGGATAGGCCATTGGACAAAAGATTTTGAAGGTCACCCTTACAACGGGATGAGAGAACTTCCGAAATCAATGAAACATGGTAGTATACGCAGTACATTGACAGATGTGTCTGCTCTGCTGGAAAACAGAGGTGTTGAAAGGAGCACACCCTCTGTATTAACTTATATGCACGAATTCAGGGCCAGTATGGCGCCCAAACTGAGTGGCAGGTTTCGTTTGATTGATGGAACAGTTATACTTGCGTCGGGTGAAAAAAGTGTATTGGGTGACACTATCATAAAGACATTTACAGTGGATGATAAACAAGTAACAGTTGATGGGGTTGGAATTGCGGCAGTACGATTTGATAAGTCTGGAAATATTGAAGCAATGGCGGTAGGTGGTATGAAAAGTTTTACCACAAACGGAATAAATATAGTGATGCCTGAGCGGGCAGACGTTGCGCTATGGAGAAATAAAGATGGTAAATGGGAGGGAGTGTTACAAGGCTATAAGGGAAAATTACCTGAAGCACTAAAAGCAATTACACGCAATTGGGTGCGGATTGAATGATAATCCGGCTATTTACCGGATGTAATTATTCGGGATAAAACGATATAACAGAATGTTATCCGGTATTGCGACTGCCATGTGTAACAAGTTTTTAATTTAAAGAGATTCCTGCCGGCAGGCGGGAGATAAAAATATAAAGATGAAGCCCATGAATTATTTTTTTACTGTTTGTTTGCTGGTATCCTTTGCTATGACCGGGTTGGCGCTGCCCCCGAAATCCTCTTTCATTGAACATACTATGGCGGAAGGCCGGGATACTTCCATTACGATAAGTTGTAAGTTAACGGGGGCGCCGCTGCGTCCACTTCACGGCTTTAACGGAGGCGTTCTTGTTAGGAGAGAATACATTAATCTTACCCCTTATTGGGATCAATTAAAGGTTCCCATCACACGTTTGCACGACATGCCCTGGTGTGCGGATGAAACAGTTGATATTCATACTATTTTTCCCGATATGTCCAAGGATGCAAACAAGGAAGAAAATTATACATTTAAACTTACGGATGATTTTATTCAACCTATTATCACGGGTAAGTTTGAATTAAATACCGATCTCCCCGCCGACCAAAACCCAAAGACCGAAGTTGTTTTTAGACTGGGAGAAAGTATAGAACATTCCAGGCGAAAAACCTATGTACAACCGCCATCTGATATGGAGAAATGGTCAGATGTTTGCCTCAATATTGTAAAACATTATAATGAAGGATGGGCAAGCGGATACCACTATAAAATTAAATACTGGGAAATATGGAATGAAGCTGAAAATCAGCATCCCCCTACACAATGGACGGGCAATAACGAAGAGTATTTTAAACTTTATTCCATTACGTCCAGAAAATTAAAAGCTGCCTTTCCACAACTTAAGATAGGAGGTCCGGCATGCGGTATTCAGGGAACGTTTGCAAACGATAAATTTGAACCAAGTAATTACCTGAAAGGGTTTATGAAGGCATGTGTTGAGCAAAATCTGCCGTTAGATTTTTTTTCATGGCATACTT
>CAYLVR010000220.1:0-1968 GCA_964387165.1 uncultured Chitinophagaceae bacterium | reverse complement strand
CGACAATGGGTATAAAAAAACGGAACTGCATCTTAATGAATGGAATTATGCTTCACCTAAGGGGCGGGGCGAAGATTGGTTTAATATCATGGGCGGAAATGAAGGTGCTGCATTCAGCGCTTATGTATTACTTTCTTTACAGGATTCCCCTGTTGATGTAGCAAATTATTATTCAGGCGACATTAATCCTTATGGTATGTTTTCTGCCCAGGCAGGAGCTCCTAAAAAAGCATTCTATGCATTCAAAGCCTTTCGCTTTTTACTTAATACCCCAATTGTTATTCAAACAGTTGATCTTGTTCCGGAAAAGTCTATTGTAACGGTCGCAAAAAATAAAGATAATAATGAAGTTACTCTTATGCTTGTTAACTTCAACAACCCCGGCGCAACTTTCGATATTAAGCTTACGGATGTCCCGTGGAAAGGCTTAACTTCTTTTAAAAAATACCTTGTAAACGAAAAAAATAACTTTGATTTAGTGGAAAGTGGTGAGTCAAAGGGCTCAACAATTCCACTGAAAATATCTCCCGATCCATTTTCCGTTACCGTCATTGAATTGAAACCACGATAAATAATATCAAACTATATAAAATCATGCAAAATGAATTACTTTAAGATCACCCCCGGGCAGGTTTCCGATTACAAAAGAGACGGGTACATTATCGTTAGGAATTTTTTAAATCAGGACGAGATCAAAAAGTTATCAGGGATTGCATTATCAGATGCTTCCGTTCGGAAACATGCTATTGATCTGAATGATCAGAGTGGAAAAAAGACCAAATTAACTTCTTGGTATACCCCTGGAAACGACGCCTATGGTTTGTTAACTAAAAGCAAAAGAATTGTGGAATCGGTTAATCAACTATTGGAAGGTGAGTCGCCTGTTTGCCATTTTCACAGTAAGCTTATGCAAAAAGAACCAAGGGTGGGAGGCGCATGGGAATGGCACCAGGATTACGGATACTGGTATAAAAATGAATTCCTGTTTCCAGAACAAATGATTTCGGTAATGATTGCGATTACAGATGCCAACAAAGAGAATGGTTGTTTGCAAGTGATAAAAGGATCTCATAAGATGGGACGTGTTGAACATGGTTTTTCAGGAGAACAGGTAGGCGCATCGCAACATTATGTAGATCTTGCATTGAAAACAATGAAATTAGTATATGTAGAATTAAAAGCAGGAGATGCCCTTTTTTTTCACAGTAATATTCTGCACCGCTCTGAGGCTAATGTTTCAGATAAGGCTCGCTGGTCTTTGATTTCGTGCTACAACCGTGCTTCAAATAAGGCCTATAATATACCTTCAACATCGCATATCACCCCTTTACAGGTAGTTGCGGATGAGGCGCTCATGGAATGGGAAACAGGATCCATTGACGACAATGTAGATTTTGTAGGGAAAGAACATATACATAAGGAAATGTAATTTCCCGGAATGGTAAATGTACTCTTTCCTTTATACAATGTTCGCTTGTTGTTGTATCTGTTAAGCTAAAATTGTGATAATGATTGTTATGAAAAAGAAAAGTAATTCACGGTTAAGAATTTTTTTTCTATTACTGCTGTTTCAGATTATTTCCCTGCCTGAATACGCTCAGCATCGCCCGAACATAATATTCCTGCTTGCAGACGACCTCCGGTATAATTCACTTGGTTGTAAAGGCAATACTATTATTCAAACACCCAATATTGACATGTTGGCCGATAACGGTACTCTATTCAATAATGCCTTTGTTACAACGTCTATTTGCTGCATCAGCAGGGCGAGTATTATGTCGGGTCAATATGCCAATCGTCATAAGATTAATGATTTTGATACAGATTTTACAGCAGATGCTTTCTTTAATAGTTTTCCTTCAGTGTTACGCCGCAACGGTTATTATACCGGTTTCATAGGGAAGTTTGGCGTAGGAACAAACCTGCCAGCCTCAGATTTTGATTATTGGAAAGGATTTGCCGGACAGG
>CAYLVR010000219.1:0-6052 GCA_964387165.1 uncultured Chitinophagaceae bacterium | reverse complement strand
TTCCTTCAATAATTATCGCAGGGCCCGTTTTTTCCAGGTTCTTAAAAAATATTGACTCAAAACCATTAAAAACATTTCAACCCGCAAATATTGCCACAAAGAAATTACCAGGAACAGCCAACAGTTTTATATCCTCTTTATTACCAGTTTTCTTATTAGCCCTGACAACCGCATTACCATATCTTTTTGAAGATAAATCAGAATCGTTTAACAATATCCTTTCTTTCATCGGAGAACCCGCCACCGTAATGTTAGTGAGTTTGCTATTGGCAACTTTTACATTGGGAATTATGAATGGTCGGAAAATGAAAGAATTAATGTCTTTCTATACTGACTCGGTAAAAGATATTTCTATGATATTTATTATCATCGCAGGGGCTGGAGCGTTAAAACAAGTATTATCAGATAGCGGGATAAGCGATGAAATTGCAGGTGCACTACATTCATGGCCATTGCATCCTTTATTTTTAGGATGGCTGATCGCTGCAGTCATTCGGGTATGTGTGGGCTCAGCCACTGTTTCAGGGTTAACAACTGCCGGAATTATTCTTCCTCTTGTTCAGCAATCAGGTGTGAATCCCAATTTAATGGTGTTATCAATTGGTGCGGGCAGTTTATTCTTTTCTCATGTGAATGACTCTGCCTTCTGGATGTTTAAAGAATATTTCAATTTAAGTATGAAGGATACGTTTAAGACGTGGTCGGTTATGGAAACTATGGTTTCCGTTATCGGGCTTATTGGCGTATTGATTTTAAGTTTATTTGTCTGATCGTTGCTATTAACCTGTTTAGGTTAATAATATCGAAAAAGGATTTTCGGATCTTAGCAACAATAAGACTAATAAAAAAGAGGACCCTGGATGGATATCCACAAGGCCCTCTTCTGAAAGAATTAAAATTCGATACGAATTTTAGGCTACTGCTATTTTAAACGAAGCGGAAATATCATTCTTGATATCATCAATATGCTCAATACCCAGGGATATCCTTAATAAGCCTGGTTCAACACCTGCAGATTTTTGTTCTGCCTCTGATAATTGTTCATGAGTTGTTGTAGCAGGATGAATAATTAATGTTTTACAATCACCAACGTTCGCTAAATGACTGATCAACTGTAAATTATTTACAAATTTATCGGCTGCTTCTTTTCCACCTTTTATTTTAAATGATAATACACCCCCAAAGCCGTTACGCAGGTATTTTTTTCCCAGTTCATGATACTTATTTCCTTTTAGTCCGGGATAATTAACATATTCTACCTGTGGTTGCGCCTGTAGCCACTCTGCAAGCTCCATAGCATTATCAACTGTGCGCTGCACCCTTAAACTCAGTGTTTCTAATCCCTGTAAAAATAAAAATGAATTGAATGGACTAACAGCCGGGCCAAAACTTCTTAACCCGGTTACCCTCGCACGAATAATAAATGCGATATTTCCAAAAGGACTATCAGCTCCGAATACCTCCCAGAATTTTAAGTTATGATACGCTTCATCGGGTTCAGTAAAATATCCGAATTTACCATTACCCCAGTTAAAATTTCCCGCATCAACGATTACTCCACCAATACTTGTTCCGTGCCCACCGATCCATTTAGTTGCAGCTTGTACAATCACATTAGCACCAAAATCTATCGGGCGGCACAAATATCCGCACGCACCAAATGTATTATCCACAATTAATGGGATGTTTTTTTTGCGGGCAATATCTGCAAGTTGTTCAAAATCCGGAATACTGAATCCTGGATTACCGATTGTTTCCACATAAATCGCACGTGTACGATCATTTATTTTACTTTCAAAATCTTTAGGATTATCCAGATCAGCGAATCTTACCTCAAATCCCAACCTTTTAAAGCTTACTTTGAACTGGTTGTAAGTACCACCGTATAAATAAGAAGAAGAAACAATATTATCTCCCTGCTGTAGAATATTTTGTAAGGCAATGAATTGAGATGACTGCCCCGAAGCAGTCGCAAGGCCTGCCACTCCCCCTTCCAACGCTGCCACACGCTTCTCAAAAACATCGGTGGTGGGGTTCATGATGCGGGTATAAATATTACCGAATTCTCTTAATCCGAATAAATTAGCCGCGTGCTCTGCACTGTCAAACACAAACGAAGTAGTTTGATGAATAGGTACTACTCTTGATTTAGTAACGGGATCAGGCTCCTGGCCTGCATGCACCTGTAACGTCTCGTAACGAAGATTTTGTTGGGACATATATAGCGTTATTTAGTTGTTATCTACAAATTTAGTAGGGTAATGCCAATTTACTACAAAATACTTTGCACAATACTATTTTAATGAATTAATCCACATGGCAATTTTTTTAGCATCTTCCCTGGGCACATGCTCCATTGGAGGCATTTCAGTAGCATAACCTGGCCAGTTTTGTGGTTGTGGATTATATATTAACTGTATCATTTTATCAGCGGAATATTTACGCTTGGCAATATCACGAAAAGCAGGCCCCACCTGGCGTTTATCTGTATTATGACACGCATTGCAGGTGTATTTAGCCAGTAGTGGTTTTATTTCGGCGTCCGATAATACCTTTGTTTGGGAGGGTTTGTTTTTGTCTGCAGTTGTTGCAGGTTTCTTTTTTACATCGTTAATAATTACCGAAGAATTTTTTGTGCTTACTTCAGATAATAACAATTTTTTTCCTTCAGGAATATTATTTAAAGTATAGTATGCTTTGGGATGGACAAGTGTATATGAACCTTCAGCGGAACGGATATTATCAAGAGAAATAGTATGAATATAATTTTTGCGAAGGCTATCAACAATAATTCTCACCTTCATTCCATCCTTTGATACTTTTACGCCTTTAACCGGGCAATTAGCATTATTTACCATTGGGCTACCATAAACAGAATGATATTTATAAATAAAGCTCTGTACCTCGTAAGAAGAAATATCAGCCGCCAATTCTGTGTTTACAGGCTGAGTAAATTCAATTTCAAATCCGTCAGGCATTGCTTTTACCGTTAGCATTTCAAAGGGAACTTTTCTGTTCCATGTTAAACGTTGCAATCCCTGGTTAGCATCCCCTGCCGATCCCCAGCCCCGATTTGTTTCTCCTACAAATAAAGAACCATCATTAGCCCACGTCATACGAAGAACACCAGATTGAAATCCACTTCTGAATCCCCATGCAACGCCCTGATATTCTCCATTTACTTTTTCCATGAATACACGGCTTATTTTACTCTGACCCTGATCGCCTACAAGTATCTGCCCACCAAAAGGACCAAAATAATTATCAGGTATTTTAATAATATCCGAAGTAGAAATTCCTAATATACCATGAGGCAAATAAACAGCAGGTATTGCCATTTCGGGAAATTCCTTTTTAGCATCTGCAGGAATAGCAAATGGACCGGTTGTCAGATTTTGCGGTTGAATATATCTTCCCTTTTCATCCTGTTTTCTTCGCTCATCAAACTTGGCATTATGTTGTTCCCTTGTTAATTTAATTGGAGAATTAGGCATAAATGTCCAGCGCAATCCAGCAGGGCTTCCGGCAAATGATCCTTTTTTAAGATGTACAATACTGCCTGAGGGCACCCAGTCGCCCTGGTTGTCCGTATAAAATAATTCGTCATCAATAATACCCATTCCGCATGGCGATCTTAATCCTGTTGCATAAGGCTCCATAGTGCCATCAGGATTAATATGCATGATCCATCCTCTCCATGGCACGCGACTTTCACCGCGCCAGCCTTCACTATCTCCGAACGCTAAGTTTGCAGAAACAAAGAATGAACCATCAGCCCTCAGCTTCGGGCCAAAACTATATTCATGATAGTGCCCTGATAACGGCCATGAATATACGGTTTCGTATATGTCGGCCTTGCCATCCATATCCTTATCAATGAGTTTTGTTAATTCACCGCGTTGTGCGCAATACAAAGCCCCATCTTTATAAAGCAGGCCCAGTATTTCATGCAAACCAGTAGCAAATTTTCTGAAATAAGGACGTCCGCTTGTCGGATTTTCTATAATAAACACATCACCACGCCTGGTAGATACGGCAATATCTCCGTTAGGAAGAGTTGCTAATCCACCCACTTCCAGAATAATTCCTTCGGGAGCACTTATACGGGATATCCTGAAAAAATCTTCTTCCAGCGGAGATTCCTGTGCATGTACACCATTTATTATAAATAGGAAAAACAAAAATTGAACTGTATATCTAAAAAGCATTTTCATTACTTGAGAAATTAATAAAGGATCGAATAAGAAATTGTATTTTGAACAGGAGCAATTAAAACGCTGCGCCCGTTCACCCGTTTAATTATGGGGGGAGTTTCTGCATTATCTATCCGGATATAATAAGAGCCATCATCTATTAAATACCAACCCTTCGAAATACTCTCTACAACGTTGCCTTCAGCAATATTCATATATAAATTACCTGGATTATTACTGATACTAATTGTTCTTTTAAGTGCATTACCATTCTCGGAAACTTCCAGCAGGTCTTTTACATCCGCCCCATGAATTCTATATAAAAATGCAGTGTTATTATTTTTATCTATTTCGTATCCTTTAGTAGTGAATAATGTATCAGTACTTACAGAGTCTTCAATTGAACTTAGCTTTAATATAGACTGATGAGGTGTGCCTAATATAAGTTTTGCCCCTATTGGTTTTGATGTTCCATCACCTCTTCCATTCCACATAGCCGTTGCATCAATAAAACCACCCCGCCATATCTGATAAACCATTCCGTTATCCATATCAAAAGAATAATGCAGTTGCTTTGGGCTTCCAACATTCGCTGAATGAACAACCCTTACACTATCGGTAATATCCATAAAACTCCTGTGAACGATATTGTCAGTTGCATCAACAATAATCGGATCCGGAAACTCGCGGTATAGCGATGTTTCATCGCTAACCAAAATATCTCTTATACCGGGAGCAGAGACTGTTAGTCCGAAAGAAGTTGGGAACCAGTTCACAGGTTTGAGATAAATTATTTCAAAAGGGTAAGTGCCTGGTTGAAGTGTAATAGGTTCAGTAGTGTAAGAAGGAAGATCGCTAACCACCTTATTATTTATTTTAACAAAACCATTTCCATTCGTTTCTCTCAGAAAAATATAATCGCCGGCCGTTTTAATAATTACATTCCCGGTATAACGGATAATAAATTCATTATCTTTTTTAAGAAATGCGGTGCTTAATGAAAGCAGCATCCCCTGATCATCTGGTTTCATTGTCGAAAAATCAGGGATAGTTTCATGTTTTGAATAATACACATCGTAATGAATATCTGCAAGAACAGGAGGTAATCCGCTGTATTTTTTAATGCGTATATTTCTGAAAGCCACTGATCCGTGATCGCCCTGGAACCTTAATGGGCCGGTTGTTACTTCTTTATTATCAACAGCGCCGCGAGTTGGCCCGCCCAGTTCTACATTTTCATGAATTATTACGCCATTTAATTCTACACTAATGATTTTAGCATTTTGAGTTTTGTGCCCCGAAGCATCAAACTTTGGCGCCTGAAAAGATATTTTCAGGTGTTGCCACAATCCCGGCGCACGGCTAACATTCTGACGCGGCGCATACCCTTCGTACCCTTCATTGCCTTTGCCTCGTGCTTCGTCATAGCGTTCATATATTCCCCCGTTTATTCCAGGAGACAATCTCGGAACACACCAGCTGTCTTGTAACTGGATTTCGTACCTGCCCTGCAAATAGATGCCCGAGTTGCCGTTTTTGGCCATCATATAATCCAATTCCAGGTCCATGTCTGAAAACTCTTCATTGGTAAAAAGATCAGTGCCCTTCACCTTTTTATCAGGCATATTCAGCAATATTCCCGTTCCTTTCTCTGATCTCAGTATGTTATTCTCATTCAGATCGGCTATCACCTTGCGTGCAAGTTTCCAGCTTTTACCAGGATCCTTAAAGGCAGACATATCTTCAAGTGAAACGGTTGTTTGAGATGTTGAGGGTATAGATGCCAGCAGAAAAACAGCTAAGCATAAGAATTTGGTTACGTGCACCACAATCGGTTGTTTAGTAATTGAAATAAAATG
>CAYLVR010000218.1:0-6062 GCA_964387165.1 uncultured Chitinophagaceae bacterium | reverse complement strand
GTGAATGGGAGGGTCAACAGGAATTCAGGTATGAGTTTATTGATGGAGAAATTGCGCCTGTACAGGCTGCCTCGGAAAATCACAGTCATATAATCTCTAACATTGTTGGCGAAATCAGCCCGTTCCTGAAACGCAAGGAGTGCAAAGTATTCGCGAATACAGTAAGGGTTTCTGTAAAATCAAAAAACTCTTATTTCTATCCTGATGCTACGATATTTTGTGGTGGGCTGGATAAAGTAGAAGAATCGAAACATTCTTTTAAAAACCCTTCTGTCATATTCGAAGTACTCTCGCCTTCCACCGAAAATTATGACTTGGGAAAGAAGTTCTTTTTCTACATGCAAATTGAGACAATCAAAGAGTATATTATTATTAATTCAAGACAGGTTCAGATTCGGATAGGAAGAAAGCAGCCCGACAGCTCCTGGAAATTTGAAGAATTGATTTCATTAGAAGATACGCTTGTAATAGAAACGATCGGCTTTTCTATTAAACTGGCAGATTTGTATGCTGGTGCAACGTTTGGTAATTGGGAAAAATTCAAGGAAGAGGTATAATGATCAGAACTAAAGCTAATAAACCATTACCTCATTATACAGCGTATCCCGTTCAACCGGTTTGCGTTTTACCTGTTTAATTAATGTTACTAATTGTTCTGTGGTCATGGCGGGGGTTTGCTCTTCTGCGCCGGCCATAGAATAGATCTTTGTTGAATCATCAATGGTGCCATCAATATCGTTAACACCGAAACCCAATGTTAATTGTGCTTTTTCGCGGCCCAGCATTGGCCAGTAAGCTTTCATATGAGAGAAATTATCTAAATATAAACGCGATACCGCATACATTTTCATGTCTTCAATTGTAGATACTTCGGGAACATGGCTCATTTCATTGTCGCCATTGCGGAACTTTAAAGGAATAAATGTGTTGAAGCCTTTGGTCTTATCTTGTAATTGGCGCAGGCGTTCCATATGATCTATGCGGTGGCTGTAATTTTCAATATGTCCATATAGTAAAGTGGCATTAGTGTGCATTCCCAAATTATGCGCAGTCTCATGAATATACAACCAGCCGGTTCCATCAACTTTATCATCAGCTATCTGCTCACGAATTTCAGGGTGAAATATTTCGGCTCCGCCACCAGGTAAAGAATCCAATCCTGCTTCATGTAAATATTTCATACCCTCTTCAACAGTCATCTTCGCTTTGCGGAACATATAATCCAGTTCCACCGCCGTAAATCCTTTAATATGTAAGTTGGGGCGGTGAGCCTTTATTTTTCTTAATAATTCTGCAAAGAATTCTAAATTCATTTTTGGATGAACCCCGCCCACGATATGTACTTCTGTTACAGGCTGACCATCATATTTTTTTACAATGTCAAGCATTTGCTGCATTGATAATTCCCAACCTTCATCCCGGTGTGCATATAAACGCGAATACGAACAGAATTTGCAGGCATATACGCAGATATTGGTGGGTTCTATATGAAAATTGCGGTTGAAATAGGTGCGATCGCCATGGAGTTGTTCCCGTTTGTAATTGGCAAGCATGCCGAGATAGGAGAGGTCGCCTTTTTCGAATAATATTAATCCTTCCTGTTCGGAGATTCTGGTATTGTTGATAATTTTTTCAGCTATTCTTTTCAGGTCGGAATCCCCTTCGTTGCTAATGAGTTGCTCTATGGGTAACATGATGCAAAGTTAAGGAACCTGGCAGAGAACCCACCCCGTTGCCGTCGTTTGATTATGATTAAGTTCATGCCGGGGGTAGATTAATGCAATGCTCCGGCGATGCAGCCACACATTAAACAGGCAATGGTGCCACCTAAAAGTGCGCGCAGGCCCAATTCGGTAAGGTTGCGGCGCTGAGAAGGAGCGAGCTGACTGATCCCCCCAATTTGAATACCGATCGAAGCTACATTGGCAAAACCACATAAAGCATAAGTAGTAATAATTATGGATTTGGGATCGGAAATAGTGCCGGCTCTTTTCATTTCGCCAAAAGAAAAATAAGCAACGAATTCATTTAAGATAGTTTTTTCACCGAGTAATTGCCCAACCGGTATCATCTCCGCAGAATTAATTCCAATTAACCATGCAACAGGGGAAAATATATATCCTAATATCATTTGGAACGAAAGAGAAGTATATCTCCCGCCGGTTAAAACTGCAATTTTATCATTTAAATTGAACCAGTAGCCTACAGATCCCAGGATATAATTACATAAATACATTAACGCGGTAAATACAATTAACATCGCGCCAACGTTTACAGCAAGCTTTAACCCGTCAGTAGTGCCCAGCGACACTGCATCTAAAAAATTATCGCCTATTTTTTCCCGGGGAACTTTTAATTCACGTATAAATGATTCGGTCTGCGGAAATAATATTTTTGATACCACAATGGCTGCAGGAGCGCTCATAATAGACTGCGTGAGCATATGCAATGCAAAAAACTTCTGCTGATCCATATCCTCTCCCCCTAAGAATACAATATAGGCGCCTAATACACTTCCGGCAGTATTGGCCATTCCACCTACCATTATGCATAACATTTCAGAGCGTGTCATTTTATCAAGGAAAGGCCTGATCATTAATGGAGCCTCTGTTTGTCCCAGGAAAATATTTGCAGCAGTAGATACACTTTCCGGCCCGGAGATTCCGAGTTTTTTCAGCATCCATGCAAATACATAAACAACCTTTTGTAATACGCCTAAATAGTATAGAACAGAAGCGAGCGCTGCGAAGAAAATAATATTTGATAATGCCTGCACAGCAAATATATATCCCCATGCACCTGATTGATCGGCGAGTTTGCCGAACATAAATTCAATACCGGAGTGGCCGATATTAATTAATTCAACAAATTTTTCTGAGAGCCATCCAAAAATTATTTTTAGGAAATTTACCTTGAGAACACCTAATGCAAAACATACCTGGGCCACGATGCCAATTCCTACAAGTTTCCAGTTAATGGCGCGGCGGTTGTTGCTGAATAACCAGCATACGAAAATAAGAAATAACATCCCCAACGCCCCCCGACCTAAGTTTTGTAAATCAGGCATTATTCAAGATAATGAAAAAGCGTTAAATCCTTCTGCGGTCCTGCGGCAGGGGCAACTCCCTGTAATGAAAAAGTGTTAAATCCCCCTGCGGTCTTGCGCCAGGTGTAACTCCCTAATACCTCCTTTTTCAAAGGGGGAGAGCGGTCTGTGATAATAAAAAAACAAAAAACCGCCCTGGGGAGGGCGGTATGTAAAACCTGGTATATCTGGAACGCTTACGCGTTGATGTGTGCCTCGATCTTTTTAACAAAGTTTGACTTTGGCTGCGCACCTACCAGCTTATCTACAACTTTGCCATCTTTGATGAATAAAATTGCCGGGATAGATGTGATACCGTAGTTAACCGACAGCTGCGGGTTGTGGTCAACGTTTACCTTCCCAATGTTTACTTTGCCAGTGTACTCTTTAGACAACTCCTCAATAACCGGACCGATCGCGCGACATGGGCCGCACCATTCTGCCCAGAAATCTATCACTGTTAATTTATCTGACGACAATACCTTCTCCTGGAAGTTCGCATCTGTAAATTCTGAAGCCATAATTGTTATTTTAAGTTTTTAATTCTAAATCTTTATACAGATAGTCTGCAAATTTACAACCAAATCAAACACCGGCACAATTGACATTTTAAGCTGTCATAACCTGTACGCCTATATCATCATTTTCAAAAAGCCAGGCAGCCATTTCGTCATTCATCTCAAACCCGCTCTCACGTGTGAAAAGACTCACCTTTGTATTGCTCCTTGGCTCGGTAATATTCAGTTTCAGACCCGATTTTCCAGGGAATTTTTTAACATTTTGCTGTAGAAAACTTAACAGCCCTTCATTCACCTTTCGTGCTTCAATATCTATTACCAGTTGTTTGGTCATCGTTTGTTTGATGTTTTCCAGCATGGTTATTCTTTCCACTTTAAACTCGTATTCACTCTTGTTAAAGCGCTGTTTAAACGATCCTGTAATGAACAGGTTTTTGCCTTTTTCCAGGAATGCGGCATAACGGGTATAATCATCCCCCCAAAGCATAAATTCCGATTTGCCAGTGTAATCTTCAATATGGAAGGACCCGAACTGCCGCCCCGTTTTAGTGTACCTGTGCTGGGCATCAACTACAAGCCCTGCCAGCTTAAACTGTTTACTGCTCCCTAAAAGGTTTACGGCTTCTTTTATTTCGTTAAACTCGCCAAGCCTGGTAATTCCATAATAAGATATTTCGAAGCGGAAATTATCAAGCGGATGACCGCTCATGAACATGCCGGTTACATCCTTCTCGTAATCGAGCAGCTCGGTCAGCGTCCAGGCTTCGCAATTGGGAATTTTCGGAGGAACTACATCAGGCATGGCAAAATCTCCAAATAATGTATTGGTAGAACCATTTGCGTTGGTCTGGTAAACGTTGCCGAATTTGATGATCTTTTCCAGCCCGGTCATCGTTTCACCCTGAGCTATTTTGAAATACTGTGCTCTGTGCAGTTCTTTAAATGTATCGAATGCACCTGCATATACCAGGTTCTCTAATGTTTTTTTATTTACTGTACGCTGATTAATTCTTTTAATTAAATCGAATACTGAATGAAAGTTTCCGCCTTTTTCTCTTTCTTCAATGATACTTTCAACGGCAGATTCACCAACGCCTTTTAATCCGCCTAAACCAAAACGAATCTCGCCTTTTGCATTAACGGCAAATCCTTTTTTCGATTCATTGATATCCGGGCCAAGAACCGTTCTTCCCATACGCTTGCATTCTTCCATAAAAAATGTAAGCTTTTCAATGCTGCCGGCATTATTTAATACTGCCGACATATACTCACCCGGATAATGCGCTTTTAAATAAGCAGTTTGGTAAGCTACCAGCGCATAACATGTAGAATGCGATTTATTGAATGCATATTGCGCGAATGCCTCCCAGTCGGTCCAGATCTTTTCCAGCTTATCTTTCGGGTGACCCTTTTTGGTGGCGCCTTCAACAAACTGGGTTTTCATTTTGTCGAGAACGGATTTCTGCTTTTTACCCATTGCCTTTCTCAACACATCGGCATCGCCCTTACTAAAACCTGCCAGTTTCTGCGCGAGCAACATCACCTGCTCCTGGTACACAGTGATACCATAAGTTTCATTAAGGTAGTCTTCCATTTCAGGAAGATCATAAGAGATTTCCTGGCGACCATGTTTGCGATCTACATAGTCAGGAATATATGCCATTGGGCCCGGGCGGTAAAGGGCGTTCATCGCGATAAGGTCAGCGAATTTGTCTGGTTTTAATTCGCGGAGATATTTTTGCATTCCCGGACTTTCAAACTGGAAAGTACCTATCGTATCGCCTTTCTGGTATAATTCAAATGTTTTAGCATCATCGAGTGTAATGGCTTCAATATCGATTTCAAGATTATGATTCACCCTGATCATTTCAAGCGCATTCTTAATAATGGTCAGCGTTTTTAAACCGAGAAAGTCCATTTTAATTACACCTGCATCCTCGATAATACTACCTTCAATTTGGGTGACCCATAAATCTGAATCTTTAGCGGTACACACAGGAATTAATGTAGTAAGATCCTGTGGTGCGATAATTATTCCCGCTGCATGTATTCCAGTATTTCGTACTGATCCTTCCAGTCTTTCTGCTGCTCTTAATACCTCTCCTTCAAGAGTATTTCCTTTATATAATTCGCGTAAACGTTTTACTATTTCAATTTCTTCGGTACCGCATCCTTCTTTTTCTTCCAGTGATTTTTCGCCTTCTTTAGTAGTAAGTGGCGCTGTTAATACTCTTTTTAAAGTGATGCCCAGTCTGTCAGGGATCATCTTTGCCAATGCATTCGAATCGGGCAGGGGAAGATCGAGTGTGCGGGCAACATCTTTGATACTCATCTTGGCAGCCATTGTACCGTACGTAATGATCTGCGCTACCTGGTTCTTACCATATTTATTAACTACATAATCAATTACTTTCTGCCTGCCTTCATCATCAAAATCCGTATCAATATCGGGCATTGAT